>CAIWOY010000167.1 GCA_903914415.1 uncultured Phycisphaerales bacterium | reverse complement strand
TTGTTACCTGCTTCCATGAGCGGATTTCACCGTACAGAATACATCGTTTCGATGTATTCAGGCGGCGCGCCTATGATGCGAACCTGATGAGGCGCGTTTTCGATGATTGGGAGGAGGGAACACGGTTTTATCGTGAGGCATACGAACGCGACAAATCCCCATATGTGCTACAGCAGGGAGCGCTGTATCTTGCGCATAAGCGCAGATTCCGCGAAGCGTTTGGAATGATCGATGAGGCGCTAGTCGCAAGCGACGGGCGGATACCATCGATTCGTAATTCCCATGCCATTATACTCTTCAGGGCGAATATCGACCAGCCGGAGACAGATGGTACGGTACAGGGGACATTGCAGGAGAGCATGGAGATTGTGACCGAATGCTACCGATATGACAAGCGCAAGGCTTACCATGCCACGGTCTTTGCTGACCAAGCTCTGAGGTACGATGACCGTTTCGGGCGAGCGGAGGCTAAGCACTACTTGGAAACAGCCTCGGAATGGCTCGCTGAAGAAAGCCGAAAGTCACCTTGGCATCGTGAAGTCAAGCGACTCATTAGCGTGGTTAGGAGGCGTGTTGCTGGGTAGTAGACCGCCTACGATGCGCGGCTCACCAAGCGCTGAGCGCGAGCGGGAGCAAACCGGCGCGTCGAGCGCACCGTCGAATCAACGTGGTGTGCGCCGGCCTTTGTCCGGCGGGTGAGCGTGGGCGTTCCTAGCGTTCTGAGGTCTCGCTCATTGAACTGTCGAGGCGCAAGATCAACTTGGCCAGAGTGCGGTGTCGGCGGGCGTGATGAAGAGCACATGTCGCAATTCTTCTCCCGTCTGGGAGGGAGGGAGCGGTAATGGGGAATGGCCGGGGAGGTCAACCCTGGGCCAACCCCTTCCTGTGAGGGAGCGGGATTATGGGGTAGCGTGCAATCGGCGTTTCCGGCGGGTGCAGGATGGAACACCTTGAAGGCCGACAGGCGGTTTTGGCGGCGCTCGGGGCGTATCAGAGGCGGTTTTAGGTGATTCTGATTCGGCACGACGCGCACCGGGAGAAGCTCGCCGACGTGATCGAGCTGGCGGAGAAACGCGGGGTGCCGATCCGGTACGTCGAGGGGGCGGAGCTGGACGGGCTGGCGCACGGTCGGTAATACCTGCGCAGCCGAAGCGAATATCCGCATGATGCGTCGTGTGAGGTGGTGAGGGCGATGCTGCGTGGGACGCGACCGGCCGCAATCCAGTTTTCCTCAATCGCCGGCAGCGCCGGCGCGCCGGCAGCGCCGCTGGCCTTGGCTCTTGCTGTTCTTGCCCGTCGCCGTTTACGCCGCCTGGTTCGGGTTTGCCTACGCCAACCAGGAGGCGATGATCTTTCCCGGGGCGGGGCGGTTGCGGGCGAATGCGGACGGGCCGAGCGATGCCGAAATCGAACGTGTGTGGATCACGACACCGCAGGGCGAGCAGGTCGAGGCGTGGTTCAAGCCCGGACACGGGCGGTCGGCGACGTCGCCCGGCCCCGCGGTCATCTACTTTCACGGCAACTACGACCTGATCGACTCGCGTTGGTCCGCCGTGCAGCCATACGTCGGTCTCGGCCTGTCCGCGCTGGCCGTCGAGTATCGCGGCTACGGCCGGAGCGGCGGCAACCCCGCGCAGGCTGGTCTTATTGCTGACGCGATCTGCTTCCGGGACTGGCTTGCGGCCCGGCCGGAGGTCGAGCCGAATTGCATCATCTACCACGGTCTCTCGATCGGAGGCGCCGTGGCGACGGCGCTGGCCGCCGAGCGACCGCCCGCCGCGCTCATCCTCGAATGCACGTTCACCAGCATGACGGCGATCGCGCAGCGCTACCTGCTGCCCGGTTTCCTGTGCCGGCATCCGTTTGAGACGGACCGTGTCGTCGCCAGGCTGCAATGCCCGATCCTCATCGAGCATGGCCGCCACGATCGCACAATTCCGATCAGCCACGGCCGGCGGCTGCACGAGCTGGCGCCCGGGTCGCGCTTCATCGAACTGGACTGTGGGCACGGCGATTTCCGCACGGACTGGGACGAGATCCGTGCGTTTCTGGCGGACGCCGGGCTGGTGCCGCGGGATATCGCCGAAGAGCCGTAAGGGCGGCCGGAACGCGTGCGTAGCTCGCACGTGGCCCCCGGCCGCCGCTGGACATCGGCTCGTCATCCTTCATCCCCGCGCGCCCATCCGTTATGATCCCGCCCATGCGCGGCATCGAGATCAAACCCGCGGACAAGATGCACCGTCTGCCGCCCTACCTGTTCGGGCGAATCAACGCGCTCAAGCACCAGATGCGGCAGCAGGGCGCCGACATCATCGATCTGGGCATGGGCAACCCGATCGATCCACCGCCGCAGCGCGTCATCGAGAAGCTCTGCGAGGCCGCCCGCAACCCGCGCAACCACCGCTACACGCTCATTGCCAAGGGCTTGCTCAACCTCCGCCGGGACGTGGCGCGGCACTACCGCGACCGTTTCGGTGTTGAGTTGGACCCGGACACCGAGGTCTGTGCTTGCGTCGGCAGCAAAGAAGGCATCAGCCACATGCTGCTGGCGATGCTCGGGCCGGGCGACACGGCGGTCGTCGGCGACCCGGCGTTCCCGGTCCACATCTACGGTGTTGCCCTGGCAGGCGCAAACGTGATCTCGGTCTCGCTGGGCAACGACGAGGAGTTCCTGGAACGCGTGCGCTACGTCGTCGAGCACCTGTACCCGCGGCCCAAGCTGCTGATCCTCAACTACCCGCACAACCCCACCGCGATGACCGTCGAACCCGCGTTCTTCCAGCAGGTGGTTGCGCTTGCGCGGCGCTTCGGCATCGCCGTGCTGCACGATTTTGCCTATGGCGAGACGTGCTTTGACGGCTACCGCGCCCCGAGCTTCCTCTCGACGCCTGGCGCCAAGGACGTCGGTGTCGAGTTCACGACCATGAGCAAGCCGTACAACATGGCCGGCTGGCGCATTGGTTTCTGCGTGGGCAATCGCACGATGATCGACGCCCTGGCGACGGTGAAGGGCTACTACGACTACGGTATTTTCCAGCCGATCCAGATCGCCACGATTATCGCTTTACGCCACGGCCACGCGGATGTCGCGCGGCAGGCGAAGCTGTACGAACAGCGGCGGGACGTGGTGATCGCGGGTTGCGAGCGGCTGGGGTGGCAGGCGGAAGTGCCGCGGGCGAGCATGTTCGTGTGGGCGCGCGTCCGCGACGAGCACCTGCCCGACGGCTCCAGCGTTGCGTTTGCGATGAAGATGCTGGAGGCCGCCGAGGTCGCGCTGGCCCCCGGCCGGGCGTTCGGCGAGAACGGCGAAGGCTACGTCCGCATCGCGCTGGTGGAAAACGAGAAACGCTTGCGGCAAGCCATGCGCCAACTGCAGCGCGCGCTGGTCAAGTAGGCCGCCGGCCGAATGTCACGGCCGACCCCATGTCGGCCCTGAGTTGCCAGAACAGCACGCCGGGAGTACACGGATGGCACGCAAACGTGCGCAGGCGACGACGAAAACCAGGACGAAGGTTGCCACGAAGGCCGTGACCAGGGAAGCGGCGGCGCCGGTGCCGCGGCCGGCGCACGACGGGCAGCTCATCCTCGACGGCTTCTTTCACCACTTGCGCTTCACACAGGGCGAAGCGTGGAGCACGGCGCAGCCGTACGATCACTTCGCCAGCCTGGCGATGGCGGTGCGCGACCAGATCGTGGACCGCATGATCGCCACGCAGAAGACCTATCACGAGCAGGACGTCAAGCGCGTCTACTATTTGTCGCTGGAATACCTGCTCGGCCGGCTGCTGCGCAACAACCTCGTGTGCCTCGGCCACTGGGAGGACTGCGCGAAGCGCTTCGCCCAACTCGGCCTCGATCTCGTACGCATCTGCGAACTGCAGCCGGACGCCGGCCTTGGCAACGGCGGCCTGGGGCGGCTGGCGGCGTGCTACCTCGACTCGGCGACGACGCTGGAGTTGCCGTTTTACGGCTACGGCCTGCGTTACGAATACGGCATCTTCGAGCAGGACATCGTCAACGGGTGGCAGGTCGAGCGGCCGGACTACTGGCTGCGGTTTGGCTCGCCGTGGGAGATTCCGCGGCCGGAGTTCTCGTGCCCGGTGCGCCTCTACGGGCAGGTCGAGGACGCCTGGGACGCGAAGGGGAACTACCGGCCGGCGTGGCGGCAATACCGCGCGGTGATCGGCCTGCCATACGACCTCCCGGTCATCGGCTACGAGAACAACACCGTCAACCTGCTGCGGCTGTGGTCGGCGCGGGCGTCGGAGTCGTTCGACCTGGCGGCGTTCAACCGCGGAGGCTACGTCGAGGCGGTCCGCGAGCAGGCGCTCAGCGAGACCATCACGAAGGTGCTCTACCCCAGCGACGAGACCGACGCGGGCCGCGAGCTGCGGCTCGTGCAGCAGTACTTCTTCGTGGCCTGCACGCTCAGCGACATCCTGCGGCGGTACGAGAAGATCCACGACGACTTCGGGGCGCTGGCCGACAAGGTCGCGGTGCAGCTCAACGACACGCACCCGTCGCTGGCGATCGCCGAGCTGATGCGCATGCTGGTCGACGAGCGTGGGCTGCCGTGGGAGCGCGCGTGGGACCTCACGCAGCGCACGTTCGCCTACACGAACCACACGCTGCTGCCGGAGGCGCTCGAGCAGTGGCCCGTGCCGCTCTTGCAGCGGGTGCTGCCGCGGCACCTCCAGATCATCTACGAGATCAACCAGCGCTTCCTCGACGGGCCGGTGCAGGAGCGCTGGCCGGACGACATGGGCCGCCGGCAACACCTCTCGCTGATCGGCGAGGGCGGCGTGCAGACCGTGCGGATGGCGCACCTCGCGATCGTCGGGAGCCACAAGGTCAACGGCGTCGCCGCGCTGCACACCGATCTGCTGCGCACGCGCGTCGTACCCGATTTCGCCGAGCTGTGGCCGGAGAAGTTCATCAACGTGACCAACGGCGTGACGCCGCGGCGGTGGCTGGCAACCTGCAACCCGGGGCTGGCGGCGGCGATCACGAAGCGGATCGGGTCGCGGTGGATTCGCGCGGCGGACGAGCTGCGGAAGCTGGAACCGCACGCGGACGATGAGGCGTTTCAGAAGGAGATTCGCAGCGTCAAGCGGGCGAACAAGCAGCGCCTGGCCGCGTGGATGGCGGGACGGACCGGCGTGCGGGCGTCCGCGGATGCGCTGTTCGACGTGCAGGTGAAGCGGCTGCATGAGTACAAGCGGCAGCTTCTGAACATCCTGCACGTGGTGATCCGCTATCACCGCATCCTGGACAACCCAGCGGCCGACGTTGTGCCGCGCGTGGTGCTCTTTGGGGCGAAGGCGGCGCCGGCGTACTGGCGGGCGAAGCTGATCATCAAGCTCATCAACGACGTGGCGCGGACGGTCAACCGCGACCGGCGGGTCGGCGGCAAGCTGCGCGTGCTCTTCCTGCCGAATTACAACGTGTCGCTGGCGGAGGAGGTCATTCCCGCGGCCGACCTGTCGGAACAGATTTCGACGGCGGGGACCGAGGCGTCCGGCACGGGGAACATGAAGTTCGCGCTCAACGGGGCGCTGACCATCGGCACGCTCGACGGGGCGAACATCGAGATTCGCCAGGCCGTTGGCGCCGAGAACTTCTTCCTGTTCGGGCTCACTGCGGACGAGGTGGAAACCCGACGGGCGGGGCACGAGCCGTGGAAGGTGTACGAGCGCAACGCGGCGGTGCGGCGGGCGCTGGACGCGCTCGCGGGCGGGGAGTTCAACCCGCGGGAGCCGATGCTATTCCGCCCGGTGTTCGACTGGCTGCTGCACGAGGGCGACAGTTACATGCTGCTGGCGGACATCGAGTCGTACCTGGCGGCGCAGGAGCGCGCCGACGACCTGTGGCGCGACCCGGCGGCGTGGACGCGGGCGACGATCCTGAACATCGCCCGCATGGGGCACTTTTCGAGCGACCGGGCGGTGCGCGAGTACGCGGAGCGGATCTGGGGCGTGACGCCGACGCCGATTTCCAAGCCGCCGACGGATTTGGCGTACCACGTGACGGCGGCGCTGCCGGCGCTCGAGTCGTAGGGGCGTGCGCGGTTCGCGGGTCGGAAAGCGAAGGTGCTCAAGCGCGTTGTTTTGTGTGTAGCCTAATTGAGCATCTTGGTTATCGGGACGATCGCTCACCACGGAGAAGCTATGAAAGCCGGGCCTCCCGAGCGGTATCGTGCCGCTCAACGGGCGCGCGTGGTGCGGCCCAAAGATGGACAAGCATCTTGAAGGAGGTCCGGCGATGAGAA
>CAIWOY010000166.1 GCA_903914415.1 uncultured Phycisphaerales bacterium | reverse complement strand
CCCGGCGTCAACACGCCCGGAAACGTCCAGGTCTGGCCGCCGTCGTGACTGTACGCCCAGCCGGCTTGCCGGAAGTCCGACGCGATGCTGTCGAACTGCCGCCACCCAATGACGATGCGGTTCGGGTCCGTCGGGTCGATCGCGATGCTCGGCTCGTTGGCCGCGTCGCCGACGATGTTGTCGCCGTTCGCGTCCACGTTGACCTGCACGCTCGTATAACCGCTGCGCGTCAGCCGCTCGGGCGAAAGCCGCGGTGAAGTGACCCACGCACGCAGCGGCGCCGGCGGCTGGTGCCGCTTCGGCTCGTGGAGCAGCGGCGGTGCCTCCGGCACGCCGAGGCTTTGCCATTCGCGATTGGCGCCCTCTGCCTCAGCAGCGCGCGCCGTCGCGCCAGTCGGCGACGCATCCTCGCCGCCGATCGCCACACCACAAATGAGCGTAAACAGACCCAGCGCGGTCGCTACACAGCTCGCCATCGCACGATTCATCGCGTTCCCCTTGCCCGGTACGAACGGAATCTCCACCCAGGTGAACCCGCGCCGCTCCGGCGGGCCAACCCCGCCCTGCTCGCTCCCACGCGGCCCTGCCGCTCTCCACGCCCCGTCATCCCGCGGCCAGTCGTCCAATAAGACCAATATACCCCCTGCCCCGCTCGCCCACAACGCGATCTGCCGGCTCCGCTTCGCCCGGGCCAAATCCAAACTCCAAAATCCGCCTGCCCCCGCCCAATCCCGCCGGATTCTGTCAGTCCTCCGACCCCGCTTTGCCCTCGGCCTCTCCGTGGCGAATACTTAGCGTACCTGCGCCGGGGATGTTCCCCGCGCGCGCGTTGGGCTGGGAGCTGAGGGCTGATAGCTGTCGCCTGAAAGCTGGTGCCCAAGTGCTGAACGCTGAACCCGGAACCCCAACCCCCGAACCCCGAACCCTGAACCCCGGCCTCGTGCGCAGCTATACTGCCGTGCAATGGCCGGCGAACGTCGCCATTGCGGTCCGCAGCGGGCAATCCTCCTGGTGGCGGCGGCCCTGTGCGCCCGCCTCGCAACCGCCGCACCCCCCACCGAAGTCACCGGTGCGCAGGTCAAGCACGCGCTCGAGCGGGGCGTCGCGGCGATCCGCGAGCAGCAACTCGCCGACGGGTCGTGGAGCGAAAGCTACTACCCCGGCGGCGTAACCTGCCTAGCCACGCTGGCGTTGCTCCAGGCGGAGCAGCCGGTCGATTCTGACACCGTCGCCGCGGCGCTGCGCTACATCCGCGACGTACCCAACGAGCACACCTACGTCGTCAGCCTCAAGGCAATGGTGCTGGCCAAGGCGGATGCGAAGGGGTTTCGCCCGGAGGTCGAGGCCGCCGCCAAGTGGCTCGCCGGGGCGCAGAACCGCTCCGGCCTGTGGGGCTATTCCGCCGAGGGCGAGCGTTTCGACCATTCCAACTCGCAGTTCGCGTTGCTCGGGCTCGACGCGGCCTCCGAAGCCGGCGTGGCCGTGCCCCGCGCCGTCTGGGAACACGCCCTGCAGGCCGTGATCCGCACCCAGAACAACGACGGCGGCTGGGCGTATCAGGCCACCGGCACGAGCTATGGGAGCATGACGGCCGCCGGCGTCTCCGACCTGCTCATCCTTGCCCGCGACTTCGACCAGGGGCGCGAGCACGGCTTCCACGACGGCGCCGCCCCGAACTGCAGTCACTACCGCGTCACCCGCTCCCTCGCCAAGGGCCTCGAATGGCTGGGCCGCAACTTCCAGGCCGGACGCAACCCCGGCCGCGGCGACCTGCTGCACTACTGGCTGTACGGCGTCGAGCGCTGCGGCATTCTCTCCGGGCAGAAGTACTTCGGCCCGCACGACTGGTACCGCGCGGGGGCCACGATCCTCGTCCGAACACAAGGCGCCAGCGGCCAATGGGACAACAGCGTGGTGGAAACGTGCTTCGCCGTCCTGTTTCTGGCGAAGGGGCACATGTCGCTGGTCGTGCAGAAGCTGCAGTGGTCCAACGATGAAGCGTGGACGCCGGACCGCTATGACGTCGAGCATCTCATCCGGTTCATCGGGGACGCGCTCGGGCAGCCGATTGCGTGGCAGGTCGTCCCGCTCGACGCGCCGCTGGAGGAGTGGCTCGCGGCCCCACTGCTGTACGTGAGCGGCCACACGTTTCCCAAGCTGACCAGCGAGCAGCGCATGAAGTTCCGCCGCTACATCGAGCTCGGCGGCACCATCCTGGCCGAAGCGTGTTGCGGGCGCGCGGAGTTTCAGCGCGGATTCGAGGACTTCGCCGCAGCGACGTTCCCGGAGGTTCCGCTGCACGAGCTGGGCGCGGAGCACGCCGTGTACCGGGTACTGCACGCGGTCAAGCCGTACGGGCTGAAGGGGATCGACCTGGGGTGCCGCACGAGCGTGATCTTTAGCCCGCGCGACCTGTCGTGCTTGTGGGAGCAGGCCCACGTGCCGGAGCTGAGCGACGCGGCGTTTCAGCTCGGGGCGAACATCGCGGCGTAT
>CAIWOY010000165.1 GCA_903914415.1 uncultured Phycisphaerales bacterium | reverse complement strand
TGACTGACCCAGGCGGGCGTAGCGCCGAGTTCGGTCGCAATCTGGGCCGTGCCGCGGCCCTGCGCGGCCAGCAAGATCGCGTGGCTGCGCCGCACGAGTCGTTGCTGGCTGGTCGGCGCTCGCACGACGGCCTTCAGTTCCTGTTCTTCCGCGTTGCCGAGCACGATTCGTGTCGCAGTTCTGGCCATGCCCAGCATGGTACGTTATTATTCAGACTTATGCAAGTAAGTACTAGCGCAGACAACGAGAAGTGCTTTAGACAACGAAGCGGTGTCATGCAGAAGGAGATTAACGATGTGGCCCACGCTTTTCCTGAACCGATTGTCGGCGAGCCCGTTTGACGAGTTGCGGCGGCAGATGGACCGGCTGCTCGATGACTTCAACGTCGGGCCGGCGCGCCCGTCGCTACTCTCGCGGGCCGCGTATCCGGCCCTCAACGTGTGGGACGCCGGCGACGCGTTGTGCGTCGAGGCCGAGCTTCCCGGCGTCGACAAGGGCGACGTGGAAATCTACGCCGTCGGCAACGAGCTGACCATCAAAGGGCGGCGTGCCGCGGTCAACGGCGAGAAACGGACCTATCACCGCCAGGAGCGCCTGTGCGGCCAGTTCACGCGTGTGGTCACTGTGCCGACGGAGTTCGACACCGAACGCGTCGACGCCGTGCTGAAGGACGGCGTGCTCAGCGTCCGGCTGCCGAAAGCGGAGAGCGCCAAGCCGCGGAAGATCGCGGTGCAGACGAACGACTAGTTCTACGACACCAGAATCGCCAAGGCGCCGAGCGCGCCAAGACCGGGGAATTACGGGCGCTGCCGCCTACGGCACGCCCGGGGCCGGGCGCGCGGCGCGACCTTGGGGGGCACGCGGCCGATAAGGTTTTCGGTCTGAGGCCGGGGCGGGGCAGCGAGGGGGGTAACCCCCGGCAAAAGTACCCACACTAATGGCGCGCGCGAGCGCCCGAACCGATGACTTCAACGGCCGAATGGCGGGGCGCGCGACGGCGCGGAAGCGGGCCGTGTTGCGCTCCCGGGGCGCCGTCGGGCGCAAGCGTAGCATGGCACGGGGCGCGGACTATTTGGGGACCAGGTTGGCGTGACAGTGCCTCACTCGGACAATACGCGGACTGGAGACACGGGCCGGGCGCGCATCCGCCCGCTGCGCGACGGCGTGGCGGTTGCGGCCATCCTGCTGCTGACGGCCTGTCTCAGCATTGCGCTCCTGTACGGAGAAGCGCGCCGGGCGTATACGACGGAGGTGCGGGACGACCTGGTGCGGAAGGCGCAGGCCGCGGCCGCGCTCATCGACGGGGATCTGCACCGCACGTTTACCGACCCGGCCCAAGAGGACAGCGAGGACTATCGGCGCGCCGTGGCGCCGCTGCGGCGTGTGCTGCAGGGCGTGAACGGTTTGCGGTTCCTATACACGGTGGTGCTGGTTGACGGGAAGGTTCACTTCGTCCTCGACGCCACGCCGCCCGGTGACGCCGACCACGACGGGGTCGAGGATCACTCGGCGATCATGGAGCGTTACGACGCGCCGGATCCGGCGATGTGGGCCGCGTTGCGGGAAGGGCATCCGACGGCCACGGGGAAGCCCTACGTCGACCGCTGGGGTGCGTTGCTCAGCGGGTACGCGCCCTTCTTCGACTCGGCGGGCCAACAGGTCGGGGTCGTGGGCGTCGACATCACGGCGGCGGAGTACGGCCTGCGCCTAGCGGCGCTGTGGCGGGCGGCGTGGTGGGGTTTGCTGCCGGCCGTAGGGGTCAGCCTGCTGGCGGGCTTGGGCGTGCATCACTTGAGGCGGAATGCGCTGCGTGCGGAGGGGGTCCGGCGGCGGAGCGAGGCGGCGTTGCACGCGAGCGAAGAGCGCTACCGGAGCATCGTCGACGACCAGACGGAGCTGATCTGCCGGTTCCTGCCGGGCGGCACGGTGACATTCGCCAACCAGGCTTATTGCCGGGCCTTTGGGCATGGGCGCAAGGAGTTCATCGGCCAGAACATTTTGACGACGGTGTCGCCGGAGGGGCGTCGGGCGATCGAGCGGCACATGGGTACGTTCACGCCGGCGCAGAGCGTGCATACGTATGACTATCCGGTGTGCGGTCCGGACGGGTCGAAGGCGTGGTATCACTGGACGGTGCGGGCGTTTTTCGACGAGCACGGTCAGTGCGTGGAGCTGCAGTCGGCGGGGCGCGACATCACGCAGCGCAAGCAGTCTGAAGACGCGCGCAACCTCGAGCGGGAGCAGTTGCTTTCGATTCTCGACAACACGGACGAGCCGGTGTACGTCAGCGATCCGGACACGTACGAGCTGCTGTACTTCAACGAGGCGGCGCGCCGACAATGGGGCGACGGGGTGGGTCAGAAGTGCTACCAAGTCCTGCAGGGCCTGGACGCGCCGTGCGCGTTCTGCACGAATGATCGCATCTTCGGCGAAAACGCCGGCCGGCCGCACACGTGGGAGTTTCAGAATGCGCTGAACCGGCGGTGGTACCGGTGCATCGACAAGGCCATTCGCTGGCCGGACGGCCGGCTGGTGCGCTACGAGATGGCGATTGACATCACGCAGCGCAAGGAGGCGACGGAGCAGCTCCAGCTCACGCAGTTCTGGATCGACCGGGCCATGGATCCCACGTACTGGCTCGATACGACGGGGCGGGTCATCTACGTCAATGAGGCCGTTTGTCAGTGCCTCGGGTACACGCGCGACGAGCTGCTATCCATGAATGTCCGCGACTTCGACCCCGACCTGACGCCGACGGAGTCTGCGCAGAAGGCGCAGGAACTCCAGGAGCGGGGTTCGATGCAGCTCGAACGGCGGCACCGTCGTAAGGACGGCACGTTCGTGCCGGTCGAGATTACGGCCAATCACCTGGAGTTCGGCGGAAAGGTGTACGCGTTCGTCTTCGCGCGAGACATCTCGGAGCGCAAGCGGGCCGAGCAGGAGCTGCGGGCCCACGGCCTGGCGCTGCGCGTTGCCAACATGGAGCTCGAAGCGCAGAAGCAGCAGTTGCAGGCGCAGCAAATCGAGCTGGAGGCCATCAACCAGGAGCTGGACGCCGCCCGTCTGGCGGCGGAGGCGGCCAGTCAGACCAAGAGCGCGTTCCTGGCCAACATGAGCCACGAGATCCGCACGCCGATGACCGCGATCATCGGGTTTGCGGAGAACTTGCTCGATGCCGGCCTGCCCGAGTCGGAGCGGATCGAGGCGGCGCGGACGATCCGGCGAAACGGCCGGCACCTGCTCGATATCCTCAATGACATCCTCGACCTGTCGAAGATCGAGGCCGGGCGGCTGGATTTGGAGCGCCGCCGCTGCTCGCCGGTCGAGATCATCGCCGACGTGTGCGCGCTCATGCAGGTACGCGCCGCCGAGAAAGGGCTGCGCCTGGAGGTTGAGTACCGCGGGCTGGTGCCGGAGACGATCGAGACCGACCCGACGCGGCTGCAACAGATTCTGCTGAACCTGGTCGGCAACGCACTCAAGTTCACCGAACAGGGGGAGGTGCGCATCGTGGCCGCCCTGGTCACTCCGCCCGACGTGCCACGTCCCACGCTGCAGATGGACGTGATCGACACCGGCGTCGGCTTGTCGCCGGAGCAGATCGCCCGGCTTTTCCGGCCGTTTGCCCAGGCGGACAGCTCTACGAGCCGGAAATTCGGCGGCACGGGGCTGGGGCTGGTGATCTGCCAGCGTCTGGCGCGGCTGCTGGGCGGCGACGTCAAGGTAATCGAGTCGAAACCCGGGGCGGGCACCCGCTTTCGGGCGACCATTGCCGCCGGCCCGCTGGAGGGTGTGCCGTTGCAGGACGGTGACCACCGGGCCGCAGCCGCCGGCTGCGGGGCCGCGGAGGACGGCCGGCCGGGGGCGGGCCGCCTGCCGTATCGCATTCTGCTCGCCGAGGACGGGCCGGACAACCAGCGCCTCATTTCGTTCATCCTGCACAAGGCCGGGGCGGAGGTAGTCACCGTTGCGAACGGGCAGCTCGCCGTCAACGCGGCCCTTGCGGCGCGCGAGGCGGAGCGGCCCTTCGACGTGATCCTGATGGACATCCAGATGCCCGTCATGGACGGTTACGACGCCGTGGCGCTTCTGCGGAGCAAGAACTACACCGGAGCGATCATCGCGCTCACCGCACACGCGATGGCCCAGGATCGCGAGCGCTGCCTGCAAGCAGGCTGCGACGACTATGCCAGCAAGCCGATCGACCGGAACGTCCTGATCGGAACGATTCGGCGGTGCACCGAGCAGCGTGGCGTCCGCACAGCGGCCGCGCGCACGACCCGCGCGCACGTTGAGTTGCCCCACGGATAACCCACGCGCTGCAGCGGGGGCGCACCCTGCGCGGTCGCCCGCCTCTACCACTCCTCGCCCCCAAGACCTAGAATGCCGGGCCTGTCGGGGTCCGACCCCGCGGAACGCCGGTCCTTCCCACGAGCACAGGAGAGCGGAGCATGGTGGTTCCCAACGATCGCAGATACTCCCAGACGCACGAGTGGTTCAAGGTCGACGGGACCACCGTCACGATCGGGATCACGCAGTTCGCGGCCGACCAGTTGACGGACATCACGTACGTCGATCTCCCCAAAGTCGGAGCGGCCGTGGAAGGCGGAAGCCACTTCGGCGAAATCGAATCGGTCAAGGCCACCGGGGAGCTGTACACGGCGGTCAGCGGCACGGTGAAAGCGGCGAACACGCGCCTGGCCGACGAGCCCGGCCTGGTGAACAGCGACCCGTTCCGCGCAGGCTGGATGCTCAAGCTGGAGTGCCGCGACGTGAGCCCGCTCGACAAGCTGATGGACGGACCGGCGTACGACAGCATGATCGCGGAAACATGATGCCCAGGCCGGGTAACCGCGGACGGCCGTCAGGCCCCGAGGCCTGACGCTACTTCGCTTGACGAGGAGCTTCCAGCTCAATGCCTCACACCCTCGCTGCCCAGCAGCTTCTGAACCCGTCTGACACTTTTGTGCACCGCCACGTCGGCCCCGGCGACGACGACATCACGCAGATGCTCGCCGTGCTTGGTTACGACTCGCTCGACGCGCTTGTGGACGACACCGTCCCGGCCGCGATCCGGCTGGACGGACCGCTAAACCTCGGACCGCCGCGGGGTGAGTACGAAATGCTGCGGGAACTGCGGGCGATCGCGGCGAAAAACCAGGTGTTCCGGTCGCTGATCGGGATGGGGTACTACGACTGCATCGTGCCGCCGGTGATTCAGCGCAACATCCTCGAGAACCCGGGCTGGTACACGCAGTACACGCCGTACCAGGCGGAGATTTCGCAGGGGCGGCTGGAGGCGCTGCTCAACTTCCAGACGATGGTGGCGGACCTGACGGGGCTGCCGCTGGCGAGTGCCTCGCTGCTGGACGAGGCGACTGCGGCCGCGGAAGCGATGACCATGTGTCACCGGCTCGCGAAGACCGAGAGGTTGGGCTTTTTCGTGGCGGACGACTGCCACCCGCAGACGATCGCGGTGGTGCAGACGCGGGCCCGGCCGCTGGGTCTGCACGTGCACGTGGGGCCGGTCGAACAGATCGACTTTGCCGGGCAGGACCTGTACGGCATTCTGTTGCAATACCCGACGACCGACGGCCGCGTTCGCAACGATGCGGAGATCATCGAACGTGCCCACGCGGCGGGCGTGCTCGTCGTCGTCGCCACCGACCTGCTGGCACTGACGCTGCTGAAGCCGCCGGGCGAGCTCGGCGCCGACATCGCCGTCGGCTCTGCGCAGCGGTTCGGCGTGCCGCTGGGCTTCGGGGGGCCCCATGCGGCGTTCATGGCGACGCGGGCGGAGTACGTCCGGCAGATGCCCGGGCGGCTGATCGGGGTCTCGAAAGACACGCACGGGAATGTGGCGTATCGGCTGGCGCTGCACACGCGCGAGCAGCACATCCGGCGGGAGAAGGCTACCAGCAACATCTGCACGGCGCAGGTGCTGCTGGCGATCATGGCGGGAATGTACGCGGTCTATCATGGGCCCCACGGTCTGCGCCGGATCGCCCAGCGCGTGCACGGGATGACGCTGGTGTTGGCGGCCGGCCTGCGGCGGCTGGGGATCGAGGTCGGGAGCGAGCCGTTCTTCGGTACGCTGCGCATCAGGCTCCGCAAGCGGGCGGCTGCGGTGCTGACGCGGGCGCGCAAGGGCCGGATCAACCTGCGGGACTACGGCGACGGCTCGGTCGGCGTGTCGCTCGACGAGACCTCGACGAAGGCCGAGGTCGCCGCGCTCTGGCAGATCTTCGCCGGCAAGCACGCGGTGCCGTTTACCGTCGAGGACCTGGCCGGGGCCGGCGCGATGCTGTATCCGCCGGAGCTCGCCCGCACGAGCGAATACCTCACGCATCCGGTCTTCAATCGCTATCACGCCGAGCACGAGATGCTGCGGTATCTGCGGCGTCTGGAGTCGCGCGACTTATCCCTCTGTCAGTCGATGATCCCGCTGGGCTCGTGCACGATGAAGCTCAACGGGACGGCGTTGATGCTGCCGATTTCGTGGCCCGACTTCGCGAACCTGCATCCGTTCGTTCCGCCGGAGCAGGCGGCGGGGTACGCGGAGCTGTTCGCGGGGCTGGAGCAGTGGCTGGGGGAGATCACGGGCCTCCCGGCGGTGTCGCTCCAGCCGAATTCCGGGGCGGCGGGCGAGCACACCGGGTTGCTGGTCATTCGGGCGTATCACGAGGCGCGCGGCCAGGGGCACCGGGACGTGTGCCTGATTCCGGTCTCGGCGCACGGGACGAACCCGGCCAGCGCGGTAATGGCGGGTTGCCGTGTCGTGGCGGTCGCGTGCGACGAGCGCGGCAACATTGACCTGGCCGATCTGCGGGCCAAGGCCGAGCAGCAGCGCGACCGGCTGGCCGCGATCATGGTCACCTATCCGTCCACGCACGGCGTGTTCGAGGAAGGCGTCAAAGAGCTGTGCGAGATCGTCCACGCCAACGGCGGGCAGGTGTACATGGACGGCGCGAACCTGAACGCGCAGGTCGGGCTGTGCCGGCCGGCGGAGATCGGGGCGGACGTCTGTCACCTGAACCTGCACAAGACGTTCTGCATTCCGCACGGCGGCGGCGGACCGGGGATGGGGCCGATCGCGTGTGCGGCACACCTGGCGCCCTTTCTGCCGGGGCATCCAGTCGTGAAGTGTGGCGGCGAGAACGCGATTGGGCCGGTGGCGGCGGCGCCGTACGGGAGCGCGTCGATCCTGCCGATTTCGTGGATGTACATCGCGCTGATGGGCGAGCCGGGGCTGAAGAAGGCGACGCAGGTCGCGATTCTCAACGCGAACTACATGGCCCACCGGCTCAAGGAGCATTATCCGCTCGTTTATGCCGGCAAGACAGGCCGCGTGGCCCACGAGTTCATCATCGACCTGCGCGAGTTCCAGAAGACGGCCCACGTGACGCCGGAAGATGTCGCCAAGCGGCTGATGGATTACGGCTTCCACGCGCCGACGATGTCGTGGCCCGTCGCGGGCACGCTGATGATCGAGCCGACGGAGAGCGAGTCGCGGGCGGAGCTGGACCGGCTGTGCGACGCCTTGATCGCGATCCGCGCCGAAATCCGGGCCATCGAGGCGGGGCGGATGCCGGCGGACAACAACCCGCTGAAAAATGCCCCGCACACGGCGGCGGCGGTGTCGGCGACGGAGTGGAATCGCCCATACCCGCGTGAGGAGGCGGCGTTCCCCGCTCCCTGGGTCCGCGACCACAAGTTCTGGCCGGCGGTCGGGCGGATCGACAATGTCTGGGGCGACCGAAACCTGTTCTGCACGTGCCCGAGCATTACTGACCAAGTCGGCGCCGAACTGCCCCAGGAGGCACGGCGGACCGGTATAATCCAAGTTGCGGCGGAAAAGGTCCATGACGGTTGACCGACTGCGGAAAACGTTGCGGGCGCAGCCATTTCGGCCGTTCAGGCTGCACATGGGCGACGGACGCGCGCTGCGCGTGGTCCACCCCGACTTCGTGTGGATCCCCCCGGAAGGCAGTCGCACCGTCATCGTCTCGACTGGGGCTGACGATTTTGAGATCGTCGATATGATGCTGGTTGTCAGCATCGAAGTGGGGAACGGCGCGCGGCGGCGTGCCCGATCCTGACCCGCCGAGTGCCGCGGCCGAGTAGTGGGGTATCCAGACCGCCGACGGCGCCAGGTCCAGCACTGCTCAAGAGCAGTGGCACACGCGAGAGAACAGTGGCACACCGTCCCGTGCCGCGGCACAATAGGCCGCCGTGAGCAAGCAGCGGCGGCGAGCGAACCGGCAGGCGATCGGCGTGGGGCTGGCGGCGACGGCGGCCGTGCTGCTGATCTACGCCGTGGGCGGGCTCGACTGGCTCGAACTCAAGACGCTCGACCTGCGCTTCCTGTACGCCAACTCGATCCCCGACCACGGCGACCTGGTCTGCATCGACATCGACGACGCCGCGCTCGACATCGTTGGCCGGTGGCCGTGGCCGCGCGACGTGCAGGCCGGGATCATCTCGATCCTGGCCGAGTTGGGGGTCAAAACGCTGCTGGTCGATATCACGCTGGGCGAGGCGGAGCCGCTGCGGACGATCCTGCCGCGGCAGGCGGACATCGCGTACGACCTGCGCGACCTGCTGCGCGGGTACCAGGCGGCGACCGCGGCCGCCCTGCCGGACCAGGAACTGCGGGCCGCGATGGAAGACGTGGGCCGCGTGTACCTGGCGACGGATTACGCCGCCGGCGGCGCCCCCTCCCTGCGCAGGCGCCAGAGCGGCGAGAGCGGCGAGGATTGGCGGAAATTCCTGGAGAGCGACGACTTCCGCGCCGTGCTGGCGGCCCTGGGCAGCGGGCGGGACGGCGAGGCCGAGCGCCTCGCGGCCAGCATCCCGCCGCGTCGGCTAAAGGCGGACGGGCCACGGTGGAACCCGCTACTGTGGGCGCGGCTCGTGGCGGCGTTCGAGGCCGACCTGACCCTCGCGGACGAAGCGCTGGCGGAGCAACTGACGGGCGGGGACCGGAAGTCGGTGCTGCTGGCGGGCGACGGCTGCCGCGAGCTGGCGTTTCGGCGCCGGGTCCGCGCCTGGCTCGACGCCGAACCGCAGCGCTGGGCAACGCCCTCCGTTGAGATCGCGAAGTTGTATGACCCGCTGGAGCGCGTCTTGATTCCGGACGCGCCGCGCCACCGCGAGCTGCTCGCCCAAGCCCTGCGCGAGGTGCTGAGTGCACACGCCACCGCGTCGAACACGTTCATGCCGCTGGCGCAGGTGACTACGGCCGCGCCGCCGGTCGACGCGATCTCGCCGGTGTACTTCGTGCAGGCGCGTGCCGCCCGCCGGTGCGGGTTCGTCGTCTTTGAGCCGGACGAAGACGGGATCATGCGGGGAACGCGGCTGCTCGTGCAGCACGACGGGCGGGTACTGGGGCAATTGGCCTTCGACGTGGCGTTCGACGAGTTGGGGATCCGCGCGGAGGACGTACACGGCGAGCCGGGGTGGCTCGTACTGGGCGGGCCGGCGGGCACCAAGCCGCTGCGCATCCAGCTCGACGTGGAGGGGCGGACGCTGGTCCCGTGGATCGCCCGGCGGGACTGGACGGGGCAATTCGGCGACCACGTGCCGGTCGGCGCGGTGTGGCAGGTGTTCGACCGGCGACAGAGCGTCGCGCACAACCGCGGTATCGTGCTCGAACGGCTCCGTGCGCTGCCCCCGACCGATGGCCTGGACCCGAACCAGTACTGCGAAGACCTGGCCACGTATCTGAGCCTCGAGCAACGCGTGCGCGCAGCCCGCTATTGGGGCGACCGGCAGGCGATCCGTGACGCGGACGCGCTGTTGACGCAGGCGGAGCAGCTCCTCGCCGAGAGCGGATCGGCCTTGCGGGCTGGGCTGGAGGGCGCGATCGCGCGGCTTTCGCCAACCTCGGCGGGCGCAGAGGCTGATGCCGCACGCGCCCGAGCGGCCGTGCTCCGCGAGGTCGCGCAGGCCCTCGCGGCCAACGACGAGTACAAGGCGGAGATCAAGACGACGCTCGACCGGCTGCGGAAGCGGGTGCAGGGCAAGATCGGGCTGCTTGGTTATACGGCGACGGCGCTGGCGGACATGACGCCGGTGCCGACGCACGCCCGCGCGCCGGGGGTGATGGCGCACGCGAACCTGCTCAACGGACTGCTGGGCGGGCGGATGGTGTATTGGGCGCCGACCTCGCTCAATGTGGCCCTGGCGGCGCTGCTCGGCCTCCTCGCCACGCTGATGAGCGTGCGGTACGGGCCGCGGGTGGCGGCCGGCATCGGCGTGCTGGCGATCGGCTATGTCGCCCTGGCGGGTTGGCTAGCGTTTTACGTGTGGACGTACTGGATCGCGCTGACGCCGGCCGTGGGGGCCCTGCTGGCCAGCAACATCTTCGTGCTCGTGCACCGGTACTTGTTCCTGGAGCGGGAGAAGCGGCAGCTTACGACGGCGCTGGGCCAGTACACGTCGGCGACGCTCGCCCGCAAGATGGCGGAGGACGCGGAGCTGTGCCGCCGGGCGGAGATGCGCGAGGTGACGGCGGTGTTCACCGACCTGGAGGGCTTCACCACGCTCTCGGAACGGATCGGGGCCCAGCGCACCCAGCACGTGCTCAACGTGGCGCTCGGCCGGTTCAGCGACGTGATGCTGCACCACGAGGCGATGGTCAACAAGTTCATCGGCGACGGGATTTTCGCGTTCTGGAACCCCGTCATCTATCCGCAACCGGACCACGCCCGCCGCGCGTGCGAGAGCGCCGTGGACCTAATAGTCGCCCTGCGCGAGCTGACCGCGGAGCAGCGTCTCGCCGGCGGCGACGAGGCGTTCGGGCAACTCGTGCTGCGCATCGGCGTCGCGACCGGGAACGCCATCGTCGGCCCGTGCGGATCGGAGAAGAAGTACGACTACACGTGCATCGGCGACTCGGTGAACGTCGCGGCGCGGCTCGAATCGGCCAACAAGTTCTACGGCACGCACGTCCTCGTCAGCGGCGCGACGCGCGCGCAGGCGGGCGACGGGTTCATCGTCCGGTCGCTGGGCGGCGTGCAGGTGAAGGGCAAGACGCAGGCGGTGCCGATCTACGAGCTGCTCGGGCGAATCGGCGCTGTTCCGGAGGAGCGTCTGCGGTACGCGACCCGCTTCGCGGCGGCGGTCGTCGCGTTTCAGCAGCGCGCCTGGCAGCAGGCGCTGGCCGAATTTGAGGCGTGCCGGGGCGAGCGGCCGGACGATCTGGCGGCGCTGCGGTACCTGGAGGCGGTCCAGCAGTACCTGGCGGCGCCGCCGGCGGAGGACTGGAACGGGGCCCTGGAGTTGACGGAGAAGTGACGCGGGCCAGAATGCCACCTGGCCTGAGCAGGAGCAAGCACAATGCCGAGCGCGGCGCTTGAATTGGATTACGGGAACGTCCTCGACGCCGCGGTCGGGCCGGCGCATGGACTGGGCGCGGCCGAGATCAAGCGGGCGGCGCCGGCCGTCAAGGAAGTGGTGGCGCGAATCGAGGCGGAACGCAAGAGGGGCGAGCACCGATATCGCGAGCTGCCGCACGATCGGGAGATGCTCAAGCAGGTGCAGGCGACGGTGCGGCGGCACGCGGGCAAGTTCGAGAACCTCGTGGTGCTCGGCATCGGCGGATCGGCACTCGGGAACATCGCGCTACAGACCGCGCTGAATCCGGCGTACCACAATCTGCTGCCAGCCAGGGCGCGGCGCGGGCCACGGCTGTTCGTGATGGACAACGTCGATCCGACGCAGATCGCCAACCTGCTCGACGTGCTGGGGCCGAGCCTCAAGAAGACGCTCTTCAACGTGATCAGCAAGTCCGGCGAAACGGCCGAGACTGCCGCGCAGTTCCTCATTTTCCGCGATCTCCTGGGGCGCAAGCTCGGCAAGAAGGCGCTGACGACCAACATGCTGGTCACGACCGACCCGCAGGGCGGGACCATGCGCAGCATCGTCGAAGAAGACGGCTACGAAGCATTGCCGGTGCCGCCGGGGGTCGGCGGACGGTTCAGCGTGCTGTCGGCGGTCGGGCTGTTCTCCGCCGGCCTGTGCGGGATCAAGATCGACCGGCTGCTCGCCGGCGCCGCGGCGATGGGGGCGCGCGTCGGCACCACAGTGGTCAACAAGAACCCGGCGGCACTGCTCGCGCTGCTGTTGCACGCGTTCTACGTCCGCGGCAAGCGGCTGCACGTCATGATGCCGTACTCGTACCAGCTAAAGGACCTGGCGGACTGGTGGCGGCAGCTTTGGGCGGAGAGCCTGGGCAAGCACATCAACCTGGACGGGCAGGCGTGCGTCGTCGGCCCGACGCCGATCAAGGCGCTCGGGGCGACGGATCAGCATTCGCAGGTGCAGCTCTATCGCGAGGGGCCGAACGACAAGGTGTTCACCTTCCTGGAGGTCGAGCGGTTCGAGCGCGACGTGAAGATTCCGCGGGCGACGGGGTTGCCGGCGGACATGGAGTACTTGCAGGGGCAGTCGCTGGGGACGCTGCTCAACGCGGAAAAGCGGGCGACGGAGTGTGCACTGGTCGCCAGCCAGCGGCCATGCCTGACGATCCGCTTCCCGGCGGTCCGCGAGGAGACCGTCGGGCAGTTCATCCTGCTGTGGGAGGCCGCGACCTCAATCGCCGGCGGCCTGCTGCACATCAACCCCTACGACCAGCCGGCGGTGCAGATGGGCAAGGAGTTCACGTTCGCACTGCTGGGCAAGCCGGGCTACGAGAAGCAGCGGCGGGAGTATGAGCGGTTTGCGCGGCGGAGCGGCAGAGTGATAAAGTGATAAGGTGCCGACCGATCGCGGACGCGAGCCCTTGTCACCTTATCACTTTATCACCTTATCACCTTAGCACTGGCAAGGCGGTCGGCCCGGCGTAGAGTTGGAGTTCGTGCGGATGCGGCACGCGGTGATTATGGCCGGCGGAGCGGGAACGCGATTATGGCCGCTGTCGCGGAAGCTGCGGCCCAAGCAGCTTCTGCGGCTGTTTGACGGGAAGTCGCTGCTACAGCTCGCGCGCGAACGGTTGTGCGGCCTCTTCGAACCGGCGAACACCTGGGTCATCACGTCGCAGCACTACCTCGACCAGGTCGCGGCGGCACTACCCGACATCCCGCGCGCGAACCTCATCGGCGAGCCGATGGGGCGCGACACGGCGAACGCGATCGGCCTGGCGGCGAACCTGCTCGCGCGGCGCGACCCGGACGCCACGATGGCCGTTTTCACCGCGGATCACATCATTACGCCGCAGGATCGGTTCGCGGAGGCGATTCGCGCTGGGTTGGATGCCGCCGAGCACTTCCCCGACGCCCTGGTGACGTTCGGAATCAAGCCGACCGGTCCGCACACGGGGTATGGGTACGTGCGGCGGGGCCGGGTGGCCGGCACTGCTCAAGAGCAGTGGCACAAGGACGTCTTCGCCGTCGCGGAGTTCAAGGAGAAGCCGACACGGGAGGTCGCGGAGGGGTACGTGCGGTCCGGGGAGTACTACTGGAACAGCGGGATGTTCGCGTGGCGGGCGACGGCGATTCTCGCGGAGCTGCAGCGCAATCTGCCGGACAATGCGAGCCGGCTCGCCGAGCTCGCCGCGAATTGGGACTGCTGGGCCGGCACGCCGGAGGCCGCGGCGCGTTTTGGGGCATTGCAGAAGATCTCGATCGACTACGGCGTCATGGAGAAGGCGCGCCAGGTGCTGCTGGTCGAGATGGACTGCGACTGGCAGGACCTGGGCTCGTGGCTGGCGGTCGCGGGCACGCGGCGAGCCGACGAGCACGGCAACGTCGCGCTCGCGGAGCGGTCGCTGATCGTCGACGGGCAGAACAACGTCCTGGTCACCGAGTCCGGCCATCTCATCGTCGCGCTGGGCGTCAGCGATCTCGTGGTCGTCCACAGCGACGATGCGACGCTCGTTTGCCGCCGGGATCAGGTCGAGCGGATCAAGGACCTGGCGAGGTTGCGGGAGGCGGCGTTCGGGGAGCGGTTCGAGTAAGGGAACCGCGGAGGCGCCGAGAGCGCGGAGAACGCTGAGGGGGTCCCGATTCAGGATTGTTGGGAGCGGTGTCGGCGCACTGGCCTCGTCCGGTGCGTCAGGGATGCGTTCCATGGCTCGGCGGTTTGTCTGCTACGGGAAATCGGGGAAGCCGCCCAGCGGCGGCTTGAGTTGTGGAGTGTGTGGGTCGTCCAGCGCCACGAACGTCGACCAATCGTAGCGCAACATGCATAGGCCGTGGCGGAAGCCGTCGAACGCGATTTGTGGTGTCCGGCCGAGCAGCTCCTGGAGCAGCCAGCCGGGGTAGTCCGCGCCCGCCGCGATCCCCATCGGGGCGCCGCCGCCAAAACGCGGGTTGATCTCGATGAACCGGATGCGGTGTTGCGGCGTGACGATGCACTGGAGGGTAACCAGGCCGCGGAGCGAGAGGCCGAGCGTCTCCACGACCCGCTTGCCGGCGTTCATGATCTCCACGTCCTTGACGACGACGCCCTTGGAGACCTCGCCGGCGCGGACGGCCCAGCGGGCGCGTGGCACGACGCAGCGGGGCACGCCGGTGAGTCCGACGTAAACGTCGAGCGTGTGCTCGGTGCCCTCGACGAAGTCCTGAATGATGGGGTCCTGAGCGCGGGCGAGGTAGTAGTCGAGGTCCAGCTCGTCCTCGATCTTGTGGACGTGCTGGCTGGCGCTGCCGGTGCGGGGCTTCATAAAAAGCGGAAACCGCGGGGTGGACAGGGCGTGCAACTGCGCCGGAGTGTACGTGTCCGGCGTGTTGATGCCATGCCGGCGCAGGTGGTCGTACGTGAGGAGTTTGTCGCGGCACGTCTCAATGATCTTCGGTTCGGCGATGAGCGGCAGGCAACCGAGCTGCGTGACGGCATCTCGGTTCTCGCTGAGCACCTGCAGGTCGGTGTCGATGGTCGGAATCAGGGCCGTCGCCCGGTACTTGCGGACGGCCGCCAGCACCGCCGGCATGTAGCCGGCGTCGGTGGCGCGCGGGACAACGACCGGATCGTCCACGCAGAATAAGGCCGGTGCGGTCAGGTCGTGGTCCAGGCCGACCAGGCGCAGTCGCAGACCGAGCCGGCGGGCCGCGGCGCGGAAGGCCTGCAGCAGTTCCACGCGCCGCCCCACGCATGTGAACAGCAAGGTGATCGAATCGGGAGCCGCAGATCCGTGCGCCATCTCTGTTACTGTCCCGCACGCGGGCCGCGGCGCCAAGCGCCCGCGGCGGGATTGTGGCGTGCGGCGGCGGTTTGACACCGCTGCGCGACGCCGATAGCCTCAGACGGACACGCGGGAATCCGAGCGACGAAGCCATGAGCCCATTCGGCCACATGTCCCACACGCGTTACCGGACGCTCGCCGGTCTGTGTTTGGCCCTCGGTGCGCTCGGCCCGGTCGCCGGCGCGCAAAACGAGCCTCGCCCGGCGTCCACCCTTCCGACCCAACCGAGCACGCAACCGCAGAGCGGAGAATACTGGTTGCGCGTGACTGCGGAGACATTGAACCTGCGGTCGCGGCCCGACACGAACAGCGTGCCGGTGGTCCGCGTGGAGCGCGACGCGATCCTGCGGGCGGTCGGCAGCCAGTTCGGCTGGCATAAGGTCGTGCCGCCGGAGGGCGTTTTTTCGTACGTTTCGGCCGCGCACGTCGTACGGCAAAGCGAAACGGAAGGGGTCGTCTCGGTGACGTCGGGCGCGTTGCGCGTCCGCGTCGGGAGCCTGATCCAGGACGTCGACCCGGCCGCGGCGGACGTGCAAACTGTGCTGGAACGCGGCGCGACCGTGCGGATTCTGGGGGCGGCGGGCGACTGGCTGAAGATCGCACCGCCCGCCGGCGTGTATGCGTATGCCGCCGATGCGTATGTCACGCGGGTGGATGCTCCGACGGCGGTACGTCTGCTGGCGGAGCAAGGGGTGACTTCCCGCCCCGTCCGGATCGCCGCCACGTCCGCCCCGGCGCGTCCGGTGCGGGCGACGAGCGTGCCGACGACGACCGCCCCGGATTTGAGCGGTCCATGGGGCCAGCGTCTGGTACTGGTGGAGGCCACCATCGAAGCCGAGGCCGCGCGGCCGACCCTGGAACGATCCTGGGATGCGCTGATTGCGCGGCTCCGGCCGATCACGGAGCAACACGAGGAGCCGACGGTTGCGCGCCTGGCGGTCGCCTGGATTCGCGACCTGGAAGGCCGCACGGCGGCCCAGCAAGCCCTGCGCGCGGCCCAAGAGCTGGAGCAGCGCGGCGCCCGCGAGCGGGCGCTGCAGGAACGGGAGCTGGCGCGCCTCGAGCAGGTCCGGCAGCGGGCCGCCACACGGCCGGCGTACGCCGCCCGCGGGGAGTTGCTGCCCAGCCTCGCGGTCGGTGAGCGCCAGGGGCGGCGTTTATACAAGCTGCAGGACCCGCTGACCCGGCAGGTGGAGGTGTACGTCGAGCTCGATCCGGAGTCGCAGGTTGACTTGGAGTCCTTGATTGGAAAGTACGTCGGTGTGCGCGGGGCCCGCCGGGCGGATGAAAGCCTCGGAGCGGACGTCGTCCGCGTCGAGGAGGTGGTGGTGCTGGAGTCCGAAAGACCGGCTTCGCAGCCCACTCGCCGGCAGCCGTGAGGGCGGGTACACTATCGCCACCCAGATGTGTGGCAAAGAAGGAATGGCACTATGAAGAGCTGGTATTGGCGCGTGCGGTATCTGAGTCTCGCGGCAGGTGCCGGCGGCCTGCTGGTGTTCAACGGCTGCGGGCTGTCGGACCGGCAACTCGCGGGCGTGTGGCAGTCGGTCCTTTCGACCGGGCTGGACAGCGTCATCAGCAGCGCGATTTCGACGTGGTTCGGGATCGCGCAGGCGCTGATTACGGCCGCGACCGGCGCCTAGCGGGCCGCTGGAGCAGGGTAGCGCCGGCCCGCCGTCGTCGGCGTAGCGCGCTGGGCACCGCGCGTTCTGTCGCGCCGGCCACGCGGAGCGGATGCCAGGAGCGTCGCGGGGCAGAAGTCCTGGACGGCCTGCGGGCGCGCGCCGGTGGGTTTTGAGCGGTCCGCGGGGCGGTTGGAGGTTTCAGACATGATGAGGCGTCATGCGGCAGGATGCGGGTTGCTGTTGGTCCTGAGTGGGCTGGTCGGCTGCGAGCCAAGCGGCAGCGGCAAGGGCATGGTGACGTACCGTCCGGACTGGGAATACGAACGGTACGAGCGGATTGCGGTGCTGCCCGGGCGAGCGACGACGCCGCACGCGGCGCACGACGCCGAAGTGCTGGCGGACCGGCTGACGACGCTGCTGACGCAGGGTCACCAGTTCTCGGTGCTGAGCCGGGCGGAGATGCAGCAGGTTTTCGCGGAGCAGGACCTGTCGAAGCTGGCGGACGCGATCGACGAGGGAACGGCGGTGCCGGAGGGCAAGATCAGCGTCGCCCAGGCGCTCGTAGCGGTACGGATCACGGACTACAAGCTGATTGCGGACCGCGAGCAGCAGACGATGCCGCGCTACGCGGTGGACCGGCGCGGCAACCGGCTGTTGGACCGCTCAGGACGCCCGATCATCGCGGGCGAAGAGACGTTCTACATCTATCGCACGGGCGCCGAAGTGGAGGGGACGGTACGGGTGATCGACGCGGCGACCGGCAAGATTCTGGTGAGTCATTCTGCTCGGGTGGCGCCGCGGCCGCGGATTTCGCGCAACGCGCCATCGGGCGTGACGCCGGAGCAGGTGGCCGGGGAAGCGGTGCGGGAGCTGTCGGTCGAGTTCTTCAAGGCGATCGCGCCGACGCAGGTGAAGGTGAAGTTCAAGTCGGACATGCTGCTGGTCGCGACGGATTACTACGACGGGCACTACACGGACACGAAGAAAGTTCCGCGCACGATGAGCGAGTTCATCCTCGCGGTGCGTAATCTGCCCGAGGAGTGCGACCGCAACAAGTTCCGCGTGGTGGTGGCGGAGCCGGAGGGGCGCAAAGACCTGTTCGACCAGGAGTTCGTGTGGTCGGGCAGTTCCGGGCCCGAGGGCCTGTCCTACAAGATCCCGCTGGACAGCCTGACGGCTACAGGCGCGGAGAAATTCGTCGCCAAGCTGTACAGCGCGGGCAACCCGGAGCCGTTGCTGCAACGTAGCTTCAGCCTCGAGACCGTCAAGGAGAAATGACGGCGGGATTTCTGCAGCG
>CAIWOY010000164.1 GCA_903914415.1 uncultured Phycisphaerales bacterium | reverse complement strand
AGGCCGCCGACCGCGCGGTAGGCCGCTTCCGGATCGGTCTCGAGGACCTGATCCCAAAGGCGGAGGGCGTCGGTCAAGCGCCCGGCAGCAGCGGCATCGGCCACCGCGAAGATCTTCTCCTCGCGGGTCTGACCCACCAGGTCGCTTACGTCGCGCTCGGTGATGGCCGGGCGATCGCCGACGTAGAGGCAGAGCTTCTCCACCTCGCCGCTGAGCATCCCCGTGTCCTGGCCGACGAGGTCAACGAGGCGGGCGGCGGCGTCCGGCTCCAGTTGCTTGCCCTGGCCGCGGGCTGCGCCAACGGCGTAGTCGAGCAAGGCGCGGCCGAAAAGCCGGCCGCACTCACGAAGTTGCCCGCCGGCCGCCGCCGCGGCTTTGTAAAGCCGCGTCGTCTTCGGGAAGCTGCGGCAGGTCAGGACCAGGACGCCGGTCCGCGACGGCGCGGAGAGGTACTTCTCCAGCCGCTCGCGGTGCGCGGTGATGAAAGCGTCGGCGTCGCGGACGAGCACCACGCGTCGCTCGGCAAGGAAGGGGAGCGTCGCGAGGTCCTCAAGCACAGTCGCGATCGTCGGGCCGCCCTGTTCGGCGCTGCGGCCGCCCTCATAGGTACTGAGAGCCAGGGCGCGCTCGACGCTCGGCGGCAGGAGCATGTCGAGCGACTGCGTCAGCGCGGTGTCCTTGAGATGCTCCTCCTCGCCGTAGATCACGACGACGGGCGGAATTCCCGGCGGTTTGGCCATGAAGCGGCTGCCGTCTCACTGGCCGCGGCTGCGGCCGGGCTGGAAATAGTCGAGGCGGCGTTGGGCTTTGGCGCGGGTATCGGCGGGCGCCGCGGGGATACGCAGCACGTGTTCCCAAGCGTCGTGCGCCTGCGTCATGTTCCCGATCTGATGCTCGATATCGCCGTACCGCAACCAGTTTTCGCCCGACGCCGGCTGCACCCGCAACAGGTGCAACAGGTGTTCGCGGGCGTCAGGGTAGCGTTTCTCGGTAGCGGCGACCAGAGCCAGGCCTTCGAGCGCACCGGCATGATCCGGCGACGCCTGCGCCGCGGTCTGGAAGCGCGCGTCGGCATCCTGATACCGGCTCAGCCGGAAGAGGACGTTGCCCAAATCGGTGAGCACGTCGGCGTCCTGCGGAGCCAGCCGCAGGGCGTCCTCCAGGCGGGCGGCGGCGAGCGAGTACTGGCCTTCGCCGGCGAAGCGGCTGGCTAACTCACGTAAACGCCGCAGGTCGGCGGTGCTCGCGGGCGTGGGCGGCGTGTCGGGGGCCGACGGCCGGGTCTCGGGCGCTGGGGATGAAGCGCCGGGCGGCTGAGCGGTCGAGCTGGGTGGCTCGTCCGCGGATTGCGGCGGATGGGCGGGCAAAGAGAACTTGTGGAGATCGGCGGAAGCGCTGTTGCCGGCGAGGTCGGTGGCGACGACGCGCAGATCGGCGATGGGGCCGAGGTCGGGGGGAACGGTCCAGGTGAGAGATTCGGCTGCGAAGCTCGCGGCACCGCCATCGTGCCACGCGGCGCTGTTTGTCCGATAAAAGACACGCACCCCGGAGCCGGAGAGGTGCTCCTCGACCAACGAGACTTTGAAGACGACTGCGGACCCGCCATCGGGCGTCGCTGCGGTGCTGGTGTCGTGGATCTGGAGCAGCGGCGGCACGGTATCGACCACCACCGTCGCGGTGGGTTTTGAGCCGGCTTGAGGCGGCTCCGCGGAGGTTCCGGCGGCGTTTTTCAGCACTATGTAGAAGTCGTACTGGCCGTCGGCCGGGGCCTCATAGCACAGAGCGGCCTTGCTGTTGGGCGCGACCGCGGCGCTGGCCCAAGTGCGTCCGCCGTCGGTCGAGACCCACAGCGCAGCCTCCACGCCGTCGCTGGGCCCGTCCGTGTGATAGGTCAGGATGACCTGGCGGCTCGCCAAGTGCAGTGGGTGGGCCGCGTGTGTGGGCGACGCGGCGACGAGCGCGACGAAGATGCTCAGGCCCGTGTGCAAGCCGTTCCACATGAAAGGACTCGATTGCGACGCTCTTCACAGCCTATCGGTGGTGGGCCGAAGCCGACTCGCGGGCGACGCGCGGCCCGTGCGCGGGCGGCTCTTGCGCCCGCCGCAGTCGCGCGGGACGGCAGCCGTCCGGAAAAGCGCGTAGAATGAGGCCGCGCGGGGCCGGTGCGTTTCAGCGCCGATCCTGCGCAAGAACAGCCAGTCCAGCCGCTCGGACCGCGGCGCGCGCATCCAGGCCATGCTGATGGTTGTCTGTCGGACGCTGCGCCTGCGTGGCCATGATCCGCTCCGCACGATCGGCGACGCCCTGCGCACCTACCTGCAAACCGGCCAGCTCCCGTCACTACCCGCCGGAAACGCTGCACGCGGGTGAACTGTTATGCGCGGAGGTACCGGCGGTGGGTTGTTGCGCTGAGCGCCAGGAGCATGACTCGCAGGAGCGCAGGGTTGTACGAAAGCAGCGACGGGCGAGTCTATTCGCGCTTGCCGGGGACGAAGATTGCCACATTGCTTCCCGCCGACGTGTGGTCATCGAGGGATGTGAGCGTGTTACGGATGACGTAGAGTCCCGGCGTCTCGGGAGTGAAGCAAAGCCCGGCCTCGGAGCCCGAGTCGAAAGTCAGAGGGAGGCCCCAGATTGTCTCCGCGCTCTCCTGCATTCCCGGCGCTAGCGGTTGAGAAGTAGGGCCGTAGGCCGACCACACACACGCGTTGGTTTTGGGCGGACATATGTACGGACGCAGGCGGGGTTGAAACGGTAGCACAACGGCCCCGACAACGATAGAGCACGAGTCCAAAACGAAATAGTCGGCTCCGGGAATCGGGCTGCTGGCTAAGCCCGTGGCATCAGTTTGAGTTCGGCCCCCGCTCGTCACCGTGACGACGTCGCGTGCGGGCCCAACCGTTATCAAGGATACCCGCCGATCGTAGGCAAGATCACTACCTGTTGCGGAAAGCGTTCTATCCTGGGTGCTCCACCGGAGGTGCTGGTCCACAGTGCCGCCGAACAAGACCCAGGCTGGGGTACCCTGGCAGTCGCGCTGAACCCCGTCGTCCCATGGCCAGTCGACCGTGATCTCGTGCATGGAATCCACTGAGGCTTGCGCGAGCGCGTAACCTCCGGAGACACCAAACGCCTGGCCAAGGAGGTGCCACGACGCGTTACACGGAAAAAGGGAACCGTCGCACGAAATCGACGCCTCTGACAAATAAGAGGGCGAGCCGGACGTTATCCGTCGATCGAAGATGATCTGTTGAGAAGAGGGTAAGTCAACGATCTCTGTTATCTGTGTTGTATTAGCTTCAGAAGCAGGTTCCGCCAGCGTGTTCGGGTCGACCAGGCCCTGGCACTTCAGCGAGTAGGAGATGTCGAAGGTCGCGCGCTGAGTGTAGACCGGGACATCGCCGCGCTGGGGCTTGACAGCGATGTAGGAGTCCCATTTGCCGCGAACGATTTTGTTCTCGACGTACCAGTCCGGGAAGTTCCCATGCCAAACGTCGGGGAAATTTGCGGTGACCTCCTCCACGTAGACGTTGTAGAAGTTCGGGTCGTCGAGCGCGAGGGACACCACTGGGTCCAGGCCGACGAGCGGATACCACGTCACCACGGCAAATGCGCCCGGTATGACATGGACCACCGGGGGCAGCAGGACCCTGGCGGGTACGTCGAGGCCAGTAAGCTGACCGATCCGGCCGCGGCCACTGGTGACAATGGACTGCCCGCAGACGGCGCATACGTAACCACCGTCGCTGTAGCCGATCAGATGAATGCGCGAAGGATCACGATCAATTGCTCCGTTGTCCATTAGCTGCGCGAGTTGCTCGGCAAGTTTCTCCCCCGCGGGCTGGGCCGCGAGATAACAGCAGTCCGAACTGAGAGTCGAATAGTACCCCCAACTCCAGAAAGCTATATTGATATCATCCACCAGAACATCCTTGGTTGGGTCGCTCTGTTGAAGGGCGTCCTCGTCGTCAATGAGTTTCACAATTGTTCCGGCCATGATTCTCGGCCATAGGTCTGTGTCTTGGTGGTGGTTCAGACCATGCACGATGACGACGGTGGGGTATCGCTTGTCAGGTTGGTTGGGCATTGGGGTGTGGAGCCACGTCAACGCGTAAGGGCCGGGATCTTCACACCCACCAGCGGCCGCTGCCTGGCTTTGCCCAGTGTCGCTGCCGCTTGGCGGGCTTCCTCCATTGTCCTGGCTAGCGGCGCCGGCAGGTGACGACGCGCTCTGCGATGGCGGACAGCCGCCGAGAAGGCCCACGGTCATGGTCGCGCACCACGTGGTGAAGAAGACCCGACAGGTTCGCACGGCTCGCACCTCCGACGGGACGCCGGAACGACGCCAAACCAAGCGGCAGGATCAACGCAAAACACCACCCGGGAGCAACGGCGTTAAGTCGTCAAATCGCGTCGTCCACGAACGAAAATCGATCTCTTTCGGGACGGAAATGCACATCCCGCAATAAAATCAGTTTCTCCGACATTTCCCAGATGACTTCGCCCGGCTTCGCTGCCAGGCGGTGCAGAGCCATTGTACAGCGTCCCGCCCTCCTGCGCCCACCTTTTTTTCAGGCTCTTCGGCGGGCGTCAGGGGCGGAACGCGGCCGGCGAGGCCCTTGTTGCAGGGGTAGGAAGCTCCCGACTGCTCCAGGAACGGCCCGTTTTGCCCGGCGGGCGCATCGAATCCGCCCGGCTTGTCCGAACAGGAGCGGCTTTGAGCGATCTGCTGGCTCATCCGGAAGGCACCACGGCAACTTCGGGCCGACGTAGTCGCTGGATGCGCTCCACGATCGCGCCGAACACCTTTCGCGGGACGGCCACCTCGGCGATCTGGAAGATCGCGTAGCGGGCGTGCGTGACGACCTTGGCCCCGATCTTGACCAGCCTCTCCCGCAGCGTCGTCAGCGACCAGTGCTTCACCGCCTTGGGCAGCGCCAGCCGACGCAGGAAATTGCCCAAGTTGTATGCCAGGGCAAAATGCTGGCGCCGGACCTGGCTATCCACGAAGTCGTGGCAGCTCAGCCGCTCGCCGTCGTTGGTGTTCTCGCAGCCCGCCAGACGGCTGAAGATCGACCGCCGAAGCTGCGCCGTCAGCGTGTGCTAACGGTTGTAGGCGGTTCGACGATCCTCCAACAGGTCGTCTCCCATCGCCGTCAGTCCCAGGCTGTCATCGAACTCGCGATGGGCCAGCAATCCGGCATCCGATGTGACCCGCGAACCGTGAAACGCGAGCTTCAGGCCGCCGTCGAAACCAACCCGCAACGCCTCCGCGTTTCCCTCACCCATTGGGTTCTCCGCCCATCGTGAGCCGTAATGCCGAAAACTCCGTCATTTGCAGACCCACACCCATCTCCAGTATTCTACACTCTAGACATCATCTGGGAAATCCGGGTTCAGGGCGATTACGCCGTGCCCGGAGGTGAGTTTGTGGTGCGCGAGCGAGACGCTAAGAGGCGCGACGCCTTCTACGGCCGACACGGGGGTCGGCCGCTACATTCAGGCGGGGGTCGGCCGCTGTACTTGATCGGCGGTGCGGCAGTTTGGGCTCTCGCCGCCATCGTGGCAATGACGGGCGCGGCGTACGGCGAAGCGCTGACGTATACGTTGACGCCCGTGCCGGACAGGGGGTGTCTGGACGTGGAGCTGACGTGGGAGACGACGGGGCGCTCGATATCCGCGCTGTGTGTGTCGAAGCACTGGGGAGCCGTCGCGGACGTGCCGGCGCTGCTCAAGGACGTGCGGATTACGGGTGGTTTGGCGCGGCGCCAGGAGAGCGAGCGCTGGATCGTGAGTCATGCGCGCGGGGCGGTGCTGCGTTGCCGGTACACGGTCGCGACGGGGCGGCGGACGTTCGACTGGGACTCGGTGCACTATCCGATCACGACGGAGACGTGCTTTCACGGGATCGGGAACACGTTCCTGCTGGTGCCGCGGGCGGGCGACGGTGGGGCACCAGAGGAATACGACGTCATCGTGCGCTGGAAGGTGCCGAAGGGCTGGAAAGCGGCGTGCTCGTGGGGGGCCGGACCCACCGTGGGCGCGAACCTGAAAGTCGATGACCTCAAGCACTCGGTGTACCTGGCCGGGCCGTTGGAGATGTGCACGCGGCACGCGGCGGGCGCGGACGAGGTGACGATAGCGCTGCTCGACGGCTTCGGCTTCGACGCGGCGGCGTTCGCGGACCTGGCGGCGGACATCATCGCGGACCAATGCGCGTTCATGGAGGAAAAGGCCTTTCCGCCGTTTGTCGTGACGGCGATTCCCGTCGGCGAGCCTGCGCAGGGCGGCACATCCAGCATGTCGGGCACCGGGCTGTACGAGAGCTTCGCGCTGTTTCTAGCGCCGCGGGCGACGCTGACCGAGGGCGTGGAGCACCTGTTCGCCCACGAGTTGTTCCATTACTGGAATGGCCGCGTGCTGACGCGCGAGGAGCCCGAGGAAACGACGTACTGGTTTTCGGAGGGGTTCACGGATTACTACGCCCTGCGAATCCTCTTCGAGTCCGGGCGGTGGAACGCGGACACGTACGCGAAGTGGGTCAACCGGCATCTGCGCGAGTACGCGTTCAACCCGGCCCGCAATGCGACGAACGAGGACATCCGCAAAGGGTACTGGACGCAGCGCGACACGGTCGGCGAGGTGCCGTACCAGCGCGGCTTGCTGCTGGGCCTGCGCTGGCAGCGCCTCGCGCGCGAGCACGGCGTGCCCGCCGGCGTCGATCGTTTGTTCAAGGCGCTGGTCGAGCGCGGCCGCGGCGGCAAGTTCGAGCTGTCGAACGCGGCGGTGCGCGCGGCGGGGATTCGCGCGCTGGGCGACTGGTTTGGCGCGGATTTCGACCGCTATGTCACGCGGGCGGAGACGATCGACGTGCCGGCCGATGCGCTCGCCCCGCGACTCGTCGGTGAAGTCACGGCCGTCTACGCGTTTGCGCTCGGGTTTGATCGCGAGCGCTCGCTGAAGGAGAAACGCGTGCGGGGGCTGGTGGGGGGCTCGGCGGCGGCCGAGGCGGGCTTGCATGAGGACGATGAGCTGGCTGGGTGGAGCATCTACGGCGAGGCGGACAAGGAAGTGCAGCTCAAGGTCCGGCGGGACGGCCAGATCGAGACGATTCGCTACCTGCCGCGCGGCAAACGGACGGAGGCGCTGCAGTTTCGGCCGCCGGAGGCGACAAAGTAGCTAAGCTCGACTTTTGCCGTTTTTCGCGGCGGTCGTGAATGAATGGGTACTCACAAAGAATCGGACTCCTCCGTACACTCGCGGGTGGTTTAGTGCCTGCGAATCGGAAAGGAGTCCGACGTGTTGTCTCTTCCCCAAGCGGCGGAGCCGTTGCTCTCGGCGTTCTCTATCGCGTTTTCCGCTCGAACGTTCCAGCGCGTGGTCGTGTTGCTGGTCGGTGCGATTCTGTCGCTGCGGCAACGCACGGTGACCGCCGTGCTGCAGGTCGTCGGGCCGCTGGCGCGCGGGCACTGGAGCGATTTCCCGCGCGTGCTGTGCCGGGCGAGTGGGTCGCTCTGGCCGTTGGGCCGGGTGCTCGCCGCGCGGATTTTGAACGGGGTTCCCAGGGATCCGCCGGTGGTGGTGCCGATCGACGACACGGCCGTGCAACACAAAGGCCAGCAGGTCTGGGGCAAAGGTCGGCAGCGCGACGCGGTGCGTTCGACCCACAGCCACGTCGTTTGGCGGTGGGGGCACAAGTGGGTGGTGCTGGCGATCAACGTGAAGTTTCCCTTCGCCGCGCGGCCGTGGGCCTGGCCGGTGTTGTGCGCGCTGTACCGGCCGGCCGAGCAAAACCGCGCCGCCGGCCGGCGGCACAAGACGCCGATTCGCCTGGCGATGCAGCTCATGGCCGTGCTGATCCATTGGTTTGGCGAGCGAAAGTTCATTCTGGTGGGCGACGGCGGCTGCGCGTCGCACGAACTGGCGCGCTTCTGTCATCGCCATCGCCGGCACGTCACGCTGGTCAGCCGCTGCCCTGCGGACGCCAAGCTGTACGACCCGCCGCCGCCGAAGCGCAACCCGAAGGGCGGCCGGCCGCGGCTCAAAGGCCGCAAACGCGCCGCGCCGCGCGCGGTGGCGCGGCGCTCGCAAGGCAAGCGGTTCACGGTGACGTGGTACGGCGGCCAGACCCGCCGCGGGGAACTCGTCAGCGGCCAGGCCCATTGCTACAAAGCCGGCGGCGGGCTGACGCCGGTGCGCCGGGGCTTCGTTCGCGCTGTCGAAGGCCCGCACCGCGAGGAATACTTCTACCGCAGCGACCCGCGCCGGCCGCCCGAGCGGATCGTCCGCCTGTTCACGGGCCGCTGGAGCATCGAGGTCGCGTTCCAGGAAGTACGCACGCCCCTGGGGTTCACGACGCCACGCAACTGGTCGAAGAAAAGCGTGCTGCGAACGGGGCCGTGTTTGCCGGGTCTGTACCGCCTGGTGAGCCTGATTTATGCCCGCGCGCTGGGCGGAACGAGCGCGGCGCCGCTGCGCACGCCGTGGTATGCGAAGCAAGACGCAACCTTCAGCGACGCCCTGCGAGCCGTGCGCCGGCTGTGCTGGGAATCGGTTTTGAAAGAGTCGCCGGGACATGCGCGTGTCGCAAAACTCCCGAGACGATTACGCCTCACGCTGCTGGAGCACTTGAGTCGGGCCGCGTGAAGGCCCACAAAATGGCAAAAGTCGAGCT
>CAIWOY010000163.1 GCA_903914415.1 uncultured Phycisphaerales bacterium | reverse complement strand
GCGCCGCCGGCCTGTACGTGGCCTTCACCCCTGAGGGGCTGCTCCCGTTCCGTGGGGCGTGCGTGTCTTCACGCCCTTGTTACGCAGCGGAACGGACCGGGTTTGAACGAAAACTCATGAAGCGGGTGAATAATCCGGGATCAAGCCGCTGCAGTCGCTTTACGAGGCTCTTCCCGCGTCCCAGTTCGGCCCGACGGCCCTTCGGGTGGTGCGCGAACGGATGATCGAGAACGGCCTTTCGCGCAAGGTCATCAACGCGCGGATCAACCGCGTGCGACGGGCCTTCAAATGGGGGGTCGAACATGAGCTCGTCGCTCCTGGAGTGCTGCAGGGCCTGCGGTCGGTCGCGCCGCTGAAGCAGGGTCGCTCAGAGGCGCGCGAGACCAGCCGCGTGACGCCGGTGTCACAGGCTCATATCGAGGCAGTAACCGCTCGCGTGACACGGCCCGTAAAGACGATGATCGAGCTGCAACTTGTGACCGGCATGCGGCCGGGAGAGGTTGTCCTGATGCGGACGTGCGACATCGACATGTCCGGCAAGATCTGGGAGTACCGCCCCGGATCACACAAGACTGAGCACCACGGTATCAAGCGCATCATCTTCCTCGGTCCGCGCGCCCAGGAGACCGTCCGGCCGTTCCTCAAAACGGACCTCACGGCGTACATGTTTAGCCCGCGTGACGCGGTGCTGGATGCCCGGAAGAAACTGGAGCCGAAGCGGGGACGGTCCAAACGGACGCTGCGTATTCGCGGCTATCGCCGCTGTCCATCTGACCGCTACACGCGCGGCAGCTACCAAACCGCGATCTACAAGGCGTGCCTGAAGGCTGAAATCCCGGCCTGGGGTCCCAACCGCTTGCGACACAACGCGGCCACGTTCCTGCGGAAGGAGTTCGGCCTCGACGCTGCTCGTGTGATCCTGGGCCACACGAGTGCAGCCGTGACGGAGATCTACGCCGAGATGGATCGCAAGAAGGCCGCTGAAATCATGGGCGTGGTCGGGTAAACTCCGTGGTCACGGTACCGGCGACTCTGGTCGCCGTGCGGCCCTTGCCGGCTCGTTCTGCGGGTTGGCAAGGGCCGAACCGCTCTTCCCGGGTGGCTCGCCTGCCTGAGACGACCTTCTTGGAATCTCTCCCGAAGTGGTAGCGAGCCCAGAAGGCGACAATATCCTCGACCGCGGACGAGGATTCTGGAATAAGGCCCGTTCCGTACCGTGGGTTGTACCGCTCGGCGTACTGCCTTGCCGCCTGGTAGCCCCAGTGGGCTGACTCCCGTGGACGTGTCGCGCAGCGAAGCGCATGCTCCGCCAGCAGAGCCTCCTTGCAGTGGATGGTCCGCACACGTCCCCAGCGCGTGTCCCTGATCTCGTTCTGCGAGTCTTCCAGCTCCCGCAATGCGTGCCACAGAGGCTCGGGGGCTTGGTCACTGGGACTTGCCAGGTACTTCTTCAGCTGCCGAAGCGCAGTGGCGATCAACGGCTTGTACTTCTTGGTCGCCCGACCCTGCGAGCGCTCGGCGAGATGCAGCGCGAACCGTCCAGCAGCGCTGGGATCTTCACACCGACTTTTCAAGGTGGTCAAGCGAGTGATCTCGAAGTGCTCACCGCCGCGGAGTTCGCGCGCCAGCAGCGCGAGTTTCCTGAGCTTGGCAGCGACCGGTTCGGCGACCTGCTTCTTCATGGGGCGCGCCCGCGTGTAATCTCCGAAAGGGACGGATCGCATCGTCATCCGGTGACGGAGCCAGCTTGATCGACGCGATCCAGCCACTCCTTGAACTCGTCCCGTGAGTATGCCAGCAGACGTTCGTCGAGGTCGTTGTCGTTCGCCAGCGCCAGCATGTTGTTGAGGGCGAGGTGGCCGACGATAGCCGAGCGGAACGCGT
>CAIWOY010000162.1 GCA_903914415.1 uncultured Phycisphaerales bacterium | reverse complement strand
TGATGAGCGTCTACCGCACGCTGCGCCTCCGCGGCCACGACCCCCTGCTGACCATCGCCAACGCCCTGCGCACCTACCTGCAAACCGGCCAACTCCCGCCGCTACCCGCCGCAAGTACTGCAAACGGCTGAACTCTTACGTTTTTTACAACAACCGCCAGATGGAGTTCTTGAAGGACATTCACCAGGACTACGGGGCGCGCCAGATTGTCTTCGAGCTGAAGAACGTCGCCACAGTCGAGCGCGAGCACATCAACCAGTTGAACAGGTATCTCACAGACCAGTTCGGGCGCTTCGGCGTGATGCTGACGCGACACGCGCCGAGCGCGGCGGTATTTAGGAACACCATCGACCTCTGGGCCGGACAGCGGCGCTGCATCGTGATTATGACCGACTCGGACGTTGAGACGATGGTTCGCGTCTATGAGACCAAACAGCGTTTTCCGACCGAAGTTGTGAAGGCGCAATACATAGAGTTTGTGCGCAAGTGTCCCAGTTGAAAGGTGTTCCCATGGCGCAGTTGCCGGAAGTCTCTGGAAAGATCGATGAGGCACAGGTGAGGGTGTTCGAAAAGACAGAAGCCCAGTTGGAAGGTTTCTACGACGAAATAGCCGGTATTGCGAAGAAGAGACCGGACGATCCGATTAACAAGTTCAAACTGACATTCATCAATCAGATGCTGACCAACGCCAATCAGCTTCTCGGGGATGTGTACGGGCCGTTTCCGGATTTCGAGGCGTTCGATGTGGATGAACTTCCCACCGCCAGCGATGTTGCGATGATGCTCTCGCAGTACCTGCGTGCAATGGACAAGTGCCGCAAGGACCACACGTTCTGCTATTCAGGCATATATTACTGGTTGTTGCCGGGGCAGACCACGCATACGCCCGGCGAGGTTTCCGCGCAGCGGCCCAAGGACTTCGAATCTTGACCGAGTAGCCCTGGGTGCTACGCCCAAGGTGCGGCCAAGTTCGCTTATGGGACCGATTCCTAGCAAGCTGGGGCGCTCCTCCCTGCGGGCGGGTGGCGCTGCGTTTCAGGCGCACGCCACTGCTCTATGAGCAGGGGAGGAGATTGCAGCAGCCCCATCGCCCCGGTTCCCGATACGGCGAGGGCGCGCGCCGCGGCACGCCCTCGCGGCGCGACTCGGCCCCGTCCCATTCTTCCGCCCCGCCCTTCTGACTTCTGACCTCTGACCTCTGACTTTCTCCCGGGTCCCGCTCCCCGTCCCGTTCTCCTTCGCGCCCTTCGGCCCTCGCCGGTGATTCTCCGGCTTCTTTCCCCGAGTCCTGGCAACGAGCTTTCCTTCGTGTTCTTCGTGTCCTCGGTGGTGAAACTCCGCCCCCACCCGCCAGAAACGCACAGAATCGCGCACCAGCCGCCAATCTCGCTCCGACCCCCCGCCCCGCCTGCCTGCCGCCCCTTTCTGTGCTAGTATTCCTATCATGACCGCGCCCCCTCCGTCCCCGCGCCCCTCCTCCCCTGCGCCCCCGCCCCGTTGTTACCTTGTCACCTTGCTACCTTGTTACCGTTATCCACAAGGTTATCGGAAGAATGCCATTTACGGGGCGCACACTTTTGGCATTCTTGGCATCCTTGCGTTTTCCGCCCCGCCAGCGGCCTTTTTATCCGGAACTGTGCCAACCGCCTGGCACTCTTGGCGTCCTCGGCGCTCTTGGCGTCTTGGCGGTTGCCTTTCCGCCCCGAACGTTGCCAGCCGCCGCACGCTCAGAACGCATCCGAAACCGGTTTTCTGCCCCGCCCGCCCAACATGGCCAAGGGGGGGTGGCGCGCCCGGGAAAACTTGGCAACCTTCGCTTTGCGCCCCCGCGAACCGCGCACGGCCCCGCCCGCGGCGCCAGGCGCCGAGTACGCGGTGCCGCGCACCGGCCGCCCGGCCCTATGACCTCACCTGCACCGCTCCCGCCGCCGCATCCAGCCGATTACAGTACGGACCGACGCCCCGAGCCGCTACCGCTCGATTGGAGGCCTCATGCCCGACGTCGCGTTGCTCGCCACGCTGCTCGACAGCCTGAAAGACGAGTTTCTCTTCGCCGATACGGACCACACGATCCGCTACATGAACAAGGCGGCGGTGGCGCACTACAAGGATGGTGCTGCGCTGCTCGGCCGATCGCTGCTCGCCTGCCACAACGCCGACTCGCAGCGCCAGATCATCGAGATCCTCGCCGCCTTCCAAGCCGGCGAAGAGGAGCGCTTGATCACGGACGACGAGAAGCACCGCATCTTCATGCGGGCCGTCCGCGACCCCGCCGGCCGGCTGCTCGGCTACTACGAGCGTTACGAGCCGCCCGGAGTGAAGGCAACTGAGCCGCGCACGAGCACCGTTTGACGCAACTGGCCCATGCCCGAGCTGCCCGACATCACGGTTTACATCGAGGCATTGCGGCCGCGCGTTGTAAGCCAGGTGCTGGAGCGCGTGCGTGTCACCAGCCCGTTTCTGTTCCGCACCGTTGATCCGCCGATCGAAGAGGCGCAGGGCAAGACGGTCATCGATGTCCGCCGGCTGGGCAAGCGCATCGTGCTATGCCTGGCGAAGGACCTGTTTTTCGTCCTCCATCTGATGATCGCCGGGCGGTTGCGGTGGCTGGCACGCGGCGCCAAACCGCCGGGCAAGATCGCCCTGGCTGCGTTTGACTTTCCCACCGGCACGCTCGTCTTGACCGAGGCCAGCCCGAAGAAGCGTGCGTCACTCCACCTCGTGCGCGGCGAGGCAGCCCTCCATAGCCTTGACCCCGGCGGACTCGAGGTGCTCGGCGCTAGCCCGGCGGCATTTGCGGCCGCCCTGCGACGCGAGAATCACACCGTCAAGCGGTCGCTGACCGACCCGCGCCTCTTCTCAGGCATCGGCCACGCGTACTCCGACGAAATCCTGCACGCCGCCCACTTGTCGCCGATTGCGCTCACGAGCAAGCTGACCGACGCCGAGATCGCCCGGCTCCACGCCGCAACCCGATCAACCCTGACGCACTGGATCGACGAGCTACGGCGGCAGTTCGGCGAGCGGTTCCCCGGCCCCGGCGAAATCACCGCCTTTCGTCCTGAGTTCGCGGTGCATGGGCGCTACGGCCAGCCCTGCCCGGTCTGCGGGACGGCGGTGCAGCGCATCCGGTATGCGGAGAACGAGACGAACTACTGCCCACGCTGCCAGACCGACGGTCGCGTCCTCGCCGACCGGTCCCTCTCGCGCCTGCTGCGCGACGACTGGCCGCGGTCGGTCGAGCAACTGGAGGCGGAATGACGTGCGCACGACGACCTCCAGGCACTCGCCCGTTGCGGCCGAGAGCAAGCTACCGCCCCCGAGGTCGCTAACCAGTGCGAACCGCGGTAGTCTTATCATGGTAGAAGTACCGCAGGAGACAGACCATGGACTGGTACCATCGCAGGAACGGAATCTGGATTGCCGTTTTGTCGCTCGCACTGCTGGCCGGCTGCCACGACCGGGACGATAAGCCCCGTGGCCATCACGAACGCGTCGAGCCCCGCGCGGAGCGGCACACGCGGGTCGACGTCGATGTCGCGGTCGGCCGGCCACCGGCCGACACGTACGTTGAAGCCGCCCCCTCAGACGTGGTCGTCGATGAGGCGCCGCCGGTGTTCGTCGAACGCTCGGAGCCGGAGGCGGTGATCGTCGAGCGTCACCCCTACCTCATCGTGCGCGAGGCCCCGCCGCCGGTGATTGTGGAGCGCCGGCCGCCGCCGCCGCCGGGTGTCTTCATCTGGATCGACGGCTGCTGGTCCCATGACGGCCACCATTACACGTGGGTCAGGGGACGCTACGAGCACCCCAAGCACGGCAAGCACTACGTCGCGCCCCGCTGGGTCCACCGGGACCGCGGCTATGAGTTCCATCCGGGGCATTGGCAGTAGCGCCACGACCCGCTCTCGGGCGTGCGGGGAGCATGGGCATCTGGCCCGCGCGGATTAGCGTCCGCAGGACGGATCGTCCCTTGTTCACGACGGGGAGGGCGATTCGCCCTGCGGACGCTACGCCCGCCCGGCCTAAACCCACTTCTTCCCCAGCGTCTCCAGCCCACCCCGCCGCAGGTCCTCCGGCGTCATCACGACGCCGATTTCGACCTCAGCGTTGAATGTGAGAAACCACGGCTCGGCGAGCACGGGAATCCTGGACGCGTCGGCCAGGTCCGCCACGACGAGTGCGGTTCGCTGCCCGTGACGCTCGGTGAAATAGACGATCTCCGGCTTGATGGTCTCGAGGATGTTGCTCATCTTCTCGCTGACGGTCCCATCGCGGACGAGCTTGTTGAACGGCTCCACTGGGAATGTGATGGTGAGCAACGTACGCATGACGGCCACCTTTGGGTGAACCGCGGAGCCTCTGCGCGGGCGGCAGCCACGGCGGCCCGCCTTCGTTCCCGCGCCGAAATGCGCGCACTCGCTGCGGTCAGCATCCTGCGCTTGCTGCGGTCCGAACACCGGGGACTGAATTAATAGTAGGTGCGTCAGATGGTCGGCGTCGGGATTGGCTAAGCCGCGTTCACACGGTGGTCGCTGCGAAACCAATCCGGACGGACCACCGAACGGTTCCGCTCGGGGTCGATTTGAAGAAGCGAACTCAAGAAAACGCCAAACTCACCGCCACCTTTGCCGGGCTGAGTTGTTATACCTAGTGGAACGCTTCACAAGCCCATCCCAGCGCATGGGCCACGGATTGTGCACCATGCACGTCCGCGGCCCCTTTTTCTGCCCGATAACTGCCGAAATCCTCGCGAATTCCGCGTAAGCGGCCTGTGCCCCTCTGATCCTCTCGGCAGGCACCGGTCGCGGCGGCGTTCGGCTACCAAATGACGGCCGCGGCACAAGTTACGTGCGTTTGCGAGCCGTAGTCGACCGCCTGATGATAGCGGAGA
>CAIWOY010000161.1 GCA_903914415.1 uncultured Phycisphaerales bacterium | reverse complement strand
GGACACGCCGCCGGCAAGTTCCGCGACGAACGGCTTGGACGGATCGGCAAACCCCTCGGGCAGCTTTCCCGGCTCATAATCCCTGAAGATGCGTTCGCTATGGTAGATGGACTTGGCGCTGCCCAGGCCGACGCCAAGGTGCTTCCAAGCCGCGATCCGCAAGTCCTTGACACCCTCGGGTGGACCGGCGGATGCGGGCAGCTTGCCGGCGTCCGCGGTCGGGAACACCGTCACGCTCGGAGCCACCGGCGCAAGAAGCTCGCCGAGCCGCCGGGCCAACTCGTGCGGGTCCTGGGCGCGCTCAACGGCGTGCACGCCGCGGACGGCGAAGTCGTCCCAATCGGTGGCAGCGGCTTCGTCGCTGGGATGGAAGTAGCGGACGTAGCCGAGCAGCCTAGTGAAGGCGACCAGGTTGTCCAGAGCACGGCCTTCGAGCGGGCGGGGCGGCTGGCCGGCGGCGGGGAGAACCGAGCCCGTGGGTTCGAGCGACACATCGTCGAGCCAGAGTTCGCCGGCGGCGACCAACATGCAGCCGATGTTGAGGTATTCGGCGTCGTCAGCCACATCGCCGACGATCTCGTAGTATTGCCAAGTGGCGTTTTCGATCGGGCGGTCGTCCATGTTGTCGAAGAAGCCCATCTGCCGGTTTGGGCGGTCAATCCGCAGCCAGAGCTGGGCGCGATCGGTCGGCTGCTCGCCGATGACACGTACCGCGGCGCGGAAACGGACGGTCTTGCCGCGGTACGGAGTGGCGTCGACCGACTGCATGAGGTTGCCAAACGGTGCGGGTTGTTGCGCGTCCTTCTGGCGAAACAGATGGACGCACTGCTGGCCTTGCTTGGGCTTCTGGTCGGTCAGCTCGGCCTTGTAGCCGGCCGTCGGGCAGAACCAGCCGGGGGGCAACTGGCCGAGTTCGCCCTGCTCGAAGTCGAGATTCTGGGGGGCAGGCGCTTGAGCTTGGGCGAACGGCGCAACCGACAGCAGCACGGGCAGCAGGCAGGCTGTTCTGAAACGCATGATTTGACCTCCCATCTTTCCTGGGGGAAGAGCATAGCCGGGTCCAGCAGCGATTGCCAAGGTCGGGGCAGGCGCTACGCGCGAGATGGGCGCGGGGCACAACCCCTGCAGCCCCCCCACCGCGGTCGCGTCCGCGCAGGTTGGTTCTCAACCCCCGAACAGGTTCTTGATCATCTCGGGGCCGTTTTCCCAGAAGATGAGCGTTACGCCCATGAGGCTTTCGCCGGCGATGACGCCGGAGGCGACGGGGAAGGTGTACTGCTCGGACGTCTTGGGGGCCTTCTTCTCCAGGATCAGGCCGATGATGGAACCGAGGAAGAAGAGCAGGCTGTAGTACCAGTTGAAGGTCCAGGCCAAGCCAACGCCGGCGGCGGAGGGGACCCAACCGCGGAGTTTCTTGGGGAGGGTCATCGACAGGATGGGAAGGAGGATGCCGACCAGGCCGCCGATCACGATGCTCCACTTTTTGACGGGGTGGAGGCTGCTCAACCCTTCACCGAGGGCACGGGCGACGGCTGACCAGGTTTGTGCCGCCGGGGCGGGAAACTGGTCGCTGCCTAACACCTTGGGACTCGTGACCACAAGGTTGAAGGTCAGGACCGACACAACCGTGCCCAAAAAAATGCCGGCAAACTGGGCGATGAACTGTTTGCGCGGGTGCGCCCCCAGCAGGTAGCCGCTTTTCAGATCCGTGAGCAGGTCGCTCGCGGAGTCCGCGGCTCCGGCGGTAATGGACGCGCTCATCAGGTTGATGTTCATCTTGTGCGGCGCGATCACGCCGAACATGAGCTGCGTGACCTTGCCCATCGCGCCGACCGGCGTCGTGTCGGTCTCGCCGCAAACGCGGCACGCGACCAGCGCGAGGGCGAACGAGAGCAGCACGGCCACGACGGTAAGCCAGTAGGGCATGCCGAAGGTGACCTGCGCGAGGTAGGCCAGGCCGATCGTGCCGATGAGCTGTCCGCCGATGAACCATGAGGCCGGGGTCTCGATCGCATCCAGCTCATCGCGCTCGCCGGCCCCCCGCGGCATGAACATCTTGCCCAAGTCGCGAAACGCCCGCAGGGCCGCTTTCCATTGAAGGCCGAAGGACAGCAGGCCCGAGGTCACCATGCACGCCGCCCCGCCCCACAGCGTCCATTGCACCATGTCGCGGAAGCCAGTGCCGGTATCGATCCCATGATGCTGGAGCAACGGGATGAAGACCATCCAGCAGGCGATGCCGCCCACCATCATGCTGGCGCAGGCGTGGATGCCGGTGATCGCACCGGCCGCGATGAACATGGGCTCCCAGGAGAACATCACGGTGCGATCGACCCAGCGCTGGCCAAACGTCGCCAGATTGACGCGCTCCATCCAGCTCGAGATCTGGTACGGGGCCAGGGCTTCGCTAATCCGGACCAGACCCTCGGAGAAAAAACGGCTGGTCGCGCCGAACAACCCGGCAATCCCCAGCGCAATCGCGGACTGGATGCCCTTGCCCCCCGTCGTATGCAACGCCCGCAGCGTCTCGGCCGCCGCAATGCCGCTCGGGAAACGCAGTTGCTCGACGTTGATCATCTGGCGTTTCATCGGGATGGCCATGGTCACGCCGAGGACCGCGAGGAAGAACACCCAGCCCATGAGGGGCAGCGTGGGGATGGAGTGCTGGTTGATGAGGATGTAGGCAGCGATGGCCGACACCAGCGTGCCGCCGGTCGAGTAGCCGGCGGACGATGCGCACGACTGCATGCAGTTGTTCTCGAGCACGGTCATCGGCGTGAGCCAGCCGCCGGTGACGACGCGGAGAGCGGTCCAGATCGCGTAGGAGAGAATGCAGGCGGTGATCGCGACGCCGAAGCCCCAGCCGGTTTTGAGGCCGATGTAGAGGTTCGTGAGGGACAGGATGCCGCCGAGGAGCGAGCCCATGATGACGGCCCGCCAACTCAGTTGGAGCATGGAGTCGCCGCGGCCCTTGTAGCACTTCTCGAACCACTGGCGTTCGATTTGCTCGGGCGTGCCTTTGAAGCCTTCGACTGGGAGTTGGTATTCCTGTTCCGGGGCGCGATCGGAGCCGGGGTTGGGCGAGGCAGTGGCGGTGGGCACGCGGCGGTACTCCTGCTGAGGCTGACCACACATGAGGGCACGCCAGCCGCAGAAAGCCGCCTGCGGCCGGGGGCGCATAATGGCGGAATACTTACCGGGCGGCGGCGGGTTTGCAAGGGTTGCGGAACCGCTACACTGGTTGCATGTCACAACGCCGCCTGGGTCACGCGGTTTGGGTCACGGAAGCGTTCGCGTTACTGCCGCTGCTGGCTCTGGGGGGCTGTCCGCCGCTGAGCAGCCGGTTCGCGGACGCTCTGGCGTTTGATTTCAATGTTGGCGGCCCGCCGACGGCGATCAGAGTCGATGCACCCCCGGTCTTTACGAGCCAGCCGATCTTCGACAGCATCCCCGGAACGGTCGGCAGCCACGCGCCGACGGTGACGGCGTTTCCGGACGGCGAGCTGCTGGCCGCGTGGTATTCGTACGCCGGGCCAGGGGAACTCGACGGGTCTGCGATCTACACCGCCCGCCGGCTTGCGGGACAGGACCAATGGGAGCCCCCCATCCTGCAAATCGACCGACCCGAGGGGGACGGCAATCCCGTTTTGTACAGCGAGGCCGACGCCGTGTGGTTGTTTCAGGCGGTGGTGCCGGCGGGCTGGAGCACGGCGCATATCGAGATGCAGCGTTCGCCGGATCGCGGCCACACGTGGTCGGCGCCACGTGCGCTCACCGGACCGCTCGGGTCCAACGTACGGTTTCCGCCGGTGCGCCTGACCGACGGGACGTTGCTCCTGCCGGCGTACGACGACTTGCTCCAGCGGGCGCAGTTCTTCGCGTCGGCCGACGGCAACGACTGGACGCTGCGGAGCGTGCTCGCGACACCACCCCCCTACCGGTGCATTCAGCCCGCAGTGGTCGAGCTGGGAAGCGGCCGGTTGCTGGCGGTCATGCGCAATACGGGCCGCGGCTGGCTCTGGGTCACGGCGTCGGACGATGGCGGGCTCACCTGGGCGAGTCCCCGCGACAGCGGATTTCCCAACCCCGCCAGCGCGACAGCTCTGTTACGCTTGGCCAGCGGCCACCTGATCCTGATCTACAACGACAGCAACACGGACCGGCATCCGCTGTCGATTACCGTGTCCGGCGACGACGGCGTCACGCACCACCCGCTGCGGGTGCTGGTCGATGGCGACGGGGCCTACGCATACCCCGCCGCGGTCCAGACGCCGGACGGGCTGATCCAGATCGTGTACTCGGACAACCGCGAGCGGATTGGGCACATCACGCTGAACGAGGCGTGGATCGTGGCGGGCGAGTAGCGGTACGGGGTGCCGGGGGAGCGTGTTTCAGGGGCGCGGAACCCGACGCGGCGCTTGACAACGGTGCAAACGTGTGCCATAATGTAAGCAGATACTTACTAAGCGAGACCGAACATGCCGTGCGTCAACAAGGTCAATGAGAGGTGCCGGGACCTGCTGCCGGTCCTCGCGCACGCCTTGGCGCCGTCTGGCCACCGCCGGACGACGACCGCCGAGCTGGCTGGTGGGGGTTCGCCGCGGTCGGACAGTCGTTTCGGGAGTGGCGCAGCGCGGCGTGGGGGTTTTCTTGTTTACCGGAAGTGTAAGTGCGTGCTTACCATCAGCGAGAGCGGGACGAAACGAGACGAATCGTGAGAATGCGCAGCCAGGATGCGACTGCTGTGGCAGCTTGCGGAGCGGCGTTGTTCGGAGCGCAGGACGGCGTTCTAATGCGCACACGGTCAGCGCGGTCGGGCGGCGGACGCCGGCCTGGCCTAGTGTTGCAGGTCTGTGGGCGCGATAGCCGAGAGGGTCTGACATGAATGAGCAGGAACTCGGCGCGGAGTTGCGTCAGCTCGCCGCACGCATCGGACGCATCGAGCGACAGCTTGGGCTCGCGCCGCCCCCCGCGCCCGCGGAGCGGGAACGCGAGCCAAGTGCAGCCGCGGAGCCGGTGGCTCCGCCGGTCACTCCACAGCGGGAACCGGCGCCCCCCCCTGCTGCGGTACGCGCGGAGCGGCCCGCGGAGCCGGCGCCCGCTGCACCAGCGCCAGCGCCGGCGCTGCGTCCTGCGCCGCAGCCCCCACTCGTGGTGAAGCCCCCGCGGGCGCCACTGGAAGTGCTCATCGGCGAGCGCTGGATGGCGTGGGTCGGGGCGATCATCGTCGTGGCCGCCGTCGGGTTCTTCGTAAAGTTGGCGTACGACCTGGGCTGGTGGGGGCGCCTGGCGCCGCTGGCCAAATGCCTGGTGGCGGCGGGGTTCGGCGGAGCGTTGCTCGCCGCTGGCGAGGTCGCCTTGCGGCGCGTGGGCCGACGCGCCGCCGTCAGCCTCTATAGCGCGGGCTTGGGCACGCTGTACCTGACGGCATATTCGACGTTCCGCTTCTTCGACCTGCTTTCGGAGACGGGCGCGTTCTGGCTGATGCTGCTCGTCGCGCTGCTGGGGGTCGGGCTGACGCTGCGCGGACGGATGCTCGTCATCGGCATCCTGTCGCTGGCGGGCGGCTATCTGAGCCCCGTCTTGCTCGCTGAACAGGTCACGTTCGCCGCGGGCCTGCCGCTGTACGCAACCGGCCTGCTCGTCATCGCGCTGGCGCTGGCGGCGCGCCTGCCCGAACCGTTCCGGCCACTGCGCTACGTCGGTGCGGCCCTGCACGCGGCGCTCGCGACGCTGTGGATCCTGCATGAGGGCACGGCGCACTGGCTGCTGGCGATCAGCTTCATGACGTTGTGGTGGCTGCTCGTCACCGGCGAGGCTGTCTGGGCGGCCCTGCGCGGCCAGTCCGCACGCGGCAATCCGGTCATCACGCTGCTATTCACGATCTGGTACGTCTCCTTCGGCTGCAACGTGCTGGCCGACGTCGAGCCGCTGCAACGGAACTGGCTGGGCATCTTCACCGGTGCCGTCGCGGCGGTGTGCGCGTGGGTTGCACTGGGCTTCGGGGCGGGGCTGGCGGTGCTCAAGACACGGCCGCGGCAGGCAATGGAGCTGCTGGCCGCGACACTCTGGGCCCAGGCCGGGGTGCTTGTGGCGACCGCCATCGGGCTGCATTTCCGCGGCCCGGGCGAGGGGTTCGGGCAGACCATTGGCTGGCTCGCGATGGGCGTGGCGTGCGTCGAAGTTGGCCGCCGGCTGCCGTCGCGGGGCGTGGATGTCTTCGGGTTGCTGGTCGCGGCGGCGGGCGTCTGGCGCGTGTGGGCGCTGGACCAGCAGATTGCATCGCTGCAGACCACCGTGTGGAGATACGGCAGCCTCACCGTCATCCGCTGGGAGCTCCTCGTGGTCGGCGCCATCCTGGCCACGCACTTCATTGCCCGGCGGTTGCGGACGAGCGGGGACTATCGGTGGTGGAAGTTCTGCGCGTTCATCGCCTTTCTCGGAACCGTTCAGTGGGTAGCCGTGTGTGCGCCTTCCTGCGGGCCAGGTCTGGCGCTGACCACGGGCTGGCTGCTCGCAGTGGTCGTACTGCTGGCGCTGGCCCCGATCGGACAGAGCCCGGGCTACCGGGGTTCGGCCGCGTTCGTCCTGACGATCGCAGTCGTGAAGTGGCTGGTCGTGGACGCCGGGCTGACGCGGGTCAGTTTCGGCTGGAACGCCGCCGCGTCTCTGCCGGTGCTGAACTGGCAAATGGGCGTCGCGGCTCTGATCTGCATCTGCCTTTACTGGTTCTACCGAGCGCCGTCGGCGCTTGCGGCGCGACCAGGGCGCGATCGGCCGGCCAGCGCACTGCGGCAGCCGGTCGCGCGTCGGAGCGGTTCGTTCAGCCTAGTCGTCGGCGTGCTGTTCCTGCTCGTCGCGCTGAGCTTCGAGGTCGAACGCGTGATCGCACGCTACGAACTCGCGGCGCCCGCTGGCACGGTATGGGTGGTGCCGCCGCTCCAGACGCGGATTCTGTGGTGGGCCCTGCTGTGGGCGGCCGGCGGGACGGTTTGTGCGTTCATCGGGCAACGCCGGCCGCTCGCGGCGCTGTTCAGCACCGGTTGGGCGCTGACGTGGTTGGCTGGCATCGCGTGGCTGGCCGCCGGCGTGTTGCACTGGCGTATCACGGCGGGCGTCGCGCTGTGCACGCCGTTTGCGAACGCGCAGTTCGGCGTGGGCCTGGCCGTGGCGGTGCTCTTTGCGGCGGCGGCGCACGCGATGGCGCGCCGCGGGCCGGCCGGAGCCAGCGGCCAAGTGGCGACCGACACGCAGGGTACGCTCGTGGGCGCCGTCGTCTTGGCGCTGTTCGCGACCAGCATGGAGCTCGATCGGCTGATCGGGCACGCACAGGCGGGCGGCGCGTCGGCGCTGCTCGGTCCGTGGCCCGCCTGGCAGGTACGCCTCTTGTGGTGGACAGGGCTGTGGGCCGTCGCGGGCTTGGCGATGCTGATGCACGGGCGCGCGCACAAGTGGCCGGTGATGTTCACGGCCGGCGCGCTCGTCGTTTTGGCAGCGGGCGTGAACTGGCTGGGCTTCGACACGCTCTTCTGGCGCTTTGACCGCGGCGTCGCGCTCGCCCGCGTCGTCCTAAACCAACAATTCGCCGTCGGCCTCGTAGCGGGCGCCGTGCTGGCCGCCGCGGCGGTGACAACGCGGCGCGGTGAGCAAGCCACGTCCTCGGCGCCGTGGTGGACGCGTTTGCCGCCGATCGCGTGGGGGCTGGTGGGGGCCATCGGTCTGTGGCTCGGCAGCCTCGAGTTGGACCGCTTGTTCGCGCCGGAGGCACAGCGTGTCAGCAACCCGGCGATGGCCCGACAGACGGCGTGGAGCGTGTATTGGGGGCTGTACGCGATCGGTCTGGTCGCGGTCGGGTTCTGGCGGCGCGGGCCGGCGATACGTTACGCCGGCCTGGGGCTGCTGGCGGTCACGCTGGCGAAGGTGCTGATCGTCGACCTGGGGCACCTGCAATACGTCTATCGCGTGCTGTCGCTGCTGGCGACCGGGTTGCTGTTCATCCTGACGTCCATTGCGTACGCGCGGTTGGCGAAGCAACTGGAGGGGCAGGCGACGCGGCCAACGGACGCCGGCGAACCCGCTCGCTTGCGCTCCGGGCTCTGATGCGACGCGCGGGGCTCGGATACCATGTTCGCCATGTTGGCGAGCGGCGAGCGCGTTTTCCTGTCGGCCGGACACGTTCTGACGGTCGGCGTGCTTACGCTGGTGACGGCGGCCCTGTGCGTCATCGTGCGTCGGTCGCGCGGACGGCCGGGCGAGGCACGCGTGCGCCGACGCGTCTGTCTGGGCATCGCCCTGCCGACTGTGGCCGCCGCGATCGGCAAGCAGGTTCTGGACGCTTACGCCGGCGGCTGGTCGCTGCAAGAGTCACTGCCGCTGCACGTCTGCGACATCGCGGCGTACCTGACGCCGCTGGCGCTGGTGTTCGCCGCGCAGCGCGGGCCGCGCGAGGTTGAGCGCGCGGGCGACCGCCGATCGCCGGGGATTTTGCAACGCCTTTACGAGGTGTCGTACTATTGGGGCCTCGGCGGCACGCTGCAGGCGGTGCTGACGCCGGACATCAACGATGCGTTTCCCAGTCCGGCGTATTTGCGGTACTTCATCGGCCACGGCGGGATCATCGCCGGGACGCTGGTGATGACGTTCGGGCTGCGGCTGCGGCCGCGGGCGGGGTCGTGGAAGTGGATGTGGTGGCTGACGCTCGGCACCGCGCTCGTCGTAATGCCCATTGATCGAGTGCTGGGGGCGAACTACATGTTCCTGCTGCACCCGCCGGCGAACCCGACGATTCTGGACTACTTGGCGCCGCCGCCGTGGTACTTTGCATCGCTGGCCGGGCTGGGGACGGTGATGCTGTGGGTGTGGTACAGTCCGTGGTGGGTGTACGACCGGCTGCGTCGGGCGCGGTTCCGAGGACAAGGGGGCGCGGTTTCGAGGGCGAGAGGCGAGAGGGACCCAAGAGTATCGCGAGGGGGCGATAAGAACGCGGTTTGGAGCGAGCGGGGCGAAGGGTCTCAAGAGTCTCATGGTTTTGCGCGCCGTAAATGAGACTCTTGAAACAGGTGAAACAGGGGCCCAGGGGCGGGAAGATGCTCAATGAGCGCCTTGAGCGGGCGATAATATCGCGTTTCTGAGCGTTGGAACGCAAGGTTCTCAAGATGCTCATGTTTGTACGGGTCGTAAATGGGAATCTTCCGATAACCAGGGCCGGCGGTGCTGAGCCGTGCGCGGCCGAACGCGGAGGATGCGTTGGGGCGAGAGCGAGCGCGGACCGGGCGCGGGGAGACGGGGCAACCATACTAGAAGTACTAGCACGGCGAGGGCGGCGGGGCAAGGCGAAGCGACGGGGTGGCGGAGATTGGCGGGGGCGGCGCGATTTTGTGCGTTCTTGGCGGCTGGTGGCGGAGAATGATGAGTTATGAGTGGCGAATAGCGAGCAACGAGTTGACGCGGAGGGGGCGGGCGGACGTGGGAACGCGCGGCGTGGGAACAAGCGGGGGGATTCTCGGCGATGATGACATCGGGCGCCGGCGCGGTACACTCGGTGGATGGCGGGACGGCTCGGAAAGAAGAGCCGAGGGAGCGCGCCCGCCGGCAAGGGGCCACTTCGTGAGTGGCGGACGTCTTATGGCGGGAGTGCGATGGCACGTCGAGGAAGAGAATCCGGCGCGGACGCGTTCTTTGATTTCCTGACCACCGTGCCCTGGTGGGTCGGGCCAATCTGCGCAGGTCTTGTGTACGTCGGATTTCGCTTCGCCGTGCCGGCGATCTTCGGAAGCGCAACCGATCCCAACGACGCGATGATGTCGGCGTTCAACACGGGCTTCCTGCCGTTCGTGCAGATGCTCGGACCGCTGGGCGCGGCGGGCGTGCTGATGATCTGGGGCTTTGCCGAGCTGAAGAAGTTCTTGGATCGACAGCGACTGGACAGGCAGACGGGGCTCGACAGTGTGCGCAGGCTGACATGGAGCGAGTTCGAGGAGCTGACGGCCGAAGCCTATCGTCGCAAGGGCTACGCCGTTGAACGCACGGGAGGCGCGGGGGACGGCGGCGTCGACGTCATTCTCCGACGGGACGGGCAGACGACCCTGGTGCAGTGCAAGCGCTGGAGGGCGTGGACGGTGGGCGTGAAGGTCGTGCGCGAGCTGCGCGGAGTCATGGCCAGTGAGGGGGCCGAGCGCGGCATCGTCGTAAGCTGCGGGGAGTTTTCGTCGGAAGCGGCGGCGTTCGCGGAGGACAATGGTATTGACGTGGTCAGCGGGGATGACTTGGTGGCGCTGATCCGCTCGGTGCAGAAAGGGCCGGGGGCGCCGATCGCGGCGCCGGCCGCAACGGAGAGGCCGGTCCCGGGTCGCGCCGGGGGCGCCGGCGGGGTTTCGGCCGGCGCACCGGCTTGTCCGGAATGCGGGTCAACGATGGTGCCGCGGATTGCCAAGCGCGGGGCCCATGCCGGCAGTCCGTTTTGGGGTTGCCCGCGGTATCCGGCGTGCCATGGGAAGCGACTGCCATAGGTCGTGACGAGGCGCGGGGGGCAGGAACGGCGGATGTGAGAACGTCGGAACGGGCGCGGCGGGCGATCTTGGGTCTTGGAGGTTGGGTCTTGGATCGGGGAGCGAGGATCACGACGGAGAGGCCGAGGCGCGGCGGCGCCGGCGGTGGCAGCGGCGGCCACGGTTCCGTCCTAGCACTCCTATAATGGCGCCTGTCCCGCGAATTGTTCCGCAAATCTGCGCGCGTCTGCGTCGGGGATGCCCTGCGCCGTTAGCGACAGGGTGACTCTGGAATGTGTAACAAACTGCGTCATGTAGTACCGTGGGCCTGCGGGGTCGCCTGATTTGGAGCGGCAACAAGGGAAACAGGGGGGAGACAAGATAGCCAAAGAATGGTCTGGACGGTGGTCGCAAAGCGCTCGTTATTGGCGCAGAGGAAGCGAATGCCGATCTGGAGGTCCGCGTCTCCGCCGCTGAGGGTGCGGATTATTGCCTCGTACCGCGCATCGTAGTTTTCCTGAGGAGAAGTGGCCTGAGGCAGCCGTGCCTTGAGCCGGATGAGTTGTCGGTCCATCTCGCGTTGGGCCGCGCTGTAGCGCCGGAGCATAATGGTCTGCGGGGCAAACATAATGGCGACGTAGAGACCGATCTGCACTATGGTACGTATGAGACTGGGCACGGAGGCGCGGGCCGCGCTTAGTTGTGGCGAGTCGGGTAGAAGGGCGAGTATGCGCTGCTCCATCATTATATCGTTAAGCCGGCTGAGTTCGTAAAAGGCACCGACGAGCCCGGCTGTACTTATTACTAATGCGAGAGACGCCGCTTGCCTAATCTCGCGTGCCTTGTATACGAATTTCCACAGCGCCCAACCGAAATAGGCCGCGAGAAGCAGGGGAGGGAGGACTGGTGTGATCCACTGGCGAGTGGACCACAGGATGGCCAGCAGGGCGAGTAGACCAAGTAGAAACTCCGCGAGCGATCCGAGCGAGGAGATCGGCTGCCGCGTAAACTCCTCACCGGCATTGCGTAGGACCTGTGATATGGGCTTGGGGCTCGTGGTGGACATGCAGTTACCTCACGTGAACGGAAAGGGGCCAGTGGATCGTTGAACTGCAGCATGATATGTCATGACGTGCGTGATTGTAGCGGTCGCGGGGTGTTCGGAGAAGGGTCGGGGCCGTGGCGGGGTGGGTGGACAGGCGCGCGGTTCGTTTCCCCGGGGCGTTCGATTCGCGAGACATGGCAGCAGCGTACAACGCGGGGCGAGTTCGGTCAATGTGCGGGGCGGGGAAGATGGGGCGCGCGGGGCGGGACTGCAAAGTGCGGGATGGCAGATCTCAGATTTCAGATTTGAGACGAGCCAGAGCGGGAGGGAGCTTTCGCGGCCGGGTGCGGCTCGGCGGGAGCCTCGCGCTGCCGGCGTCGGCCGCGGAGGGCGGATGCTGCGGCTCGGCGGGAGCCTCGCCCTCCCCACCGTCAGCCACGGAGGGCCGACACTACAGCGGCCACGCGAGCGCGCGGGCCGCTACGTGCAGCGGGCGGCGGCGCAGAGGGACGCGGAACGGTGCGGGAGTAGCGCGGGAGGCCGCGGCGTGGCGCGGAAGTAGCGTGGAGCGCCGGTGTGCGGGCAGCGTTGCACGTCCAGCTCGAACCAGCGGGCCAGGAAGCTCAGGAGGGCGGCGTCGTTGGACTTGCGATGCAGCTCGCCGACAATTGCCTGCACGCCGGTGAGGACGTCGAGCGGGAAGCTCGTCAGGATTTCGTGCTCGGCGCCCTCGGTGTCGATCTTGATCACGTCGACCGCCTGGAGGCCCAAGGCAGCGAGCGCCTCCGAGACGGCCATCACAGGCAAGCCGGGCACCCGGCGCTGCGGAATGTCCCCGCCGCCGTGGAAGCCGCCGCCGCCGAAGTTGGCGGGGTCGTCGGAACGCTCGTATGCGAATACGCCGGTAACCGCGCCGAGGCCGTAGGGCGCGACCGTGACGCTGGGGAACTGGCGGAGGTTGTGCCGCAGCAGCGCGACGTTTTCGGGCAGCGGCTCGAACGCGTAGATGCGTGCGGCGGGCCAGGCACGCACGAAGGCGGCGGTGACGGCGCCGATGTTGGCCCCGATGTCGAGGATGACGCGGGGCGCCACGCCGGGCGGCAGCGCGTACTCGGGGGGATCGTCGCCGCTGACCAACGCGCGCAGGAACTGCACGTCGGAGGTTCCACGGCGCAGCCGGAAGGAGCCGGAAAAGCCGGGCAGATGCACCTCGGCCAAGCCGGGCCGGCGGGTGCACAAGTGCCAGGCGGTGCGGAGACTGCGGGCGTGGTACGCGGTGCGCAGGTAGCCGCGGAGCCGCGCGCGAGCGGAGACGAACATGCCGCGCCTATCGGGCGTGTGACATGGCCGCCTGAAGACGTCGCCGTGCTGACGAACGCTGACGGTTGGGCGGCGCTTGGCGCGCAGATGATGCCTGTGGGAGGCGGCCATGCCACCGGGGCGCTCCCCGCAAGTCGCGACGCGGATTGGGGGCGGGCGAGGCGAGGGTCACGTCCGCCGGGCGGCGACTTCGTCCTTGAGGCGCTTGACGTGGCCGCGGCCGAGGCCTTTGACCTCGCAGCCGAGCTCAAAATAGCGGCGGATCTTGGCGTCGTCGAGGATGCCGAAGCAGTCGATGATCGCGGTGGGTTTGGCGACCATCTTCACGACCTCGTCGGGTGCAAGCGCGAGGTACGGCTTGTGGCGGACGGCGAGGATCACGGCGTCGGCGTCGTGGAGCGCGGTCGCGAGGTGCTCCTGGACGCGGAGGTCCTTGAGGCGGTCCTGGTTGCGGAAGAAGCGGGCCCAACTGTGGCCGGGGGCGGGGTAGGTATCCTGTTCCTCGACCTCCCACCAGTGCTTCAGGTACGGGTCGTGGACGCGTAGCTCGGCGCCCATCTCGGCGAGCTTGCGGAGGACCAGCTCGCTGCCGCTGTAGCGCGTGTCGCCGACATCCTCGCGGTACGCGGCGCCGAGGAGGGCGATGCGCGAGCCGGCGACGACCTTGCCCATGTTGCGGAGGGCGTCGCGGGTGAGCTCGGCGACGTGCAGGCCGCGGGTGTCGTTGATGTCGATCGCGGTGGGCGTGATCTTGAAGATGTCGTCCTCGAAGCCCATGAGGTGGCGATAGGCCCACATGCCGAGGCCGCCGTCCTTGGGCAGGCAGTAACCGCCGATGCCGGGGCCGGGGAAGATCATGTTGTTGTGCGTGGGGCGCATCTTGATGGCCTTGACGACCTTGATGAGGTCGACGCCGTTGCGTTCGGCGAAGAGGCTCCATTCGTCGAGGAAGGCGAGCATGGTGGCGCGGAAGCTGTTCTCGACGATCTTGCAGGTTTCGCTTTCGACCGGGCGATCGAGGACGGTGAGCGGGAACTTCTCGGTGTTGAGCACT
>CAIWOY010000160.1 GCA_903914415.1 uncultured Phycisphaerales bacterium | reverse complement strand
GCGTGGCTGCCCAAGGCCGACTTCGTGGCGACCGCCATTGACCAGCGCGAGGTGCACGTGGCCGCGTGCACCAACGCCGAGCGGCGCTTCCGCCTCGAGGAGGACGAGGGCCACCCCTTCGTGGCGCGCTACGCAGAGGCGCCCTCCACCACGCACGGCGACTACGTGCGGTGGTCCCTCGGTTCCGGCGCGCGGCCCAAGGCGGGCAACCCGGGCGGCAAGTGGATGGACGTGATGAACCCGGGCGGCAACTCGGCCAAGATGCAGCGCGTCGTGGAGCTGCTGAAGCAGCACGGGCCGCGCTTCGGCCCGGAGGCCGTCGCGAAGGAGGACCCGGGCCTCTACATGCGCAACTTCAACGGCATCGCGCGCCTCGCCGAGGTGCTGGCGCCCAAGACGCGCGACCTCGACTTTGAGCCGCGGCCGTGGCAGGCGGCCTTCCTCGACATCCTCAAGGGCGACCCGCACCCGCGCCACATCCACTGGGTCGCGGACCCCGCGGGCGGCACGGGCAAGTCGATGCTCTCGACCAACATCTGCTGCGAGCACGACGGAATCGTGATGCAGGGCAAGGTCAGCGACATGGCCTTTGCCTATAACGGCCAGAAGGTCGTCATCTTCGACTTCGCGCGGCCGGTGAGCCTCTCCGAGTGCCGCGACTGCTTTGAACTTGCCGAGGGCTTCAAGAACAAGCAGATTTTCTCGGGCAAGTACCACTCGGGCATGAAGAAGATCGACATGGTGCACGTCGTTTTCTTCAGCAACTCGAAGCCACCGGACGGCATCTGGACCGAGGACCGCCTGCAGCTCTTTGAGCTGAGCCGCGCGCCCGTCTTCAAGACGCTCTCGGCCTTTGGTGGCGCGCCTGAGCCCGAGCCGGAGGACATCCTGGACCACGCCATTGCCGAGATGAAGCGTCTCGCGCGCATCACACACGCACTGCGCGACGCGCGTCTGGCCAAGGAGGCGGCGGGCGGCGGCGGGGGCGGCGGCGGCGGGGGCGGCGGCGGCGGGAGCGTTGCAGGTGCGGCGCCACGCAGCGAACACTCGCTCAAGCGCAGCCTGCCTAGCGAGTCGGGCGATGAGGACGAACACGGCGACGGTTATTGAGTTGAATACCTTATTCGCAAGCCATGGCCTCTTGGGTCAGAGGATGTCGCGTCACGTCAGCGAATGGGTCCGTTGCTGTAACGCCCGCGCCGGGCGGAGGCAGCAACGTCCAAACGAACCCGGCATATACGCTCACGTCCCTCACGCCTGGAACCAACCTCACGGTTGCAGCTGGAAGCACGCCCGGCCCTATTGCAGGCAGCTATGTCGGAAACGTCACGCTCAACGCGACCGGCGGGTCTTCCGCCTGGGTGGGCACGGCAACCAGCAACTTGAACATGAACGGCTACAACATTCAAGTGACAGGCGCCGCGGGAAATATCGATCTTGGCGGAACGGGTGGAGCGATCACTTCAACTGCAAGCGTCGGATTCACAGCGGGGGGTGGAACGGGGACCCTGGCCGTGAATGCATCCAGCCAGCCAACATGGGCCGGCAACCCTCTTCTTGTGCTTACCAGCGGCCAGTCAGGCAGCTCGCGAGTAAACAACGGGGGCACAACCGTTACGCTCAGCAACCCCAGTGTTACAGCCTCTACGATCGTACTCATCTCGCCCATCAATGGCGCCGCTCTGGGTAACTACAGCATTTCAATATTTGCTGGCACAAGCTGGACACTAAGTCTGTCTGTGCCTGCAGTTGGTAACCAGAACTTTAACTATTTTATACCCAAGTACTAGAAAGGCTTTTGGATTAGGTGTATACTTGAGACGCCATTTAGGACGCCCTGCGAGCCGTTAATTGCATCCTTGTCCG
>CAIWOY010000159.1 GCA_903914415.1 uncultured Phycisphaerales bacterium | reverse complement strand
TCCAGTATGCCGTTGCTGTTGCAGTCGCTGCACCACGGGCTGCCGTCGCAGTGGGCCCGGTCGCACTCATCGAGCACGCCGTTGGAGTTGCAGTCGGTGGCCGTACCGGCGGCCAGCTCGCACTCATCGGGGACGCCGTTGGAGTTGCAGTCCGCGCTGGTTCCGGCGGCGATATCGCAGTCGTCCGGGTAGCCGTTGCCGTTGCAGTCCGGGGCGCCGGCGGCGATATCGCACTCATCGAATACGCCGTTGCTGTTGCAGTCGTGGTGGGTGGTGCCGCTGCCGGGCGGCAGCGCGGGGACGCTATAGACAACGGTGGGGGCAGTACTCGGCGACTGGCCGAGCGTGCCGGTGGTCGTCTGCGCGGTGAAGTAATAGTAGAGCGTCTGGCCGCAGGGTGTCGCGGGCAACGTGGCCACGAAGACGCGGTTGTCCTGGGTCGTCAGCGTGTAGGCGGTGAACGAGCCGGTGGGCCCGAGGCGGGCATAGAGCCGCGGCGAGGATGTCGCCAGCGGGGCGAGCAGCGCGGTGATCCGCACGCGAATGTTCCAGGGGGTGTTAGGGTCGATCCGAGTTGGCAGGCGGTCCGGAAAGCTGAACTGGATGGGTACTGAGGACCACTGAGCCAGGTAGATCGCCGCGGAGAAGTTTTCCTCGCAGGTCGGGACGATCTGGTCGGGCGGGAGCTCAAAGCCATAAGTGCCGGTGTCGCGCAGCTCGGTCGTGAAGGCGAAGATGGGGTGATTGGGATCGTGTCCGTAGTACCAGTCCACGTCGCCGCCCGCGGCCGGGTAGATCGTGGTGTAGATTGGGCCGTAGCCGTAGCCCACGCCGTGGACGGCGAACACCGCGTCGTGCATGGCACGGTCGAGATCGGCAAAGACGCCGGCATCCGGCGGCGACGCGCTGGTGTAGCCCCAGGGCGACATGATGAGTTGCGAGTAGCTGTGGTAGCTCTGGGTCGCGACGATGTTGGTGTGGGCCAGCGTGAAGGTGCGCATAGCCGCGGTCTCGGGCTCCGAAAAGGCGGCACTGCCGCGGTAGGTTTCGTCGCACGGACTGCCGCTCGAGCCCGCGCCGCCCCAGCCGATGCTGTAGTTGCGGTTGTCGTCGATGCCGTAGCACGAGCCCACTTGGCGGCGGTTCTTCCGCCAGAGGCGATTGGTGGTCCAGGAGTAGGCGTAGCCATCGACGTTGACGACCGGGATGATGAAGAACTCCACGGCGTCGACCAGCGCGTGGATGTTCGGGTCGCTGTCGTAGGTGTAGACGAGCTTGTCCGCGATCCACATCGGCACCATCACCGAGATCCACTCGCGGGCGTGATGGCAGCCGTTGAACTGGACGGCGGGCTTGTTGGTGCCGGGGCCGGTGATGCGGACGCCGTAGATATGCCGCCCCTGGAGGGACGTGCCGACGTCGATGACCGTGGCGAGGTCGGGACGGTCGGTGTGAAACGCGTTGAGCTTGGCGATGACCTGGTTGGGGTCCTTGTAGTTCGTGAACCAGTTCGGGTCCTGGGCGGCGACAACGCCTTGCGCCTCCCACAGGGCGCGTTCCGCGTCGATGTCCTTCTGGACGTTGTCGTTGAGCACCTTGTAGGTCAGGCCCAGGGACTCCAGCCCGGGCAACGCGTCGGGGGGCAGGAGATAATCGACCACGCCGGGGCCCTCGCCTTCGCTCATGAGCCGGGCGCCCAGGTCGTGGAGTTGGGTGATCTGGTCCCCGGTGTCCACGTAGAGCCGGACGAGGCGGTATCCGTCGTACCGAACGGGGGGGGCGTCCTCGGCTCCGCGGGCGAGCGGGCAAGCCAAGCAAACCACGAGACTGAGCCAGACCAGACGTACTAGCGGGGACACTCGTTTCTCCTCCGGCGCACGAGATTACGGGGCACAAACGACCGTCGTCGCGCCATGCACATTATACCGCAGGCGCACCCCCGCCGGCACCGGCGATTTGGCGCCGGAGCACCGTTTTTTCTGACGCCGGAGGGCTCGCGAACTCGCTCCAGCCCGGCCGCTACGGGCACGTCGTCC
>CAIWOY010000158.1 GCA_903914415.1 uncultured Phycisphaerales bacterium | reverse complement strand
CCCCAAGCGCCAGCGCGGGGCTTCCAGTAAGCGGCCGCCTGCCCGGCAATCGGCCATTTGCGCGCCGGGCTCCGCCGCCACGCGTGCCCGCGTCGCCCTGCTGACGTGTCTGCCGTGCGCGGCTTTGTTCGCGGCGGGGTGCACCCTCGCGGGGCGCGGGCCGGCGCGCGAGGCCTCCCGCTTCTACCCGCCCCCGCCGCAAACGCCGCGCGTCGTGGCGCTCGGGACCTTGCGCGGTGCCCCTCCGCCGTCGCAGGCTGAGACGGACCTGGCGTTGTTCCTGTTCGGCGCGGAACACCCGCCCGCGCTGACCATCGCGAACCCGACGGCCCTGGCCGCCGACGACCAAGGCGCCCTGGTCTGCGACGGCGCGCTCGACACGGTCTTCGTCTGGGACGCCACGACCGACACCGTCGCCGAGGCCCGCCTCGACTACGACGGCAAACGAGGAGCGCGCGCCCGCCCGGCTGCCGCTCGGCGCTGACCGGGTCACCTGCTATACCTGCCACAACCCCCATTACGCCGGCTTATTCCCACCGGGCAGCGAGCTGAGCACGCTGGCCACGAATCCCCCGGAGCGCCGCAGCGCGCTGCGCGCCAACTGGATCGACCTGTGCCTGAGCTGTCACGCCAAATAGCCCCGGCGATCCGGGACCGGCGGCCACGACGGCGCCCCGGCTCTCCGTAAGTGCCCCGCCAGCTTGCCGATCGGGATTCCGGCCGGTACAACCTTGGGCCGATTCCGTACCTGTTGGACCGGAGAACGCGATGAGCACGTCCGCTACGTTGCAGAAGAAGATCGCCGACCGCAAGGTCGTCGTCGGTGTCATCGGTCTGGGCTACGTCGGGCTGCCGCTGGTGCGCGAGTTCTGCGGCGCGGGCATCCGCGTGTGGGGCTTCGACATCGACCAGCGCAAGGTCCGCATGCTCAAGGCCGGCCAGACGTACATCGAGCACCTGCCCGGCCGGTTCTTCCAGGAGCTGATTAAGAAGGGCCGCTTCACGCCCACGGCCGACATGAACCAGCTCACCAAGCCCGACGCGATCCTCATCGCGGTCCCCACCCCGCTCGACAAGATGCGCGACCCGGACATGTCCTACATCGAGCACACCACGGCGGACATCGCCCAGCGCCTGCGGCCCGGGCAGCTCATCGTGCTCGAATCGACGACCTATCCCGGCACGACACGCGAAGTCTGTCAGCCGATGCTCGACGCCACCGGCCTCAAGCTCGACCGCGACTACTTCCTCGCATTCTCGCCCGAGCGCGAAGACCCTGGCCGCGCCGACATCACGACCAAGCAGATCCCCAAAGTCGTCGGCGGCGTGACGGCCACCAGCGGCAAGCTGGCCGCGGCCGTGTACGCCCTGGCGCTCGACCGCGTCGTGCCCGTCTCAACCGCGGACATCGCCGAAGCGTGCAAGATCGTCGAGAACGTGTATCGCTGCGTGAACATCGCGCTGGTCAACGAGCTGAAGATGCTCTTCGACCGCATGGGCATCGACGTGTGGGAGGTCATCAACGCCGCCAAGACCAAGCCCTTCGGCTTCCAGGCCTTTTACCCGGGCCCGGGCCTCGGCGGACACTGCATCCCGATCGACCCGTTCTACCTGTCGTGGAAGGCCCGCGAGTTCAACACGACCACCCGCTTCATCGAGCTGGCCGGCGAAATCAACACGCACATGCCCGAATACGTCGTCGGCCGCGTGATGGAAGCCCTGAACGAGCGCGGCAAATCGCTCAAGGGTTCGAGCGTGCTGGTGCTGGGGCTCGCGTACAAGAAGGATGTGGACGACGTGCGCGAGTCGCCGTCCGTGACGTTGATCGAGCTGCTCCAGAAACACGGCGCGAGGGTCAGCTACCACGACCCGCACATCCCGACCGCCAAGCCGATGCGCGAGCACAACATCACGAACCTGAAGAGCGTGCCGCTGACGGCGACCAACCTGCGGAAGTGCGACTGCGCCCTGATCGCCACGGACCACAGCTCGGTGGACTACGACCTGGTCTGCCGCCACGCCCCTCTCGTGGTCGACACGCGGAACGCGACGGGCGGCAAGCGCCGTCCCGCCGGGCGTGTCGTGAAGGCCTAGCGCAGGTTGCATTCGATCGCCGGGCGCCGACTCGGCGCTACGCGCCCGGCGACCGGTACAACGCCACGTACAGCGGACACCGCTCGATCAACTCCGCGTGCGTCCCGACGTCGACGATCCTCCCCGCGTCCATCACGACGATCCGCTCGGCCATGTCCATCACCGTGTGCCGGTGCGCGATCAGGAACGTCGTCTTGCCCTGCCGCAACTCGTTGAGGGCGGCGTGGATCTTCCGCTCGCTGTCCGCGTCGATCTCGCTCGTCGCCTCATCGAACACCACGATCGACGCCGGCTTCAGAAACGCCCGCGCAATCGCGATGCGCTGCCGCTGACCGCCCGAGACTGACGCCCCAAACTCGGCCAACGTCGTCTCGTACTGCTGCGGCCACTGCTCGATGAACTCGGCCGCGTACGCCCGCTGCGCCGCCCGTTTGATGTCGTCCAACGTCGCGTCCGGGTTGCCGTAGGCGATGTTCTCGATCACCGACCGCGCGAAGATCACCGGCCGCTGCGTCACGACCGCGATTTGCAGCCGGAGCTGCCGCAGGCTGAGCTCACGCACGTCGACGCCGTCGATCGTCACCCGTCCCGCCTGCGGCTCGATCAACCGCGGCAGCAGCTTGACCAGCGTGGACTTGCCGCTGCCATTCGGGCCGACGATCGCTAGACACTCGCCTGGCCGCACGTCCAGCGACACGTCGCACAACGCCGCCGGCTCCTGCGTCGGCGTGTAGCGGAACGTGATCTTCTCAAAACGCACCGGCCGCGGCGTGCAGCCCGCCAGCGCCTTCGCGTTGGGCGGCGACATCTCCTCCGGCTGATCGAGGAAATCCCACACCCGCGTCGATGCCGCCCCGGCCCGCTGCACCATGTTGTAGACGTTTGCCACCTTGCGAACCGGATCGAGCAGGGCCGCCAGCAGCGCCACCATCGTCATGAAGTGGGCCGCGGTGATCTCCCCGTGGAACGTCCGCGACGCCAGCCACACGATGCCAACGCTCGTGACCAGGATCCCCAGCACCTCGATCAGCGGCGAGCTGAACGCCTCGATCCAGGCGAGCTTGAGCATCTGCTTGAGCATCCGGCGTTCGATGCCCCACATGCGCCGGCGCTCGTAGCCCTCCTTGCCGTGGCCCTTCACGACCTCGATGCCCTGCAAGGTCTCTTCGAGTCCGCTGAGCATCGCGCCGTAGCCCTGGAGGATTCGCACGGTGGCCTTGCGGACCTTGCGGCCGAAGAACCACAGCAAACCGACCGCCACGGGGGCGATCGCGAGCACGACCAGCGTCAGCCGGGCGTCCAGACACAGCGCCACGATGAAGACGCAGATCGCCTTCAGCGGCTCGCGGGCCACCTTGCCGAACAGCGTCGTCACGCCCAGGAAAACCTCCCGCACGTCGGACATGAACTGGTTGACCCGGTTCGACACGTCCCCCGACAGCTCGGTCATCGGCACCCGCAGCGCCTTGCGGTACATCTTCCGCCGCAGGTCCATCATCATCCGGTTCGACGCGTTGAGAATGAGGTACTGCGACATGCAACGGAACACGTTGCCGATGATGTTTACGCCCACCAGCACGCCGAGCAGGACCAGCAGGTCCCTCATGCGGTCGGCGGGCGTCGGCTGGTCGGCCGCCGGGAAGTAGGTCGCGGCCCAGCGCAGAAAACCCGCGTACCCCAGCCGCAGCGACGCCATCGTGCCCACGGCTTCCCCCGCCTTCTCCACGTTCCGCGCGGCGGCGTCGATCATCGCCGCGTGCAGGCTCTGCTCCTTTACGACCACCTGCAACACGGGGTACAGGCCCGCCAAGCTGGCCGCGTACGTCAACGCCACCCCCAGCCCCAGCACCATGCCCCAGATCATCTTCCGCCGGTGCGGCCGGACCAGCGTCAGCGTCCGCCAGAACGCCCGGCGGGACTCGCGTTTGCCCGGCTTGGGCTGCGTCCGCTGGGCCAGCAGGCCTTGTGGCGTCGAGGAAACCGCCGCGCTATCGCTCATCGTGCGCCTGTCCGGGTGCCGAAGGTCGCCGGCCCGCCCCACGCGCGGGGCGCCGGCGTGGCAACCATAATCGCTGGCGCACGGGGCGGCAACGAGCGGGCCCCGCCGTCTCAGGTGCGGGGTTTCCCCAAGTTGAAGAGCACGACCAGGGTCCCCAGGCCCAGCAGTACGGCCAGCGTGCACGCCAGGGAGAAGAGCAGCACGTCGTGGCTCGCCAGGGCCCGGTACAGGAACGGATAGGCCAGCAAGCCAAGCGTCGCCGACGCGGCCAGCGCGCCGCCGCTGATGAGCCACCAGCGCTGCCGTCGCCGGGCCTGCTCCGCCATCGTGCCTGCCTCGTTCCTCTGCGAATCTCGGTCGCGAACAGCTTGCCAGGACGGGATCGCACCGCCGCGGCCGGCCGTGCGCCGCGCGACCAGCGCCCGGGGCGCAAGCAACGCGTCCGCAGCCTCTCGCCTGCGCGCGGGCCGCGGCGCGACGGCGCCAAGCCGCCGCTCTCGATTTAGGACTGTGCCGCCGCTCGCATCCGGTCGCTTTTTCACTGGACGAGGGGCCTCCGGCCGATCGGCGGGCACGACAACCGTGCCCGCCCCTGTTAGCTTGACCCTTCCGGTATTCGCAGGTTAGCACCCCGTATTCGCGGACGGCCATTACAAGTTGCGGCCACTTTCGGAATGCGACGGCCGGCCCAGGACGCCTGTGCAGCGGCAGCATGGCGCCTGCCGCGCGCACGGAACCCCGCTGGCCCCAACCCTCGCTGCCGACAGACGCGCGCGCCGGCTACTCCCTGGCGAGCATCACATTGACGGCCTTGGCGAGCACCTGGACCTTGTCGCCCTTCTTCAGCGCCAGGTCGTCGAGCGACTCGAGCGTCATCACGGACGACATCGTGGCGCCGGCCGGAATCCGCACCTTGACCTGGCACATGATGCTGCCCTTCTTGATGTCCACGACCTCGCCTTCCAACTGGTTGCGCGCACCGTGTCGCATGGCAAGCCTCCTGAACGTGGTTCCCGAACCCCCGCCATTATCGCACCGCTGCCGCCGCCCCGCGAGCGGGTGTGCCGCAAGACTGTGGTGGTCGGCGCGCCCCCCCGCAGTACGGGGTGGGACCCGGCCAGCAGAGCCCCAAGCGCCAGCGCGGGGTTGCCGGAGGGCGTTGCGTTTCCGGTTGGCGCGCGTGGGCCGGGAACCCGTCGCTTGCGCTCTGGGCTCTGATTCCCGCCGCCCGCCAAGATCCAGCGGCAGGCCCCGCGAGCCCCGCACCGCGTGCCGCACGTCGGCTTTCCGACCGCTTGGAGTATACTACGCGGCAGGGCAACGCCGGCGACGCCCCACGGATCGGCGGGCAGCCGATCGAGCCGCCCCCGGAGGCGCCGCCGCGCTGTTCCTGCGAGCACGCTTGATGGACACGGCAGGCAACCACGACGCAGCCGCGCAACGCGTCATGCGCGTCGCGATCATCGGCTCGCCAGACAAGCCGGCGGCGGCGGAGACGCTGGAGCGTCTGCGCCGCTGGCTCGCGCAGCGGGCCGAGGTCGTGTTCTCCGCCATCACGTACGACAGCGCCGCGGCCCTCGCCCACGAGCCCGACGTGATGACCGTTCTCGGCGGCGACGGCACGCTGATCGCCGCCGTGCACGGCCTGGGCGAGCGGCAAATCCCCATCGTCGGGATCAACCTCGGGAAGCTCGGCTACCTCGCGGATTTCACCATCGAGGAGCTGGAGCACGAAGGCGACTTCCTGTTCTCCGGAGCGCTGCCGATCACCCGCCGCGCGATGATGCAGGTCACCGTCGAGCGCGCCGCGGGCCGCACGCATTGCGGGCCTGCCGTCAACGACTGCGTTCTTCTGGCCGGTCCGCCCTTCCACATGATCCAGACCACCGTCGAGGTCGACGGCGTCGAGGTCGCTGTCGTCCGCGGCGACGGCCTGATCCTCGCGACACCGTCCGGTTCGACCGCCCACAACCTCTCGGCCGGCGGCCCGATCGTCGAGCCGACCGGCGAGGCGTTCATCCTGACCCCCATCTGCCCGCACGCGCTGACCTACCGCCCGCTGGTGCTCGACGCCGGCCGCCGCATCGTGATCCGCGCCGACCAGACCAACGCCGGCACGACCGTGTCGACCGACGGCCGGATCTCGCTGCCGCTCCAGAGCGGCGAGCGCGTCATCGTCACGCGCTACGCCGCGGACTTCCTGCTCGTCCGCAACCCCCGGCACTCGGAGTGGCATGCGCTGCGCCGCAAGCTGCGCTGGGGCGAAGGCCCGAACATGCACCAATAGGAACTCAGCTCTTCACGCGGCCGCAAAGGTCCTTACCTGAAACCGCGGCTTGGCGTATCCTACTGCTTGCCGCGAGCGAACCCGTCGGTCGTAGCCGCCTGCGCGCAGATGACGGGACGGTGTTCCGAAGAAGCGCGGCTGCGGGACAACGCATCCGGATGAGACCGAAACCAGATTCAAGCCCGACAGAAAGTGCGCCCCATCGCCCGCCCTCCACAGCCGCGCTGCGCAGCCTCCCGCCGCGGACCGTGCGGCCGGGCAGCTTCTGGCGCGATGCGGCGCAGATTCTGCTGCTCTATGCTATGAGTGCGGTCGCCCTGGCGTGGGTCTTCCCGCCGCACGGGCTCTGGCCGCTCGCGTTCGTGGCCCTGGTGCCCTGGGCCGTGGCGACCTGCCGCGCCGCCCGGGCCTGGCTCGTGCATTGGCTGAGCTTCTTCGTCGGTTGGGCGTTCTTCCTCTGGTGCCTGCGTTGGCTGATGCCCGTCACCGGCCTGGGGTACGCCGCACTCGCCCTCTACCTCGCCCTGTACTGGACCCTGGCCGCCTGGGCGATCCGAACCGCCCGGCGGCACGGGATTTCGCCGATCTGGAGCCTCCCGGTCACGTGGGTCGCGTGCGAATACCTGCGCGCGACCGTCATGACCGGGTTCCCCTGGCTTTTCGTCGGGCACGGCCTCTACGCACAGCTTCCGCTGATCCAGATCAGCGACATCACGGGCGCCTACGGCGTGACCTTCCTGGCAGCACTGGTGAACGGGGTCCTGGTGGAACTGGCCCTCCGCCGCTGGCCGGCGCCGGGGCCGCGGCGGTCCGCGCGGCAGCTCCAGGCGGGCCTCGTTGTCGCGGTCGTGCTACTGGCCGGGACGCTAGCCTACGGCGTCTTTCGATTGAGGCAGGTCGATTTCGAGCAGAACACCGCCCTGCGCGGGCCGCGCGTGGCGGTGATCCAGGATGACTTCCCGCTGGTATCCACGCCGCCCTACGGCGCGCACCCCTTCGTCATCTTAGCGTCGTACCTGGCGCTGGGGGCGCAGGCGGCGCAGGAGAAGCCCGACCTGGTCGTCTTTCCCGAGACCGTGTGGGGTGCCATCCAGAACCTCGGATTCATCGCGGTCGAGCGGGCCGCGGTAGACAGCGCGCACGCGGATATGTGGGCCTGGGGCAAGCTCTGCGACGACGCGGTGTCGGCCTTCGCCCGCGGCGACTACCCCAGGGTGAACGAGATCATCGGCCGCTTGGAGCGCGACCTGCGGCCACCTGCCGCCGACGGGTTGCCGCGTCTGCCCGCGGCCGGCCCGCCGGTGGCCGTCCTCGTCGGGTCCGTGGCCATCGACCAGTTCCCGGAAGCGACGTACCCGAAGGTCAAGCGCTACAACGCCGTGCTTGTGTACGATCGCGACGGACGCCAACGCCGCGCGCGCTATGACAAGCGGCACCTCGTCCCGTTCGGCGAGCTGGTGCCGTTCCGCCAGGCGCGCTTTCTGGGGCTCGATCTGCATTGGCTGTACCGGGCGCTGAACAAGCTCAGCCCGTTCAGCGACCACGGCCGCATCGAGTATTCGCTCACGCCCGGCCGTGAGTACACCGTCTTCGAGATGCCCGCTGCCGGCCGCACCTACAACCTCGGAACCCCCATCTGCTACGAAGACGCCACGCCCTACGTCGTTCGCGGCTTCACCTGGGATGGCCCGCGGCGACGCGTCGACTTTCTCGTCAACGTCAGCAATGACGGGTGGTTCCAGCACAGCTACGAACTGCCGCAGCACCTGGCCATCTGCGCGTTTCGCGCCGTCGAGAACCGCGTGTGCATCGCGCGCGCCGTCAACACCGGCGGCAGCGCCTTCATCGACCCCAACGGCCGGATCTACTCCCAGATCCGAAACGCCGACGGCCGCGCGTTCGGCCCCGGCGTCGTGGGCTACGACGTGCAGCCGGTCTTCCTCGACACGCGCTCCAGCCTGTACGGCCGCTTCGGGGACTGGTTCGCCCGGACCAACCTCGCGCTGGCGGCCCTGTTGTGGCTCGGCGCCATCTTCGAGCGCTGGGTGCTCGCCACGAAACACAAGCTCGAGGCCCTGTTCGGAAAGGGGCCCCGATGAGCGTCCCCGCGTTCGGCACCGCTTGGAGCGCGGCCGCGGGCGGCACTTGCCGCGGCAAACGAGCCCTAGCGCTGTTGTCGCTGGCGGGGCTGCTGTGCACCGGATGCGCGGACAACCTGCCGGCCGTGACCGTCACCCCCACGCAGAAACTGGAGCTACAGCGCCGGTCGGTCGATCTGCTGCTGCGCGCCGCGACGAGCGAGGCCGCCGACGTCTCGTGCAATGCGCTCGACGCGCTCGTCAAGATCGCTCCACGCGACGGCCTGCCGGCCTTCCGGCAGGCGGTCCGCTCCGACTCGCCGCTCGTCCGCTTCGCGGGCTACGCGGCCCTCGGCGAGGTCCGCGACGGTGAGTCCCCGCCGCTCTTCGTCGCCGGCATCAAAGACGCCAACCCCCACGTCCGGCTCGCCGCCGCCTTCGCCGCCTGCCGCTGCGGCCAGAGCGGCTACGCCCGCCTGCTCGTCCACGCCCTGACCAGCGCGCGGGAGGACGCGGTGCGGCGGGATGCGGCGTTCCTGCTGGGACGCCTGGGAGAGCCGCGGGCCGAGAAGCACCTGCGGGCGGCGTTGCGCGTCGCGGCCAACGAGAAGAGTCGCCCGGTGCTCCTCACCATCTACGGGGCGCTGGCGACGCTGGGCCAGGAGGACGCGGTGCGGGAGTTGGTCCGCTATGCCCAGGGCGATCTCGAGACGCGCGTGCACACGCTGCTGCTCCTGGCGGACCTCGGCGTCCCCGAAACCAAGGACGCGCTGCGCTACCGGTTCCTGACAAACAACGAGGACTACGTCGAGGCCCGGCTGCTCGCGGCCCGCGGGTTGGGCAAGCTCGGCTTCCGTGACGGCTTCGACCTGGCGCTGAAGATGCTGAAGTTCACCGACCCGAACCCCAACCCCGACCCGGAGAACCCGAGCCGCACGTTTCCCGTCCGCTCGATGGCCGTGCATGCCCTGGCCGAGATCGGCGACCCGCGTGCCCTCGGCGCGTTGCGCGAGCTAGCCGCCACGCAGGACGAACCGCGTCTGCAAGTCGCCGCCGCGTACGCCATCTGCCGGATTCTCGCCCGCTGATCCGAAGGCCATCGCGATGACATAGCGGTGGCGAGGTGGCCAAGGATGCCAAGGGGTTGGCATAGTTCCGGATAAAAAGGCCACTGGCGCTGGTGAAAACGCAAGGATGCCAAGAATGCCAAGAGTGTGCGCCCCGTAAATGGCATCCTTCCGATAACCTTGTGGAAAGTGCGGGGCGGCGGGTGACGGGTGACAAGTGACAGGTGAAAGGTGAGAGGGAGCATGTCGGGCTCTCAGCGGTTAGCGGTCAGCCGCGCCGGCGCGGGCGCGGACCGGGCACGGTGGGCCTAGATAGTATAGATGAAGACTGGGACGGCGGAGAAGAAAACGCGGGGATTGTTGCGGGCTGGTGGAGTCTAGCGGATTCTGGCGGGGAAACCACCACAGAGCCACAGAGGCACCGAGAAAACGCAGGGCTGATCCTGGTCTTCCGGGCAACACAAAGACCAAGTCGAGGGCGCAGAGGCCAAGGGCAAACAGAAAACGGGCGCGGGGACGGGACGGAGGGGCGAAGGGGCGGAAAACGGGCGGGGGCGGGGCGGGCGGGAGTTGAGATTTCAAATTTGAGACGAACAGGACTTGGGTGAGGTTCACGCGGGCGGGCGGGGGCGGTGACGCGGCGCTGCGCAGGGCCCCGCACCGTCCGTTTCGGTCAGTTGCCGAACATCTGCTGGAAACCCGCGAAATCGGCCAGATCAACGTCGAGGTCGCCATCGAAGTCAGCCCGGGCGAATTGCTCAGCCGTTGCGCCAGGCGGCGGTGTTGCCACGCCAGGCCCCGCCATGCAAGCCGCGAAGACCGTGAAGTCGTCGCCGGTAACGCTGCCGTCGCCGTTCAGGTCGGCGGGCGTTCGAACGGCGAATACGCGTACGTTGTCGACGAGCACCGCCCCGCTGAGCTCGCCCCCGGTTCTCAGTACGAAGTTCAGCCGGGCAGTCGTTCCCGCGACCGAGCCGACGTACATCGGTCCACTCGACGTCAGATGCCCTACCGCAATACTGGTATCCGCGCTATCGTAGTACGCGATCTCGTCACCGACGTAGACGGTCAGCGACTCGGTGCCGCGGGGTTCCAGGTACATGTAGTCGAACGTCATCACCAAGCTGTCCGTAGGCCACGTCAAGTCGCGGTAGAACGATGCGTCCGCGCGTTCCTGAATCAACACGGCGGGGTTGTTCGGATCGTCAGGGTCGGCACCGAGCACGACTGCAGCGCATGTGCCGGTCCACGTACTCGCCGAATCGAACGCCTCATCAAGCCGCAGAATCATGCCGGCCGTCTCGTCCCGCGTCGTACCTCGCTCGTCGTCCGGTGCACGCGTTCGGGTGAAGTGATATAACTCGTCCTCCGCGAATGACCCAGCGGGAAACGCCGTCGGATCCAGCACCGAGTATGGATGTACGTCGTCACCAAAATAGACGGCTCCGCAGGCCTGCGTGTTCGGGTCCCAGACCGCTGGGGGGTACCACCCGCCGACGCCCAGGCAACCTTCGGGATCCTCGCCGCGGATCCATAAATGTGCCATCCCGGAAGCGTAACCGCAGTTAAGCCGCACGTTCGTGCAATCGCCCGCCACCGGAGCGCCTACGCCCCAGCACGTTAGCGTCAGCGGCGAGTAGTAAAAAACGGCGGCGTGGTTGTTGACCGAGGCTGGGTCAAGGTACTTGAGCGAATTGACGAGGCACGCGCCGCCCAGGCAGGCGAACTTGGGCGTATCGAGGGTGGTCACACTTTGAGCTGGATGACCGAGGCTTGCCATGATGCGGGCCGCCTGACCCATGACGCCGCCACCATGGGAGTGTCCGATCAGGTGCAGGCTCGTCCACAGTGAACCATATTGACCGAGAAGAGCGCTTAGCCCTTTGCCAAGAGTATTGCCTTGGCTCTTTGCGTGCACTCCGGATACGTAGGCATCTAGCCACACCCCCCCCTCCGCTGCAAGAATCCACCCCCATTGCGGCATGCTCAGCAACTCGATGAGCGACGGGGTGATCCGATCCGGTGTACTCGGATCGCCGTCGGGATTCGCCGCCGCTGCCCAGTCCCAGGCCAAGAGATTTGCCCCGGGCGCCACGTGGCGAATCGCACAGCCGATCGATGAACAAGAGCCCGTCGCGAGATTGCCATCCCAGCCGTGGGTGATGATGTACGTGGGCTGATCGAGGTTTATCGAAATTGGTCCCGTCCGCTCCGCGAAGCGGCCGAGTTGGTCGCTCCACACCCACAGCGGAAGGTTGGGGTCCACCGTGGCGCTCGGCACAACGCCGCCGGTAGCCGGCTGCTGTGCAGGGCCGGCCAAGGCGTAGCACAAGACGGGCAGATAGTCGGCGCACGGAAGACTTGGCTGATCGCGGCAATCCGTGATCTTTGCTTCAATCTCCTCGGGGATCGTGGTGCCCCAGTCGTTGAATTCCAGGTGTACAGCGGCGCCGGTCGGGCCATTCAGACTGACGTAGCCGCCGGAAATGTCGTTGCTGATCACAATCACGTTGGCGTCGCTGTGGAGCACCAGATTGCCGAGTGCGGAGAATCGGACCACCCCGCTGCTGCCGGCCTGGTATGTCACCCAGCCACCGCTGAACGTGGTGCTCCACAGCTCCAGCCTGCCCCCCGACTGGGCCTGCAAGCGGGCGTTGCCGTTCGTGACCGTGCAGTCCGTCAGAACCGCCGTACCCCCCGCCTGCACTAGCAGCGTGGGGTAATACCAGGTCCCCCAAT
>CAIWOY010000157.1 GCA_903914415.1 uncultured Phycisphaerales bacterium | reverse complement strand
TGATGAGCGTCTACCGCACGCTGCGCCTCCGCGGCCACGACCCCCTGCTGACCATCGCCAACGCCCTGCGCACCTACCTGCAAACCGGCCAACTCCCGCCGCTACCCGCCGCAAGTACTGCAAACGGCTGAACTCTTACCAATGAACTTGATTTGAATCGGCACCACGAACTTGTGTTTGTGGCTTAACGCTGTCTGGATGGCGACAATCGGGCTTCCGGGGATCTGATCGCTGTATTCGCCGGCCCCGGCAAAGCCGTCGACGTAGAGCAGCCTGGCGTTCTTGCGCCCGATGTTCTCGGATTGGTGCGCGAGAATCGGCAACCAGCGCTTGAGGTACTCGCGTAGAATACCATGCTTCGCCTGCGTGTGCGGTTCGGCGGGATACACGGTGTCCTTGGGTTCGGCCATCCGAGTCACCTCAACGCCGCCGTGGTCGGAACCTCGTCCCAAGTACGACCATCCAGAACGCGCCCGGCGAGCTTTCGCTCGACACCTCCCCACTGCTTGAAGAAAAAGGGCACGCTCTGCGCCTGGCACCGATCGCGAATCTGACGCACCCATTCCGGCCGCATCGGCCGCGCGCCGGGACCGGATTCGCCGCCCACGATGACCCAGTCGATCCCGGTTAGCGGCAGGCGGGGGATCGGTCCCAGGAGCGGCTCCGCTGACAGGAACTTGATGTGCGCCCCCGTGGCACGTAGCGCAGCGACGCGGTGCGTGGCGCTCGCATTCTCGACGCTCGTCCCCATCCAGATGTTCGGCGTCCAATTCAACCTATCGGAGTACGCGGCGGCGACCCCTGGCCGCTTCGTCAGAATCTGAAACGTGTGCTGCGGGCAGCGATTCATCACGCCGAACACGCGCTCCACGAAATCGAACGGCACCTTCTCATAAAACAGATCACCCATCGAGTTGACAAAAATCGTGCGCGGCAGGCGCCAGGCAAGCGGGTCCACAAGCGCGGCCGAGCCTAGAAACACTGCCCCCGTCCACCTGCCCCGCCCGTCAATCACGCCCAGATAGTTGGCGGTGCGTCCCGGGTTGGCGCCGCGAGCCCGCGCCGCGCGCGCCATGCCCGCTAGGCGTTTCGCCATCCGCTCGGCGTAGCAGTGCGCGCACCCGGAACTGACCCTGCGACAACCCACGACAGGGTTCCAGGTTGACTGCGTCCATTCAATTGACGACGATTGGGCCATGGTCGCACGGAATGATCGTACCCAAACTTAATCCAAACGTCAATGCGCCCCGGTATCCCCGGCCGCCTTTTGCGCCAGTAACAACCCGCGGCGGGCCTGGTCCCCTATGCCGCTGCCTTCGCCGCCCAGACGGTCCAGCTCGTCGAGCGTGTACGGGAACACTTCCACCGGCAAGTCCGCCCCCGCGAGTGCCGCCGCGAATTCCGGGATGCGGTCGAACCAACGCGGCAGCGGGTGCTGTCGCAGGACCACCAACACGTCCGCGTCGCTGCCGGGCACGGCCTCACGCCGCGCGAGCGAGCCGAACAGGCGGACTTCGAGCACGTCCGGGTGCGAAGCGACCAGCCGGGTGGCCAGTACCCGCAGCCGCTCAATCGCCTGTGATCGGTCGAGGTAGGTGACCCTCGATGAACCGCAGGACCTGCTCTGACAGGCCGATCGCCGTCTCGGCATCTTTGGCTCCGTACGTCTCGGCCGGCGTGCCGCTGGCGATGCCGTTCGGGTAGCGCGTCGGGATGTAGTAGCGGTCCAGCAGCACCAGCCCCTCGTGCAGCTCGCCGGGCACCGGGATGTCCTCGGGCAACAGTGCCGCCAACTCCCGCACGGAATGGCCCCAGGCGTCACCGCCGGCGTGCTGGATCAGCGCCTTGAGAGCCTTCTCGGCGGCCTGCTGAGCCATGAAGCACGCCCAATCGTGGATGCCCAGGCGCGCATTCTCACGCGCCGCATGTAGGTCGTGCCGCGCTTGCGTCCACCAGTCTCGAGAGCGGTTAGCGGGCATGATCCCAGTAAACAGCATTGGCGCCGGAGATGCAAGCACGGAGCCGCGTCAGGTCCGGCCTCTGTGATGGTGGGTGTTGGCGAACACGGCCGCGGGGCGTACGCGCTTAGCAGCCCACCCGATACCACATCAACTGCATCACCAAGCCGAGCACGGCGAGGCTGACGCCGAGGTTCGCGATGCCGCTGCCGCCGAGTTGGCCGCCGGAGCGCCGGATTTGCTGCTTCGCGGAGCCGCGCAGCGCGAGCGCGAAGAAGCCCAGTGGAAGGCCGATGAACGGAATGAAGGCGCAGAAGCCGAGGGCCAGAGCGGCAACGGCGCTCCCTGGCACGCGGGCCGGCGGTGCAAAGCGGTGGCGCACGCGTCCCGGCCAGGCGCCGAGCGCCTGCCCGCAGGTGGCGCAGTAGCGCGGCGGCACCCCGTCGCGGGCCTTGGTCGTGCGCCCGCAACGGCCGCACGTGCGCGCCCCGGTTTCGTTCGGCACGCTGCTCATGTGGTGTCCCCTGCGGCGCTTTCATTCGCACCGGCCGGAGGCCGATGCTCCCCGGCGCGCGCTGTGACGATGCACGCGTCCTGAAGCGAGCGACCCAGCAGCCGGGCCAGCGGCACGTCGACGCCGGTGCGCTCCGGCAGGTTCGCATTAGACACGACGAGGCGGTCGCGATTCTCCGAAAGGCCGACGAGCGTGTCGTCGCAGGCCCAGGCCCGGCGGATCGGCGTCGTCGCGGTCAGCAGCCGCGCGACCAAGCCTTCGTCGCCGTAGATTCCGAGCAGGCCGTCCGCGCCGGCGGGAATGACCAACTCGACCAGATCGTCCCAGCGCCGGGCGTGGACGGACTCGATCGGCTCGGCCCGGCGATGCAGCACCTGCCACACGTTCGGCGTGTCCCAACAATCCTCCAGGACCAACCCGTCCGACGTGGTCACGTAAACGGTTCGATCCAGCACGGCGATGTCATGCACCGCGCCGCGGCCGATGGACAGCGTGCGGCGCGGTTCGCCGGTGGGTGCGATCACATGCACTTCATCGTCCGCACCGAAGAGCACGTGGCCGTCCGTCGTGACGGTCGCAGCCCGCACCGTCTTTGGCACGCCGGCGCTGGGGCGCAGCAGTGCCTCCGGCGTGCTCGGGTCGTCCAGTCGCCACGCCCAACAGCCGAGCTGGGAATGCGTCGCCACCAGCCGATCGCGGGCGATCACGGCTGCGTTGAAGCCGGTCGTGGTTTTCCCGGCGTCGGGAACCGTGTAGCGGCGTGCGACGGTTCGATCCGCGGCGGATACGGCCCAAACGCCCGTCGCGGCTCCGATCAGCAGCCACCCGTGCCCGGCGTCATACGTCACCGAGCGCAGCCCGCCCAGGTTCGACGGCAAGTCGCAGTGCTCCGCGATCGCGTTCGGCTGTGCAGGGTCGAGCCACGCGCACGCCTGGCTAGTGAGGACTACGATCGCGCGGGCGACTTCCCGATCCGGCGTAAGGCGCCAGAGATTTTCCAGCAGCCGGCCGCGCTCCCCGGGCGTCAACGTCGGCAGAAGCTGGCGCCATTGCAAGCCGCCGTCGACTGCGGCGGCGGCCTTCAGCTTCGCGAGGATCGTGCTCAGGTCATCCAGCCGCCGATGCGTGACCGCGAGCGCGGCGCGTTCGACCACGCCGCGGGCTTCAAGCGATTTCGTGCGGCGGGCGGCGTCGCGCTGGAGCGCATCTTGCTCGGCGAGCGTGCGGCTCGTGAAAGCGGCCGCGCCGAGACGTTCCAGCAGCGCCCCGGCCGAAAACAGAAAATCCCGCAACTCGCCGCGCAGGTGTGCGAGCAGCGCGTCGCGCTGGTCCTCATCCACGAGCTGCCGGGCGGGTGTTTCGCGAATGAACGCGCGCAGGGCGGCCGGCGCGCCGGCTTTCGTGACCGCCTCCGTCAGCCCGGTCAGCGTCAGCTCGGGCTCGCCGAGCAGCGTGGTGTGCAACGCGGCCAGGTCGTCATCCCGCGTCGGCCAGCGCACCAGCAACTCGATATTCGCCTGCACGCCGTGATCGTCTGCGGCCCGGACATCGGCCAGCGCGAGCGGAACGGTGATGGCCCGGTTGCGCACGAGCACGAGCGTGTCGTCGCGCTGGGCCTGCGGGTCTTCGCCCGCGGGGACGAAGCGCCGCCGTCCGTCCGCGTGCACGACCAGCCCCATCCACGTGTCCGGGATGAGTGTCGCGGACAGGAGGCTCCGCGGCCAGGCGTCGCCGCGGCAACGCAGGGCGACTACTTGCGGGTCATTCAGTCGTTTCAGCGGTCCAGCAACCATCGCACGCCCGGAAGTAACGAACTAAGAGTAGCGAGTAACGAGTTAGGAGCCGCGTGATGCCAACTCGTTACTCGCCACTCATAACTCCTAATTCTCCGTCGCCCACTGCTCGAACTTCGCCACGTCGCGCTGGCCGACCGACGGCGGCATCTCCGCCAGCACCGCCTGCATGTCCGCCATGTTTATGTTACGCGGCGTAGCCCCCGCCACCGATTCCAAAAACGGGCGACTTGCGGAACGCTCGGCCAGCGCCTTGATGTCCGCTCCGCTGTAGCCGGCGGTCAGCTCGACCAGCTTCGAAAAATCGATGTCGTCCGCCACCGGGCGCTTGCCCAGGTAAATCTCGAACAGCTTGAACCGGGCCTCGGCGTCGGGCAGCGGCACATAGATCTTCGCGTCCAGCCGCCCGGGCCGCAGCATCGCCGGATCGAGGCTCCACGGCTCATTGGTCGCACCGAGGAACATCAGCGCCCGGTCGCTCTTGCGGTCGAAGCCCTCGATTTCCTGGAGAATCTGCGGCACGACGCGCTGCATGACCGTCGATTGCTGGTCGCGGCGCCGCGGCACCAGCGCCTCGACCTCGTCCATGAAGATGACGGACTTGGGCTCGGCCTTGGCGGCTTCAAACAGCTTCTTGATGTTCTGCTCGGCCTCGCCGACCCACTTGCTCATGATCTGGGCCGGGCTGATGACGAACATGGTCGCGTCCAGTTCGGCCGCGATCGCCTTGGCGAACATCGTCTTGCCGGTGCCGGGCGGGCCGAAAAGCAGCACGCCGCCGCCGACGGTGATGCCGTAGCGCTCGGCGAGGTCGGGGTGCTGGAACGGGTAGAGCATCTTGAGCTGGATTTCGCCTTTCACGTCGTCGAGGCCGGCGATGTCGGCGAACTTGACGTTCGGCTTCTCGCGGACAATCCAGTCGTCGGCCTTGGTCTCGGCTTCCTCGCCGTCCCGCGCCCGGTCCCGCCGCCCGCCGCCGCCCGGCCCCCGCGCCGCCCGCCGGTCGCAGTCTTTCGCGAGCTCAAGCAGTTCCTTGGCGTACGTCTCCTGCTCGCCGCGCTGGGCCGGGTCTTTGTTGGCTTCGGAAATCTCGATCATGCACTCGGCAGCCTGGATCAGGTACGGCTTGGCCGCGACGTAGTCCCCCTCGCGCAAGGCGGCGAGGCCTTTGTCCTTCAGACGCTTGAATGTGGCGAAGGTAGCCGGCATTCAGGGACGAACCTCGGGTGGCATGGTCTCCAGGATGATCGCACAGGCTTGCTCCGCGACAGCCAACGCCTCGCGGGCCTGCTCGATGGTGGGCTCGCACTCCGTGTCGGGATAGCGCCCGGCCACGGCAAACTCGGTCAGCCAGGCGCACTGCGGTCCAAGCAGCTCCAGCCGCGGGTCGATCGGGCCGCACCGGCTCAGCAGCATCTCGATCACGTGCGTGCGCGGCGGCTCGATCTCCCGCGCGACGAGCACGGCCTTCAACGCCTTCTCCACCGCTTGCTGAGCGTGAAAGCACGCGCCGTCGGGAACCACCGGATCAGAGGCCAGTGCGTGCCGCGCCAGAATCAGGTCGTTGCGGGCCTTGACCAGCCAAGCGCGTGCGAGCTCGTCTTTAGGCGGCATACAACACTCTGCCCTTCTGCCGGACCTCGCGATGCAGGCTCCCGACCACGCTGCTGAAGCGTTGGAACTTGGTCTCCGTGGCGAAGTGGAGCTCAACGGGCAGGCCCAGGCCATGCAGGCACGCGTAGCCGAGCTTCCCTAGCTCCCACATCGACGGGGTGTTGTCGGACAGGACAACCAGAAGATCAAGGTCGCTGTCCGGCGTCGGGGTGCCATAGACCTGGGACCCGAACGCGTAAATGGCCCGCGGGGCTAGCACGTCCACGAGTCGCCTCACGATTTGGGCGAGCTGCTCGTCGGATATCCGCGCTGATGTTGGCCTTGTCGAACTCACGGTCGACCCTTCATGTCCGCCGGGCGCTGACCGTCGCGTTCGCGATGCAAAACCCGGACCGAACCCAACCTACTCGGCGCTCCGAGTGAGTTTGTTGTCTTTTCGCCACGAATCCGGAAGTCCCTTGACCCCCGGGAGGCGCTGCCACTCGGTCAACGCCCTCCAGAGCATCGGCCGGACCTTCTCATCAAAGACGGTCGAGCAGTTCGGACAGAGGGAAATCGCGTTCCACTCCCTCTCCGGCCCCTCATCGATGATATGACACGCGAAACGCCGGCCCGCACGCCATCCACACCACGCGCACTCACCCTTCCCTACCTTCTTCGTGAGCGTACGATTTTGGAATGCCATCTACCGACCTCTCCTTCTCCGGCCAGTCTTGTTGTCCGACGCCTGCAAGATAGCGCCACACCACGGCAGTGCCGGCGGGTGGCCATTGCCAGCATGCCGCTCACCGACCAACCGCACGGATGTGGTCACTTCGTCTCCTTCTGCCCCTCGCCCTTCAGCGCATTCAGCTCCGCCCGCAGCACGCTGATCTGTTGCGTCTCGCGGGCCTGCTCGACCTGCTCTTCCGCCGCGATCATCCGGTCGATCTCCTCGTCGCTCACCGCCTCGGTCGCGGCCTGGGCCACGTCGGCGGCGGCGCCTTCCTCCATGCCGTCGAGGAACAGGGTCATCCGCTCTTCCATCGTCTGCGACTGGGCCATCGCCTTCTCCCAGTCCATCTGCGTCTTCATCAGGTTCGTCTCGCCGTATAGCCGGCTAACCTCGCCCGCCATCAGCTTCATCGCGTTGGCGAAATCGGCGGACGCCTCGGCCTGCCGCTTGATGAGCAGAGCGTTCTTGACCGCCAGGAGCTGCCGTTCGAGCAGCTTCTTGATCGTCGCCGTCTTCCGGAGCGAGTTGCGGACGAACTGGTAGCTCGCCTGGTCGCCGATCTGCTTGGCGTGCCGGGCGTTCTTGACGAACTCGTCGGAGAACTTGCTCTGCTCGGAGATCGCCTTCTCAATCCGGCGGATGCCCTGCCGAATCTTGATGTCGCGCTCGAGGCGACGCTCGTCGCTGCTCTTGAACAACGCCATAGCTATGCCTCCGCGGCCCCGCGTTCCCGCACGCGCCGCTCCGCCTCGTCGTACGCCGTCTGCGTGTCCTTGATCAGACCGGCGTCCAGGTCGCTCCAGATCTTCATCAGCTCCTGCCCCGCGGGCGAAAGGCCGGCGGCCCCCTCGTCCGCGGCCTGGCCCAGCGCGAGGATCTCGTCCAGCCGCTCCTGGTAGACCTCGGACGACACCGAATCGCTCTCGATCAGCCGCGCGATCGTCGCCAGGTCGCCCTCGCGGATCGTGATGCGGCCGGCGTCCGCGAGCCGGCTGGCCGACGCGTTCTCGCGCAGCATCCGCAGCCGCGAGACCGTCAGCAGCTCCTTGCTGCGGATGTTGAGTTGCCGGGCGACCATCATCTGCTCGGTGTGCTGCAGGTCAAACTGCTGGGCGTAGGTCCGCCGCATCTCCGGCGTCTTCTCTTTCGCCCCCTGCTCGACGAGCTTCTGCTTGTCGGCGGCGAGCTTGCGGATGCGGGCCTGCATGCGGTCGCGCTCGTTGGTCAGCAGCATTTCCTGGGCGCGCAGCTCGGCCGCGTTCATCGTCGTCAGCGTCTTGCGCTTGGTCGTCAGCCAGTCGAAGAAGTTCATCGGTAGCTCTCAACCTCCCGGCCCTCACGTCATCTCCGGCCGCGCCTTCGTCTTGTCCGTCGGCGTCGCCGCAGGCGGCTCTTTCACGGTCGCTCGCTCGGGGGCGGCCTTCGTCGGCTCCTCGGCCGTCGCCCGCTGGCTCGCCGCCTGTTTGAATTCTTCCAGAATGGCCGCTTCTTCTTCGGCCATCAGCGGCGTTTGGGCGCCGACCTCGATGCTGGCGGCCAAATCGGCGTTCGCGGCCAGTTCCGCGATCACCTGCTCGGCCTCGGCCGCCTCCTTCGTCAGCTCCTCCGCCTTCGGCAACGCTACACGCTTGCCCTGTTCCGCCAGCGTCTGATGATGGATGTGCGTGCCGATAATGTCGATCTGCTGCGTCAGGACGGTGGCTTGCGCCTGCACGCGCCGCAGCTCCCGCCGCGTCCGCACGAGCCGGCCGGCGAGCTGCTTCTTCTCGACATCGGTCTTGGCGGCAGCCCCCTGCTCGACGGTCTCGCGCTCGTCCTTTTCCAACGCACCGAGCCGCTGATCCAGCTCGTGCCGGTCCTGCTCCAGCTTGACGCGCTGGGCGGTCAACTCGCGCACACGCTCGGCCGCGGTCGGCCTCATCCGCAGCAGCTTCCGTATTCGGCTCCACAGGCTCATCGTGTCGCCCTCTTGTGACAGTGGACTGCGACAGATGTGAATCGTGCCCTCATGCACGACCGTCAGCAAGCGCGAATCATGCCGGCACGCCTGGCGGACCAGCGCTTCCGTCCGCCCGGCGGGCACGCCCAGCGCCTCGGCCAATTCCGTGACCGATAGCCCGCGCGACTCGAGTTGGCCGACGTTCTGCTCCAGATGATACATCAGTCGCCTGAGTTGCTCGTCCTGCGACTCCAGCTCGAACAGCTTGACCCAGCCGCTGCGGCGGACCGCGTCGGACAGTTCGACGTCCCACCCGCCGTCCGCCCGCCCACCCAGCAGAACCAGGGCCGGCGACGCACCGCGATGAACCAGCGCGCGGGCTTCGGCGGTGAACCCTGTCGCGCTGGCAAACACCACCCCCGTCGGCCGCTCGCGTTGCGGCAAGAGTTCGTAGCGGGCCAGCGCGTCGAGCACCTGCTCGCGCCCGACCGGCCCCGGCGTCCCGCCGGAGAGCAGCACGTCCAGCGGCGCGAGCACCTGTGCCCGCACCCGGGCCACGGTGGCGTAGAACGGTCCGAACACCCGGCGTTTGAAGCGGTATTGCTGGGCGCGCGTGCCCGGCAGCGCTTCGAGCAGGTCCCGCTCGGGGCGCTGGAGCCGCGTCAGCGTCGCCCGGACCGCGTCGATGCCGTCCGGCAGGGTCTCCAGCTCGAACCGGTCGGCCGGAACGCCCCGCCGCAGCACCGCCTTGGCGCGGGTTTGGAGCTGGCGGAGGAACTGCTCCTCGAATTGTCGCTGCCGGCTGCGTTCATCCATAGTTGTCAACGTCGCTGTCTTCGAGCGGTCGGCCGCAGCGGGCACAGAACCGCGCGTTGTCCGGGTTCAGATAGCCGCACTGCGGGTTTGCGCACAGGCGCACCGGGCGGGTGCAAACGGTGCGCTCCTGTCGCTGGGCGCGGGGCTCGGCCCGCGTGAATGGGCGGGCCGCGAAGCGCAGCATCCGCCAGAGGGCCTCCAGCACGAGGGCAAACACGCCGACCATGCCGAAGATCAGCAGCCCGCCGATGATGATCAGGTCGCCCAGAATCATCGCGGATCACGCCTCGGTCGACGCGAGGGCCGCCCCGCAGAAAATACAGAACCGATCCTGCAGCCCCGGATAGCCGCCGCACGAAGCGCAGCGGAGCACCTGGGCCGCCAGTTGGAAGCCGCACGCGACGCAGAACTGGTCCTCCGCCTCCACCGGCCGCCGGCAGCCGGGGCAGTGCGTAAGCTCGTGGCCACGGCGGTGCGGCGGCGCGGCCCGCTCCGTAGGCAGCGCGACCCGGTGCGCCGGCGGCCCATCGCGTGGCGAAGGGCGTAGCCGCGTGTCGAGGTCGCCGGACGCGGCTTCGGCACTCTCATAGCGCCGGTCGTAGCGGGTGTATAGCCGCCGGAAGACCTCGTCGAGCGCGGCGGGCATGCCGGCCCGCAGCGTGCCGGGCAACTCGGCGCCTGCGGGGCGCTCGCCGGTCAGCATCTCGTGGAGGATCACGCCGACGGCGTAGAGATCGGCGCGCGCGTCCGGGTTTTGTCCGCCGTCGCGCACCTCGGGCGCCATGTAAGCGAGCGTGCCGGCGATCGCACCGCTTTGCGCATCGCGCTCCATCGACGCCGACTGCACGACCATCGAGCGCAGCGTGTCGGCGTTGCCCACGCCGAGGCCGAAATCGCCGATCTTCACGTCGTCCAGCGCGAGCGTCGCCAGCGGCCGGTCATCCAGATGCAGCAGCACGTTGCCGGGCTTGAGGTCGCGATGCACGATCTGGGCCGCATGGGCGGCGGCCAGTCCGCGGAGCACGCCGCGCAGGACGAGCAGTGCGGCGTCCACCGGCATTCCCTGCGGGTGGTCGGCGATGACCTGACGCAGCGACGGTCCCTTGACGAGTTCCATGACCAGGTAGGGCGGGTCGGCGTACGGGTCCAGCCCGAGCACCCGGACGATATTCGGGTGCTGCAGGCCGTGCACGACGACCCCCTCGCGCTGCAAGTAGCGCACGTACTCGGGCTCGGTGGGCAGCTTGACGGCGACGCGCTCGTTATCCCAGACGTGGTGCCGGGCTTGCCAGACCTCGCCGAACGTGCCTGCGCCGATGCACTGCTCCAGCACGTATTCGCTGACGCGCACGCCGGGTTGGTACTTGGTCGTCATGGCCTCGCCCGCCTACCCGCCTGTCTGCTCGGACAGGTATTCGGTCACCAGGTAATTATACGTTCCCGCGAGCGCCAGCGCCGCGAGCGCCGCCAGCCAGCCCCAGCCGCCCGCGGGCCAGCCGCGCAAGAGAATCAGCCCGGCCACCGCATCTACCAGCGTTAGCGCCGCCAGCAGCACGACGCCGGCCCAGTTCGAGCCGATCTCCAGGATGCGCTTGACGAAGAAGCGCGTGATCCAGGGCACCGTGGCTGCGATGGCGATCCACAGCGCGGTCCGCCAGGTCGCATTCCAGATCGCCATCCGGCGGTCCGGACCCATCTGCCAGATCGCGACGCCGAGCGCAATCAGCAGACCCAGGACGACCCAGCCGAGGGCCTTCTCGGCCAGTCTGCTCAGAATGCCGCCGCGTGGAGCTTCCATCTTGGTTAAGTGTAATCCATGCCAGCACTAGCGCGAATTACAAACCCGCCGCATTTCCGGAACGCCCGCGGCGCACCGTCCACAGTTGAATTCGCTCGCGGCGCGGGTTCCTTTGCGCCGCGACGGGTAGTCGCGGGCACGATTCGCAGATACGCTACCAGGGTCGATAGGTATGGGGCCATGAGACGCCTCTGCGCAGGCAACCCGGTGACGATTGAAGCGGCGCAGGCCCTGTTGAGCGAGCAGGGCATCGAGGCCAGCGTGCTGGACGACGCGACCGCGCGGGCCCATGGCGGCTTCCCGTTTGTCCGGGCGTTCGCCGAGCTCTGGATTGCCCGCGACGAAGATCTGCCGCGGGCGGCGGAGTTCGTCGCTGAATTCCTGGCCGGACGCCGGCAAGCGGCCGACAAGCGCGAGCCGTGGAAGTGTCCGGCGTGCGGGCAGACGATCAGCGCGCAGTTCACGGAGTGTTGGAACTGCGTGCTTGACGACCCGAAGGACGACCCGCGCCGCAACCCGGAAGCGAAGTGCGACGAGTGCGGCTATTTGCTCTATCGGCTGCCCGAGCGGCGCTGCCCGGAGTGCGGCACGGAGTTCTGACCCCGGCCCCGGTACAATGTACCGCAGCCAGACCACAAAGGTACACCACCGTGAAGCGACTCTACACCGGCGAAGCGCTGGACGCCCACGCCCTCCGCAGCCTGCTCGCGCAGGAGGGCATCGAGGCCGTCGTCCTCAACCAGACGCCGGCCGGCGCAGGCGGGGACATCCCTTTCGTCGTCGCCTGGCCCGAGCTGTGGATCGCAAACGAGGAGGATGAGCCCGCGGCCCGCGCGATCGCGGAGCGCTACCTCGCCCAGAGGGAACACAAGGTCGAGAACCGCCCGCCGTGGAAATGCCCGCGCTGCGGCGAGATGATCGAAGGCCAGTTCACGGACTGCTGGCGCTGCACTATGACAACCACGGACGATGATCCGCGACTCGATCCCGCTTCGCGCTGCGCGGAGTGCGGCTACCGGCTATACAAGCTGCCGCTCCGCCGCTGTCCGGAGTGCGGCACGGAATTCTAGCCCGAATCCGCCAGGAGGTGCACGATGCCGGCCCGCAAGGCAGGACGCCCGCTCCAGACCGCGAAGCGGCATCTGGAGACGTTCCCGAACCCGAAGCCGCGGCGCGACTACGTGATCTGCCACGTCGCCCCGGAATTCACTAGCCGCTGTCCGATGACCGGGCAGCCGGACTTCGGCACGGTCACAATCGAGTACGTTGCGGACCGGCTGTGCGTGGAGTTGAAGAGCCTGAAGCTCTACCTCCAGTCGTTTCGCGAGCAGGGCATCTTCTACGAGGCGGTCACAAACCGGATCCTCGACGAGTTGGCCGCCACCCTCCGGCCTCTCTGGATGCGCGTCCGCACAGATTGGACCCCCCGCGGCGGGATGCGGTCGACGATCACCGCCGAACATGCCGCGACGACTCGGAGCCCAAAACGCGAGCGGGGGTAGCCGGCGCCACAAGGGTCTCCTGGCGACCCCGTCGTCGTGCGCGCTCCCGAATGCGGTGGATAATTGAGGATCCTGGGCGATTCCAAGGTTGCCAGGACAGCCCCAATCGGCTATACTTGTTAATATAGGCAAGATGGAGAAGATGTGGACCGCGGCATGACCAGGGTCGATCGCGACGGGCACGTCCAGCTCAAGCGCGTGTTCACTACCGGCGAGGTCGCAGACATCTGCAAGCTCAGCCAGCAGACCGTCATTCGCTGTTTCGACAGCGGGCGGCTGCACGGCTACCGCGTCCCGGGTTCCCGCTTCCGCCGCATCCCGCGGGAAGCCCTAATTCAGTTCATGAAAGAGCACAACATCCCGCTCGATCAGCTCGAGACGGGCAAGATTCGAGTCCTGGTCGTGGACGATGACCCGAACATCGTCGAGATGCTCGTCGACCTTCTCGAGCGGGACGGACGGTTTGAGGTGGACACCGCCCTCACCGGCTTCGACGCGGGCCTCAAGACCCGCTCGTTCCGGCCCGACGTCGTCGTCCTCGATTACATGCTGCCGGACATCAACGGCAACGTCGTCTGCCGGACTATCCGAAGCGATGAGCTCCTCAAGAACGTGCGGATCATCATCGTGTCGGGCGTCGTTGACCGCGACCAGGTACAGAAGCTGCTCGATGACGGTGCGGACGACTTCATCCAGAAGCCTTTCATCATCAAGGACCTGGTGAACCGCATCGCGGAACTCGTCCACAGCGGCCCACGAGCGTAGGCGCAGCGTGCCCGAAACCCTGACCGCTCCCGACCTTGTCCTCGCCCACCTGGACAATCTCCCGACGCTGCCCCCCGTCGTACTGCAACTCCTGCATGTGACGGCGGGCCCGGAGGCGGCCGCCGCTGACGTCGTCCAACTGCTGCGCAGCGATCAATCCCTGGCCGCTAAGGTCCTGTCGTTGGCGAGGTCCGCGGCGCTGGGCATACGCACGCCGGCGAGAACGCTCGAACAGGCCGTGTCGTTGTTGGGCTTCGCGACCGTGCGGAACATCGTGCTGGCGGCCACGGTTTTCGAGCGTTTCTCCGGCGCGCCGACCGCGGACCGGCCAGGGTCGTTCGATCGCCGGGAGTTGTGGAAACACGCCTTGGCCGTGGCCTGTGCCGCGCGACGGCTCGCCACCGGCCGGCGGGCGTTGTCGGTGGACCCCGAGGACGCCTTCCTCGCCGGGCTGCTGCACGACCTGGGCAAGGTCACGCTCGACGCCGTGTTTCCCAAAGCCTACGACCGCATCGCCAGCCAGGCGGACCACGCCCGCGGCGACATCGCCGACAGCGAGCGGGCGGTGCTTGGTGCCGACCACACGGTCGTCGGGCGGCGACTGGCGGAGCGCTGGCGGCTACCGCGTCAGTTGCAGGAAGTCATCTGGCTTCACCACATCGCGGCGGAGGCGCTCCCCGCGAGCGTGGCCGGACCGCAACTCATCGCGTTGGTGCAGTTCGCCGATACGCTGGCCCGCGAGCAACGCATCGGCTACTCCGGCAATCACCGCTTCTATGAGCACTCGCCGCGCCTCGCGGAACGCCTGGGGCTGAGTCCCGAGCAGGTTGCGACGGCCGTCCAGCCGCTGGCCACCGACGTGGCGGAGCACGCGACCCACCTCGGCCTCGACCGCGAGACGAGCGCGGCGGTCTACTTCAAGGCCATGACGCGCGCCAACGCCGAGTTGGGCCACGTGAACGCCGAGCTGTCCACGCAGAATCGGCGGCTGGCCGCGGCGGCCCGGTACTTTCAGGCGATTACGCGCTTCGAGCAGGAGTTGACGGATTGGTCGGATCCGCTCGCCGTCATCGTGGCCATCGCCGGCGCCGGCGCGGCGGCCTTGCAACGGCCGTGCCTCGCGGCCTTTGGCTTCCGCGACAACGTGGCCGCGGTCGACCTGGCCTGGGTCGGCCACGCATCCGCTGACCACGGGCACCTGACCCAGGGGATCGCGCCAGATCTGGCGGCGTGGCGAGCCGATGCGTCCACACTGCTCGACGGCATCGCCTGGCCGGCCCCGCTGGCCGTGCGGACCTTGGTGGCCCCCGCGTTGCGTCCCGGCGAATCAGCGCCGCTCTGGCTCGTTCCGCTCTGCCACCGCCGCGAGGTCGCGGGCGGGCTCGTGTTCGGCTCGGAGGCCGACGCACGCGTGCGCCTGGTCGAGGAAGGCGCCGAGTTCCGCTCCTTTCTGGCGAGTCTCGGCCTGGCCCTGGGCCGCGCCAACGCGCAGGCCGCCGCCCGTCGCCTTTCCGAAGACCTGGCGGAGACCAACCG
>CAIWOY010000156.1 GCA_903914415.1 uncultured Phycisphaerales bacterium | reverse complement strand
CCCGATGCTCGGCTACACCGACTTCCTGCAGAACAGCGTGGTCTGGCTGCGCAGCGGGATCGTGGACGCCCTGATGCCGATGGCGTACACGGAGAAGCTCGACCAGTTCGAGGCTGACATCGGCGTGTACCGCCAGCTTGTGCGCAGCCGGCGAATCGTGCCGGGCCTCGGGCTGTACCTGCACAAGAGCGAGTCGCAAACCCGCAACCAACTGCGGCTGTGCCGCAATTGGGGCGGCGACTATGCCTTGTTCTCGTACGAGTCGCTCTGCCCCACCGCGGGCGACCGCAAGACGCGCCCCAATGCCGAGGCGCAACGCCTCCGCGAGCTGCGCCGCGAAGCGCTCGGTGAGATGTTCGCCCGCTGACGCACGCCGCGCGGCTTCTACCGGGCCTCATCGGGTGGCGCGCCCGTTTCCGGCTGCTGCACCCCGTCTTCGTCGATTAGCAGGGTCTCCGTGGCCAGCCGGAACTGCAGCAGCAAGCCCCAGCGCCCGGTCTTGGCCTGGTTGAGGGCGTTTTGGGCGGCCAGCAGCGCCCGCTCCGCATCGACTTTGTCGCGGTTGTCGATCTTCCCCTCCTCGAACTGGTATTGGGCGAATTCGCGCTGCCGGTCGGCGACATCCACGCTCCGCCGCTGGATCTCGAGCGCGGTTTCCTGGAGGCGGAGCTGATTGACGATGCGGCGGACTTCGGCGCGGATGCGCTCGGTCTGGTCTTCGACCGCGCGTTGCGCGGCCCGCACCTGGATCAGGGACACGCGCAGCGCGTTGCGCTCGGCCGTGCGCTCCAGGGGCAGCTCGAATGTGAGCTGCGACAGCCAGTTGGCGCTGTCGACGTGAAAGTGGCTGAGGCTGTAGCGCTGCGGGTCGGTCTGGAACGTGAGCGACGAATCCCAATTCAGGTTCGGCAGCATGGCGTTGCGGCTGATTTCCACGCCACGGCGGGCGTCGTCCACCTGGTCGTGAGTGGTGAGCAGGTCGAGGCGGCGCCGACAGGCCACCGTGACGGCCCGGGCTTCGTCGCGCATGGCCGGCGACGGGGCGAGCAGCGGGTAGGTGCCCGCGTCGATCTGGCGTTCGATCGTGTCGATGTCCTCCAGGTCGTCGCGGCCGAGCGCCTCGTCCAGCGGCATGCCGATCTTCAGCTTGAACTGGTCGGTTTGGGCGCGGAAGCTCTCCCGCGTCTGTTCGACGGTGTTGCGGGCGTCGAGCATGGCGAGCTCGGCCCGCTGCGTATCGAGTGCCGAGCGCTGGCCGGTGACCTCCATGTCGCGCGCCCGCTCGTAATCCTCGATGGCGCGCTCGAGGCTCTGTTCGCTGTCGGTGACCTGCTGTTTGGCGCGCAACAGATCGAAGTAGGCCTGGGCCACGTTGACGAGCTGCTGCCTCCGATAGCGCTCGAAGACCCGCACCGCGTAGGTCAGCTCGCGTTCCAGCTTGATCAGGTTCTCCTGGGCGACGTGGCCGGCGCCGCGCAGCAGCGGCACTTTGAGCCCCAGCGCGATGTTGCTCCCCTCCGAGGCGGTGATCGCCTGCTTCACGTCGCGAATCAGCGTGCTGATCGCTTTCGCCGTGACCTCGCCGCCGTAGGGCAGACGCTGCGACACGGACAGGTCGGCGACGAAGCGCATGGCCTGGTCGAAGTTGCGGGCCTCGCCGTAGTTGCCGTACACGGTCTGGAATTGCGAGGCGAAGATGGGCGTCCACAGGTGGCGCTCCAGCGAGAGGGCCAGCGCGACGAGATACAGCTCCTCTTTGGCGGTCTGGTATTCGCGCTGGTACTGCTGCGCGTAGCCCAGGGCGTCGGTGAGCGTGAAGACCCGCTCCCGCCGGGTGGCCGGCGTCGGGGCGGGCGCCGGCGCGGCCAGCGCGTCGGCGACGGGTTGCGACGCGGGTGCCGACGCTGGCTGCGTCGTTATGGGCGCAAAGTCCGGCGGGATGACGCGCGTCGTGGGGCGGGGAGCGTGGGCGCGGACGGACCGGTCGGGCGAGGGCGGCAGCTCCGGCGAGCCGGCCTCCGCGCGGGCGGTGCCGCCGAGCGCGGCCCGCTGGCGCTCGCGGATCATGGTCGCGACGTCGCGGTCGGTCTGCCGCATCATTTGCTCGCAGCCGGCGACGAGCAGGGCCGCGCCGCACAGTATCAGACGGAAACCCCGGAAGGTGCCGCTGGGTTGGTCGCGGTTACATCTGGCAGCGCACATTACCTCGGGCACTATACGGCGGGCGGCCCGCGGCCCGCAAATGTCCCCGCCGGCGCCGAAGTGTCGCCGGAGGGCGAGGCGCTTGCCGAGCCGCGGCTCAGCGGGAGCTTCGCCCTCCCGCGGCGCGTTGTCGCGCAGGTTTGCCGCCCCTGTGCAGGCTGATGTTCGATCAGCGCGTTACTTGTCGCCCTGCGCCCGGCGATTGCGGAAGAACTCGCGCAGCAGCTCCGCGGCCGGCTCGGCCAGCACGCCCGCCGTCGTCTCGACGCGGTGGTTGAGCCGCGCGTCCTGCGTGATCTCGAACAGCGAGCCGCAGGCGCCGGCCTTGGGGTCGGCGGCGGCGTAGACCAGCCGCGGCAGGCGCGCCAGGACCAGCGCTCCCGCACACATCGTGCACGGCTCCAGGGTCACGTACAGCGTGCAGTCGTCCAGGCGCCACTGGCCGAGGTATTCCGCCGCCGCCGATAGCGCGATCATCTCGGCGTGGGCGGTCGGGTCGTGCAGCTTCTCGCGCTGGTTGTACCCGCGCCCGATCACGCGGGATTCGTGCACGACGAGCGCGCCGACAGGCACGTCGTGGCTGTCCAGCGCGCGGCGGGCCAGCTCCAGGGCCTGCTGCATAAACCGGCGGTCGATTTCGTCCTGGTGTAGTCCGAACATGGGTTCGCGGGCCGCGTTCAGGGCCGGCCTTCCTTCTGCCGGCGCAACTGCTCCGCCCCCCGCGGGTGACAGCGCGCGTGGATCTCCTGGAGCCGCTTGGTCTGCACGTGCGTGTAGATCTCGGTGGTGCTGATGCTGGCGTGCCCGAGCAGCTCCTGGACGACGCGGAGGTCGGCGCCGCCCTCGAGCAGGTGCGTCGCGAAGCTGTGCCGCAGCGTGTGCGGGCTGACTTTGCCCGCGATGCCCCTTCGCCGGGCCTCGCGCCGCACCAGCCGCCACACCGCGGTCCGCTCGATCGGTCCGCCGGTGCGCGATAGGAACAGGGGCAACGTGGCCCTCACGGCCCGGGTCAGCGGCAGCTTGTAGCGCCCGCGTCGGAGCCCCTCTTCGAGCAGCTTGGGACGGGAATGCTCGAGGTAGGCCGTCAGGGCGTCGCGCGCTTTGCTGCCGACCGGGGTCACGCGCTCTTTCCGGCCCTTGCCCAGGCAGCGGACGTAGCCGGCGGTCAGATTCGCGTCGCCCTCCCGCAGCCCGCACAGTTCGCTGACGCGCAGTCCGCTGGCGTAGAACAGCTCCAGGATCGCGCGGTCGCGCAGGCCGAGCGGGTGCTCGGGGTCGGGCGACGTGACCAGCTCGACGGTCCGGTCCAGGTTGAGCACCAGCGGCAGGCGCTGCCAGCGTTTCGGCAACTCGACCAGCGACGTGAAATCCAGCGCGATCTGACGGGTCAGGTGCAGCCAGCGCAGCCACATCCGCAGGGCGACCACCCGGCGCGCCAGCGTGGTTTCCTTGTGGCCGAGCTCACTCTGTTCGACGAGGTAATCCTGGATCAGCTCGGGCGACAGCGTTGACCAGTCGTCAATCCGGCGCTGATGCAGGAACGCGCCGAAACGGCGGAGGTCGCGCCGGTACGCCTCGACCGTGGCGGGCGACAGCCCCAGCTCGACGTTCTGATAGACGCGAAACCCCGCGAGCGACTGCACGAAGCGCGGCGAGCACGGCTCCTCATCGCCGACCGCCGGGCTGACGTGTTTCGCCTCCATGCGAACCTCGCTGAGCCTCCAGTGTACGGCGGAGTGTACCGCGAGTCGGGCTGGCCCGCAGCGCCCGGGCATAGCCCGGCGGGGGAAAACGCGGTATCCTCCCGGTCGGGCGCACAGGAGCCCAGGAGGTGGCATTGTGCGGTACGGCTATGGACGCAGGACTTCGCGTACTCCTCTTGTCGTCTTCGGTCTGGTTGTGGTCGTCGGCGCAGCGGCCGGCGGGGGCTGGTGGTATCTGCGCGCGCGCCCCGGCGTGCGCTCCGGCGCGGCGGGACCCGACCAGCCCGTAGCCGCGAAGCCCGAGGCCGGCGCGCTCCGCGGCGCGATCAAGCCGGCCGTCGACGCGGCGCAACCCAAACCGGTGCGCAGCGACTTCACGCTGGCGGCGGATGAGCAACCGGTCCGGCCGGCGGCCTCTGCGCCGGTCCCGACCCAACCGGTCGCCGCGCGCCCGGTGCTGCGGCCCGTGACGCAGTCGGCCCCGGCGCCGGCCGAGCCGTCCGGCGGCCTCGACCCCACCGCCGGGCGGGCGACCAGCGACACGCGCACCGGGAACACGACGATCGAGGCGGCCCGCAAGCTGCACGCTTCCGGCCAGGTGCTCGAAGCCCGGGCGCAGCTCAACAGCCTGCTCAAAGGCCGGCTGGGCGACGCGGAAGACACCGAAGTACGGGCGCTGCTCGCGCGGATCGCGGACGAGACGGTCTTCGGCAGCAAGGCCGATCCGAATGATCCGTTGGTGAGCACGTACGTCGTCCAACCGGGCGATGTGCTGATCCACATCGGCCGCAAGCTCGACGTGCCGGCCGAGGTGCTCATGACCATCAACGGGATTCGCGACGCGCGGGGGTTGCGGGCGGACCAGAAGATCAAGGTCGTGCGGGGGCCGTTTCACGCGAAGATCTACAAGTCCAAGTTCCGCATGGACGTGTACCTGGGCGACGTGTTCGTCCGCAGTTATCGCGTCGCCCTCGGGGTGGAGAACGGTACGCCCGAGGGCGTGTGGCGCGTCAAGGAGCGGCTCGAAAACCCGACCTACTACCCGGCGCCGTCCGCTTCCGACAAGCGCATCATCGCCGCGGACGACCCCAACAACCCGCTCGGGGAGCACTGGATCGGCCTGGAGGGCGTGGAGGGCGAGGCCGTCGGTCACAGCGGCTACGGCATCCACGGCACGATCGAGCCCGAGTCGATCGGCAAAGCCGTCTCGCTAGGGTGCATCCGCATGCACAACGAGGACGTGGCGTTCGTGTACAAACTCATGATGCCGGGCAAGTCGACCGTCACGATCCTGCCGTAGCGTGCGATCTGCGTCCGGCTACGCCTCGGGCGGCGGCACGGCGGTTGCTTCTTCGAGTTGCTCCCCATCGGCGATCAGCGTGCGCTGCCGACGGCGGTCCTGCACGCGCGCGTGCCGGCGATAGATAAGCATGAGATTGCGGACGTAAATGAGCAGGCCCAGCGCCTGAGCGAGAATAAAGACCGGGTCGTTCCGCAGCCACGCGTAGACAAGCGTCATCCCCCCGCCCACCAGGCTCAGGTACCAGAACGCCACCGGGATATGGCTGCGGCCACGGCGCTCCGACGCGAACCACTGCACGGCGAAGCGCATGAAGAACACAAACTGCCCGGACATGCCGAACAGCAACAGCAGCCATTCCCCACGGGTGGACGGCCATTGGAACGCGGCCAGCATCGGCGATCCTATTTGTTGCAGTAGTCGATGATCCGGGCGATCTCGCTGCGCAGGTCGCGCCGGTGCACGATCCGGTCGATGAAGCCGTGCTCCAGCATGAACTCGGCCCGCTGGAAGCCCTCCGGCAGCGTTGCCTTGATCGTGTTGGCGATCACGCGCGGGCCGGCGAAGCCGATCAGCGCCCCCGGCTCGGCCAGCGTCACGTCGCCCAGGAAGGCGAAGCTGGCCGCCACGCCGGCGGTGGTCGGGTCGGTCATCACCACGATGTACAGGCCGCCCGAGGCGTCCAGCTCCGCGATCGCCGCGGACGTCTTCGCCATTTGCGCCAAAGAGACCATGCCCTCCATCATGCGGGCGCCGCCACTGCACGTGACCATCAGCAGCGGGAGGCTTTCGTTGCGGGCCCGCTCGGCGGCGGCGGCGACCTTTTCGCCGACGACCGCGCCCATCGAGCCCATGATGAAGTTGGGGTTCATGATGCCCATGATCAGCGGGCGGCCCTTGATGAAGCCCTTGCCGACCACGATCGCTTCGCTGTCGCCGGCCTGCACCTTGGCCTGCGCGAGGCGTTCGCGGTAGGTGATCCGGTCGGAAAAGTCGAGCGGGTCGGACGATTCGAGGCCGCGCAGGAATTCCTCGAACGTCCCGGGGTCGTTCAGTTGCGCGATCCGCGACTGCGCGTCCATCCGGTAGTGATAGTCGCACTCCGGGCACACGTGCAGCTGCTCTTCCAGGATTCGCCGGTAGATCATCGCCCCGCACTGCACGCAACGGATCCAGAGCCCCTCCGGCACGTCGACGTTGCGGCGAACCTGGCTGGCGGCGTCCGGTTTGTCAGGCATGGCTTCTCCTCCGCCGGGACCGCGCCTCATTCACTGGTCGGAGCCGGCGGCGGTGGGCTTCCGTATTCCAGGACCACGGGCTCCGTCGCCGAGCGCGCGGCGTCCCACACATCATCGGGCGCGCGTCCTTCCAGTGCCCACCGGGCCAACACGAACGCGAGCGGGCGGAGCACGATGCCGACCGTGGCCGTCGCGTTCTTCTTGATCCGCCGGTGCAGGCAGACGGCCAGGCGATGGGCGGCGTGCGCAAGGTCCTCGCCCTCGGGCGGATGCACGTTTAGGGGCGATTCCCCAAGTTCGCGGTGCGCCGAGGGAAACCGGCTCTTCACTTGCGCCTCGGTCAGCCCGGCCCACAGCCCGATGTCCACCTCGCACAGGTCGTCCACGGCCTTCGTCGGGATCGAGAGCTGCCGCGCCAGGTACGCCGCCGTCTGCGCCCCGAGCTCATCGGGGCCGTGCAGGATGCGCTGCACGCCCAGGGGCCGAAGGCGCTCGACCCACTCGGCGCACCGCCGCTGTCCGGTTTCGGTCAGCGACAACTCGACGCGGCCGAGCAGCCGCCCCTCGTCGTACCACTCGGTGGCCCCGCAGGGTATCAGGACGACCGTCATGCCGTCTGTTCCGCCTTCCGTGGAGCGCCCGTCGCGGCTCGTCGCAGGGCGTGCAGCGCCGCGGCGGGGTCGGGCGTGCCAAAGATCGCCGAGCCCGCGACGAGCGTGTTCGCGCCCGCGGCGACGGCCCGCGGCGCCATCTCGACTGTGATGCCGCCGTCCACCTCGAGCCACTGCTCGGGCCGCATGCGTTTAGCCAGCACCGCGATTTTCTCGAGGCATTCGCCCATGAAGCGCTGCCCCCCGAAGCCCGGCCACACGGTCATTACCAGCAGGATGTCCACGTGTTCGAGCACGTCCAGCACGGCCTCGGCAGGGGTGCCCGGGTTTAGCGATACGCCGACCTTCACCCCCAGCGCGCGGATCTGGCGGATCAACTGCCGCGGCTGGTCCACCGTCTCGATGTGAAACGTGATGCTGCCGGCGCCCGCGTCGGCGAAGGCGGGCGCGTACTTGCCCGGGTCGGTGATCATCAGGTGCGTGTCGAGGAAGAGCTGCGTGTGTCGCCGAATGCCGGCGACCACCGGCACGCCCAGCGATAGATTCGGCACGAAATGCCCGTCCATCACGTCCAAATGCAGGGCGTCGGCCCCCGCGGCCTCGACGGTGGCGATCTGCTCCGCCAGCCGGCCGAAGTCGGCGTCCAGCACGGAAGGGGCAATCCGAATTGTGCGAGCTACCTCCACGCTGAGTCCTGAACCCCGAACGCTGAGCACTCCTTACGCGTCGTCCAGCACCTCGATCGGGCCGAAGCTCTTGCCTTCCAGAAACTCGAGCGACGCGCCGCCGCCGGTGCTGATGTGCGTGACGCGCGCCGCCAGGCCGGCCTGCTCGACCGCTGCGGCACTATCGCCGCCGCCGATGACGGACACGGCCCCGCGTGCGGTGGCGTCGGCGATCATCTTCGCCAGCGCGAAGGTGCCGACTTCGAAGGGTTTGGTCTCAAACGCGCCGAGCGGGCCGTTCCACACGATCGTCCGGGCCGAGCTGATGAGCTGCCCAAACGCTTCGATCGTCCTTGGCCCCACGTCGAGCCCCATCAGGTCCGCGGGGACCTCGCCGGCGCAGAGCTTCGTCGCCACGCCTTCCTTCAACTCCGCCGCACAGACCGCGTCCACCGGCAGGTGCAGCTTGCCGCCCGCTTTGGCCAACAGGTTCCGGGCCACGTCGAGCTTGTCGTGCTCGCACAGGCTCTTGCCCACGCTCTTGCCCTGCGCCGCCCAGAACGTGAACGTCATGGCCCCGCCGATCAGGACGTGGTCCACGCGCTGCAGCAGGTTTTCGATGACGCCGATCTTGTCGCTGACCTTGGCCCCGCCGAGGACGGCGACGAAGGGGTGCTGCGGCGACTGAAGTGCGTCGCCGAGGTACTTCAGCTCCTTCTCGACCAGGAAGCCCATGACGCGGGTGCCCTGCGGCAGCAGCTTGGGCACGTCGTACATGCTCACGTGCTTGCGGTGACAGGTGCCGAACGCGTCGTTGACGTACATTTCGCCCAGCTTTGCCAACCCCTGCGCCAACTCCAGCCGCTGGGCGTCCTGTGCGGGCGTGAGCTGCTTGTCCGGGTTCTTCTTGGCCTTGTCGATGATGTCCTCGCCCTTGTGGAAGCGGACGTTTTCCAGCAGCAACACCTGGCCGTCCGCAAGCTTCGCGACCGCGGCCTCGACCTCCGGCCCCAGCACCTTCGGCACGAACGCGGCCGGCTGGCCCAGAAGCTGGCTCATCCGCTCGGCCACGGGCTTGAGCGAGAACTTGGCGTCCTCGGCCGGGTTGCCCGTCGGCCGTCCCAGGTGACTCGTCACGATCGCCCGCCCGCCCTGTCGGAGCACGTGCTCCAGCGTGGGCAGGAACATGCGAATCCGGCGGTCGTCGGTGACGTTGAGCTGCTTGTCGAGCGGCACGTTCAGGTCGGCCCGGATGAAAACCCGCCGCCCCCGGACGTTTAGATCGCGCACCGATTTCTTGGGCATCCGGTCACCTGTCGCTCGAAAATCGAAGACGGCCCGTCCTCCGACGCGGACGGGCCGTGCGTGAATGCCAGTATGTTAGACCGCCCCGGTCCTAATGCAATCCGTCCTTGGCGGCCATGTACTTGATCAGGTCCACGACGCGGCACGAGTATCCGTATTCGTTGTCGTACCAGGAAATCAGCTTGAAGAACCGGCTGTTGAGCTCGATGCAGGCCTTCGCGTCGTAAATGCTTGACAGCGGGCAACCTATGAAATCGGAGCTCACGACCTCCTCGTCGGTGTAGCCCATGATGCCCTTCATCTTGCCGTCGGCCGCGGCCTTCACCGCCGCGTTGATCTTGTCCAGCGCGGTCTCCTTCACCGTCCGCACGGTGAGGTCGACCACGGACACGTCCAGGGTCGGCACGCGGAAGGCCATGCCGGTGAGCTTACCTTTCAACTCGGGGATGCAGAGCGTAACCGCTTTCGCCGCCCCGGTGCTGGACGGGATGATGTTGTAACTCGCGGCCCGGCCGCCGCGCCAGTCCTTCTTCGACGGCCCGTCGGCGGTCTTCTGCGTCGCGGTCAGGCTGTGCACGGTCGTCATCAGCGCCTCTTCGATGCCGAAGTTGTCGTGCACGATCTTCGCCAGCGGCGCGAGGCAGTTCGTGGTGCAACTCGCGTTGGACACGATGGTGTCCGTCGTCGGGTTGTACTTCTCCTCGTTGACGCCCAACACGAAAGTGGGGATGTCTTTGTCCTTGGCCGGAGCGGAGATGAGGACGCGCCGGGCGCCCGCCGTCAGGTGCTTCGTGCTGCCTTCGCGGGTGGTGAAGAGCCCGGTCGATTCGATCACGTAATCGACCTTGAGGTCTTTCCAGGGCAGGGCGGCGGGGTCCTTCTCGGCCAGGCAGCGGATCTCCTGCCCGTCGATCTTCAGCGAAGACTCGGTGGCGCTGACGCTGCCCTTGTAGCGCCCGTGCACCGTGTCGTACTCGTACAGATAGGCCAGGTTGTCCGGCGGGACGAGGTCGTTGAGCCCGACGAACTGGATGCTCTTGTCCTTCAGGCCGGCCCGCACCACGAGGCGTCCGATCCGTCCGAAGCCGTTGATGCCCACGCGAATCGCCATGTTGCAGCTCCTTGCAGGGGGTCGCGGGTTGCCACGCAGTATTCATCGGCACGACGACCCCGGCGACTGTGTAAGATCGATGGGCGCCGTGCGCCTGTCAAGGCGCAGCCGGGCGCGGAAGGGCCGGCGTCAGCAAGGTGGGTAGCTCCTGCGCCCACAGCGCAGTCGCGAGCCGCAACCCCGTGTAGCGTTGGCCCCCCGTGGCCGACGTAGGCCGCCAGGAAATCTGTGCGGCGCGCGAAGATTGCGGACGTTTGCAGCACAGGGCGGCGATGTGACGCGCGCCATGGGGGCCTCTCGCGTCCTACGTCGCCCACAGGGGGGCGACGCTACGTGCGCCCCGGGATCAGCGCCCGCCGTCGCGCTGCAAGGCCCGGCGCACCGCGGCACGCAGCGTGGCGGCTTCCAGCGGCTTTTCGAGGAACGCGATGGTGTCCAGCGAGACCGGGCACACTTCCCGGGCGTACGCCGCCCCCTGCGCTTGCCCGACGGCCGAAATGAAGATAATCGGGATGTCCTTCCAGCGCTCGCGCTGCCGCATCTGGCACGCGATCTGGAGCCCCTCGGTCGGCTGGGTCAGCATGATGTCCAGCAGCACGAGGTCCGGGGGCTGTTGCTGCAACGCCTCCAGTCCGGCCTCCCCGGTTCGGCAGCCGGTGAACTCGTACTCCGCGTCGCCGAGGATCAGCTCGATCACCGAATGGATGTCCGGGTCGTCGTCGATCACGAGAACGCGGGGGCGGGCGGTGCTCATCCCTGACATTGTAATCTCGGGTCCGGCGAACCGTCGTCACAGGTGCGTGGCGAGGAAGCGCAGCCGCTCGACGATTTGAAAAGGCCCGCCGCCCTCGTGCTCGTTGAAGTCGTAGATGCGGATGTCCTTCTCGGCGGCGATCCGGTTGTAGGCTGCGAAGACGGTGCTGGGCGGGCAGGTCATGTCCATGAGGGCCACGGAGAACAGGCAGCGGGCGCGGATCCGCGGGGCGAAGTTGACCCCGTCGAAGTAAGCCAGCGTGCGAAAGACGCGTTCGCCCTGGTCTCGGTGGCACTTGAGGTACGCCACGATCTCCGCGTAGGGCGGCTTGTCGGTGATTTCCGCTGCCCGGCGAAAGTGACAGAGAAACGGCACGTCGACGGCCAGGAGCTTGACGTGCTGGGCGGCCAGCGCTGCTGCGGCGATGGCGATGCCCCCGCCCTGGCTGCCGCCGGCGACGGCCAGGCGCGCCGGATCGATGTGGACGTGCGCCCGCGCGGCCTGGAGCGCGCGGACTGCGTCGGCGAACACCCGCCGGTAGTAGTAGGTGTTGGGCGACTCGATGCCGTGGGTCATAAAGCCGGGAACGTGCGGGCCGCTGCCGGCGGGATCGGGCGTGTCGCCGGGCGCCCACCCGGACCCCTGGCCGCGCGTGTCCATCACGAAGTGCGCGAGGCCCGCGGCGGCGGGCGCGAGATGGTCGACGGCGAAGGAGCGGCCGCCGCCGTAGCCGAGGAAGGTGACGACGCACGGCAGTCGTCCGGTCGTGCCGGCCGGCTCGACGAGCCAGCCGCGGATGGGCTGGCCGCCCCAGCCGGCGAACGTGACGTCGTAAACGTCGACGAGCTTGTAGATCGGCTCGCTCAGGCGCTCGAAGTGCGGGTCGAGCGGATGCGCGTCCAGTTCGGCGAGCGTGCGCTGCCAGAAGTCATCGAAGTCCGGCGGCTCGGTTGAGGGTGGTTGGTATGTCCGCAGTTCGCTGAGCGGGAAGTCCAGTAAGGGCATGCACTACGTCCTGGTGGTAGATCGGCCGGAGATCAGTTCTCGCGGTTGTCTGGTCCGATGATCTTACTCGCGCGGCAGCAAGACGTACGCCAGCCCGCCCGTGGTCTTCATCCACACGTTCTCCAGGTCGGCCCGGAGGTAGGCGAGCTGGCCCTTTTCGGGAGACGTCGCAGCCGGATCGTTCACGGTCACCTTCCCGTCGGCGTCGAAGCCGGTGATGACGATCAGGTGCCCGTCCGAGCTGCGATAGGGCGCTCCGCGGAGCTCCCCCTCCTTGTAGACGCGGATGCTGATGATCAGCGGCTGACCGGCGGCGATCAGGCGCTCGACGTCGGTCCAGTCGGAGAACCGCGCGAGGTACCCGGGCAAGCCCAGGCTGTACGCGGCCTGCACGTTGCGCGGCCAGTTACCGTAAATCTTGTGCGTTGGGTCGAAGCAAGCTTCGGCCACGTCCTCGGTGACCAGGTTGATGCCGCGGTACTCCAGCACCATCGCGAGCGAGGTCGGGCTGCAGATCTTGTGCTTCATTTCCTCGCGCTCGGTCTTCTGCGTGCGGAACGGCACGGGCAGCCGCCGCTGCCAGGCGGCCGCCGGCGGCTCCACGGGCGACGTCCGCGGGCGGGACGCGGCCTCCGGCAGGCCCGTGGTGTCGCTCACGCACACGGCGATCCGCCGGACGTGCAGCTCGGCCTCGGGCTCTGAGGCACAGGCCGCCCGCACGCGATACTGCACGCGGTCAAAGCGCTGCTCGGAGTGGAAATAATCGACGTCCACTTTTCCTTGATCGCAAGTCACGACCTTGGGCGTGTCGGGCACGACAGTGCCCCAATTGGCGATGTAGAGATAGGGCGACCAGACGTCGTCGCTTTGCCGGCCGACCCGAATCTCCAGGCACAGGCCGCTACCGGGCGGGGCGTCCACATTCCACGAGGCGACGACCTCGTTGAACAGCATTTCCGGATCGGTCACCGGCGACTCGTAGGTCGCGTCCTCGCCCGGCGTGCACACGAGGGTCACGCCGCCGCCGTCCGGCGCTGGGCGGGCGTGCTCGAACAGGCCCGCGCGGAAATCCTCGTCGCGGGTCTGCATCAGCAGGTGGTGCGCGAGCGGCTTGGGTGGCTGCGCACCGCAGAGCGCCTCATCGACCGCGGCGGCCATCTCCGCCAGGTAGTCGGAGCCCTTGGGGTGCCGCGCCATGCCGGCCAGCAGGTAGACGCGCTCGCCGTGCTGCACGCGGGCGGTATCGAGATGCCAGTCCTCCCACAGGCCGCTCTTGCGCAGGATCGTCACGTCGCGGCCGTTGAGCCCGCGGACGAAGTTGTCGTTGAGGAATTCCAACTGCGGGGCCGCGAAGATTTCCTTCAGCTTGGCGCTCGCGGCGGCGCTGACCAGCTTGCCCTGCTCAAGCATCAGGTAGTAGCGCAGGCACTGCCGCACCGTCGCGCCGTGCGAGTGATCGTGCAGCGGGTCGCCGTAGCGCGGCTCCTCGATGCCGTAGTGCTTGCCGCACCACAATCCGCCGCCGTGGTTCGGGTCGTAGAAGCGATAGCGGTCGGATTGCAGCAGCTTCTGGATCGTCTCGATGCCGACGATCTGGCTGTACTTGGCGGCCAGCTCGTTGTCGGAACGCTTGATCACCCGCTGCAACTCGTGCTCGATCTGCGGGTCCAGACCGGCGACCGCCTCGGGGTGCGTGTCCAGGTACGCCATGACGATGCAAATCTTCGGCACGCTGGCGGCGTAGAACATGACGTCCGGCTGGACCAGTGCGAGCCGCAAGTCGGTCAGGTCGAGCACGCCGAAGGCGCGGTCGGCGTCGGGGATTTCGAGCTTCGCGCCGACCTGCTGGTCGATGGCTTCGAGGGCGCCCTGCAAATGGGCGTCCACCGGCGTGTCGAACGTCAGACGATAGGATTGCATACGCATGGCGCGGGCCCAGTCTTCGAAGTACGCGGCCGGTGCCCCCGTGGACATGAGCGGCGAGGCGGCCAGGGCACCCGCGACCGCGGCCTCCGAGACGGCGGTGGCGCGCGGCGAGCTCGCCAGCGTGGCTGCCATGATGCGTTCGGCCCGGTCGTGCAAACGCAGGATCTTGATGCCCACGCAGCGTTTGTCGTGGTCGAGGTATTGCAGGAGCGGCTGCTCGCGGACGGCGGGGCTCGCGGAATGCAGGAAATCCACGGTTCCGTCGTCGGCCAGCGCGATCAGACCGGTGTGGCCGACCCACTGCGTGTTGGGGTCGCCGCGGACGATGTTGACGAAATCGCCGTTGCGCAGCTCGCCGAGGACCTCGGCTACCTTTTCCTTGGGGATGTAGTAATCCGTCAGCGGCTGGTCGGGGATGTCCTGGCCGAGGCCGAAGTGCGCGAAGAACGCCGCCCGCTTGATGATCTCGCGCAGCGGCACGCAAGCGTGGCCCTGCCCGAGCTTCGTCGTCAGGTCTTCGAAGAGGTAGCCGTTGTTGCGGTCCCAGTCGGCCTCGGTGTAGTGGTTGCGGGTCAGCATTCCGATCACGCCGTCGCGATAGCGCAGCCGCTGGAGCGTGCGCAGGAAGCTCCACCAGTCGGCGCTCAGCGCCATTGCGTAGGTGTGCTCGCAGAACGTCAGGCAGTCGCTGCGGCTGAGGCAGTAGATCGGGTCGGGGTCGTAGAACTCAAACGGGAACTCGCCGAGCAGGTACATCTCGTACGGTTGGCCGATGTTCTGCCGGCCCAGGCGCACGATGCGCCGCGCCAGGTCGGGTTCCTGTGTGCGCAGCGCGCGCAGGTAGCGGTCCAACTCCGTCTCACTGAACGTGTGGAGCGGACGGGCGGCGAGGTCGCTGATGTCCGACACGGACGGCCTCCCAGATTCCGGGCCGACAGGCGCGCCCGACGGCCCGCCCGAGGGCCCTTGTGACTGGCAACCGGCGAAAACCGCCGATACCGCAATCGTGACCAGCGTCAGCAGACGGCCCAGATGCCGTTCTCCGGCCTGCGCCGCCGGGCGGGTAGCTTTCGGGGCGTGGTGGAAACAGGGTGTCGCTTTCATCGTTCTCTCCAGCCGCTGGGCGTCGTTGGACGCCGCCGGCCGATTATCGCAAAATGCAGGGGCGGCGGAAAGCAGTTTTTGGCGCGCACGGAGTCGTTCTTATGGCGTCACAGCGTGTTGCACGGATTGTCTGGTTGCTCGTAGTCGTGCTCGCGGGGGCGGGGCTCGCGGTTGCCGACGAGCCGGCGATCGGGAACTTCTCTGTGCTCCAAATCTCGGACATTCACGTTGATCCGCACTTGGCTCGCACCGGCGAGTCGGGGCCGCTCCGCAGCGGCGAGACGATTCGTTGGGTGTGCGAGCAGGCGGCGCAGCCGCAGGAGGTCACCCCCTATCACCTCACCGCGCCCCCGCCGGCCTTTGTCCTCGCGACCGGCGACCTGACCGAGTATGGCGTCATCGGCGACACCTGGGCCATTTTTGAGCGCGCCTTCCATGACCTGCCCTGCCCGCTCTACGTCCTCCCCGGCAACCATGACAACACCTGGGTCGCCTTGTACCAGATCATGCGGAAGCGCTACGGCGGCGAGAATTACTCATTCGACAAGTCCGGCTGCCACTTCGTGTGCCTCTGCAGCGCGTCGCCGCAGGAGCCTCTGCCGACGATCGACGCGAAGACTCGGACGTGGCTGAAAGCCGATCTCGACCGGACGCCGGCCGGCGCGCCGATCTTCGTCGCGCTGCACCACCCGCCGTACAGCGAAGAATTCGCGAATCCGGCGGAGATGGAGACGTTCATCGACCTGTTGCGCGACTACAACGTGGTGCTGCTGCTGTACGGACACGGGCATCAGGCGAATCTCCACGATGTGGGCGGCATTCCGGGCTTGATGGGCGGGGCGACGTGGGGCGATCAGGCTGGGTACGGTCTGCTCAGCGTGCAGGACGGGCAGGTGCGCTACGCCTACCGGTACCAGCACGGCGGGCCGGGTGCCAAGGGTCAAGCCGACGCCGGCCCGACCTGGAAGGGCTTGTACGAGGCGCCGCTGCCACGTGCCGCGCGGCCGCGGCTGTTCGATATCGAGGAGCCTCATGCAGAGGTGACAACGAGCGGCGAGAAACTGGCCGTCAAGCTGACGTTGCGCGGTAAGGCGGAGGTGGTACCCGAGGGAGGCGTTACGTTTCGCATCGACGGCAAGGAAATCGAGGGCTCGCAGCTCGGCGACAGCGCGCTGGCGGTCGCGCTTCCACTCAAGGACGTGGTCGCCGGCGCGCACCTGCTCTGTGTAATGATGAAGATGCCGAACAAGACCACCGACACGCGCGCGCGCGTCTTCTACGTCGACCGACCAGGGACCGCGGTCGCGTGGCGGAAGCAGCTACCGGCGGCGGTGAAGGCCGGGCCGGTCGTAGCGGAAGAGCTGTTGATCGTCGCCCGGAACGACGGCATCGTCAGTGCTCTGGACCGGCACGATGGCGCCGAGCGTTGGATATTCGGCACCGGCGGAGAGATTCTCGGCACGCCGGCGTACTCGAACGGGACACTGGTGTTCGGTTCCGGCGACGGCAAGGTGTACGCGCTGGATGGCCGCGGCGGCAGCCCGCGCTGGACGTTTGAAGCCGGACCGGCGGTGTATGGCAGTCCGCTCGTTGCCGACGGCACGGTATTCATTGGCGACAACGGCGGTCACCTGCATGCACTGGATTTGGCCGACGGCAAGCCGCGCTGGACGTTTGATCGCGCGGACTACAGCATCGAAGACCAGCCCGCTGTCTGGCAGGATATGGTGGTGTTCGGCGCCTGGGACGGGTACGTGTACGCCGTCGCGCGGTCGGATGGCCAGTTGCGTTGGAAGTCCTATGGTCCGAAGTCCAGCGAGAACAAGGGCAACCGGTATTTCGCGCCGGCCGACTGCGGTCCGGTCGTCATCGATGATACGCTGTTTGTCTGTGATCGAGGCTACATGCTCGGTTCGTACTCGCCCGCCGGCGAGCTGCGGTCGAAATGGTCCCCCAAAGCCGCCGCGCTCGCGCCGGCCGCCGATCGGCGGGCGTTCTACGTGCGTTCGACCGAAGATCGCGTTTCAAGAGTTGATCCGAAGGGGGAAGCGGTGTGGCAGACCGCCATTCCCGCAGGGCGCTTCCCGATTCCGCCCACCGTGGGCCATGGCCGCGTCTGGCTCTGTTCCAACCGCGGGCGACTCAGCGTGCTCGACGAAAAGGACGGCCACGAGGTGTGGAGCTACCAGGCGACGCCCGGTTCTTATGTCATGGCCCCCATCGCGGTCGATGGCGAGACGCCTGGCGACGCGGGCCCGGTGTGCTACATCGCGGGCATGGACGGCTCGTTGACCGCCGTGCGGCAGCGCTAGTCCATACCGAGCGTTGCGTGTGGGGCGCTATACCTCTTCAGTATAGTGTTTCAGCTCGTCCGACTTGGTATAGAATTCAGCCACGCTCATTTCGCGCAGGTAGACCATGCCGCACGCCGCGCGCAGGCCGTGGTCCTCGTTGTAGACAAAGAAGTCCTCGCCCAGGAGGGTCTTGATTTGCTCGTACTGCTGGGCCTGGATCCTGCGGGCTAGGCGCGAGAACGGCCCGTCATACTCCCAACTCGGGAACGACGCCGTGCGCTGCGTGGCGAAGCACGTGTCGAAGCACGCCTCGAGATCGTTCATGTGGGTGAGCGACACGGGGACGTACAGGTTTGCTTCGGCGGGGTGGAACCGGAACCACACGTTTCGATAACCGAGCACCCGCGTGTCGTGCCGGCCGGTTTGCTGCTCATATTGTTTGAGCGCCGCGGAAACGGCCTGCAACACCTTGTAGTGTGTGTCGGGCCCGCTGCCCTCCGGGTCGAACGCGACGGTCACGATGTCGGGGGAGATTTCCAGCAGCAGGTCGCGGATCGGCGGCACGTCGCGGTCCAGCGTCGGCACTTCCGTGAAAACGTCTCCTTTATAGAAACCCAGCCGCAGATGCCGCACCGTCTCGCCGGTGAAGCCATAGTAAGCCCATTTCAGGTCCGACTCCCACTCGCGCATGCGGCCCTTGAGCTGCTGCACCAGCGGCGTGTCCTTCTTGCCGGGATACTGCGTGCGGGAGTAGTTCGCCAGCTCGATCAGCCGCTGCTGAATGTTGTCCAGATTGTCATCCTCGTACAGCTCAATGGCGTTGCGCAGCAGGCGTTGCGCGGCGGCTTCGTGGCGCTGCTCGTCGTGGTGCTTGGCCACGCCCTGGAAGTAATGCGAGGTGTCGATTCGCCGGGCCAGCACGTTGTCTATCTCGAAGAAGTCCGGCGTGCAGCGGCTGCGGAACTCCCCGCGCTTGAGACGCTCCAGCAAATCGATCACCGCCGTGTACATGTACGCGTTCGTGACCGCGTTGAACCCAGACGTCAGGTAGGCGAAGCAGTGCCGGGTGCTGCGGCGACGGACGGCGTTCGTGACGTAGGGCAGATAGCCGAGGATGATGTCGTCGTGGTGCGGCGAAGTGTGCAGCAGGGTCTTGTTCTCGACCGGTGCGTGCCCGCGCTGGAGGTTCTCCAGAACGCGCTGTTCCGTCTGCTCCTTGAGCTGCTGCGGCGTGGACCGCGTCTTGGTGAGCAGCTCGGCGCCGAAGCGGTTCTGCTGAAAATCCTCCTTCGTCAGGTGGCGGATGGGCCGGCCGGTCGCCAGCGAGAGGTCCATGACGATACGGTAGAGCTGCTCGTCTGCCACCTTGTCTTGTCGGGTCAGGTTCACGAATAACCGGCTCGTGAGCCGGCGCGCCGCGCCGGCGGTGAGATAGAAACGGGCGTTGGGCAGCAGGCCGAGAACAGATCCCGGACGTTCATTGCCGAGATCGCTGCAAATGGTATCCGCGACGATCCGCGCCTTGGCCTCGCCGGCGGCGATAACGAGCGCGACGGCCTCCTTGTTGTACGTGATGGTGGCCAGGCCGATGGTGATGACGCTCTTGTGTCGGGCCACTTCCATTCCGCCCAGATCGGTGGCCGCCGCGGCTTTGGTCTCGTAGTTGGGATCGAGCAGCCGTGTCGTGGAAAAAAGGTCCGAGCCCCGGATGTTGAAGGCAATGTGTCCGTCCGGGCCGACGCCGCCCAGGAAGAACCCGAGGCCGCCCAGCGCGCGGATGCGCCGCTCGTAGTCCGTACAGAAGTCATCGACGGCGCGCAAAACTTCCTGTTGTCTCTTCTCCAGCACCGACGTCACGCGCCGGATGCGGAGCGACAGGTCGACCTTCATTTCCGGGAAGACGTCGGCGATGTCCACGCCGCGCGGCAGCCCGATGCGCAACGGGTCGATCAGCAGCGCCCGGGCGCGGTCGAGACCGAAGCCCTTGATGTAGTACTTGTTGACATAGTAGTAGAAACTGTTGTGTTGCTTCGAGTCGATTGGGTAGAATTCGTCGATCTGTACAAAACGCAGGCCGGACAGGTTGGGCTTGCGGGTGGTCTGGACCCCCAGCGCCTCGAGGGCCTGCATCGTTTCCTTGCGCGTCCAGGTCTGAAGGTAGTGTTGGGTGTACCGGATGAAATGCTCGGGGGTCTTGCCGGTGGGCAGCGAGATCGCGCCCTCGGGATTCTCCAGGATCCATTCGAGAAAGCGCGCCGCAGTCAGACGGCCGAGCGCCGGGAAATTCTCCACGACGATGGAGGGAATTCGCTCCGTCGGGGGATACTGGGGCTCATAGCCGCTGCGCGCCAGCGCGAGCTGTTCCACGCGGCTGCTGGGGCGCGGGACACCAACAACGGCCGGGGCGGGACTGGCTTGGCGGTGGTTCTTGTGCATGAGCTCATTTTCTCGCCGGCCGCGAGCGGGTGCAAGGACAGGCCGGCGCCGCGGGGCTCCCTATCGGGCGGGGCCGGTCGAGCCGCGCACGACGAGCTCGGGCGGGAGCTGATAGGAGGGCGTCTCGACCATGTGCGCGACGAGCGCTTGGCGCACGAGCTGGTAAGCACGCGCGGCCATCTCCTCCAGCGGTTGCCGCACGGTGGTCAGCGGCGGATCGAGCAAGGGGGCCGAGGGCGGATCGTCGAAACCGACGATCGAGACGTCCTGCGGAATCGTGAGCCCGATCCGGCGGACGACCTGCATCGCCCCGAGCGCCAGGCAGAACCCGCCCGCCACCACGGCGGTGGGGCGATCGTGATCCGTCAGGCGCTGTTCGAGGCGCTTCCGCGTTTCCTCGTCCAGGACGACACTGTCTTGTGAAACTGGCAGGTCGCGCTCGTCGATCCGGAGGCCGTGTGCGGCCAGCTCGGCCACGGCCCCCTGCGCGCGGTCGCGGGCGTTGCTCAGGTTCGTGGGGCCGGACAGGACCGCGATGCGCCGGTGCCCGAGGCTCAGCAGGTGCTGCACCGCCGCCGCCGCGCCCCGCTCATTGTCGCAGTCGACACAGGCCACCGCGGCGTTCGGGAAGGAGCCACCGAGGACGACGGCCGGATGGCGTCCCGCGAGACGCTCGACGAGCGGCTGGGAATCGAGTGGGGGGTGGATGCAGATGGCGCCGACGTCCTTGCGGCCCTTGTCGCGCAGGTCAAACCGGTCGTGGAAGAAGAACTCGACCCGCCGGTCGTCCGCGTGCGACTGGTGGCGAAGCTCGTTGATGAGCGTGCTGTGGTAGTAGTCGTCGATGTTGACGTGCGGCTCGATCAGCAGGCCGATGTACAACTGGCTTTGGGCCGTGCGGGTCGTATCCACGTCGTCGCGGACGAACGTTCCGCGGCCGACTTCCCGGCGGAGCCAGCCGAGCTCGACGAGGCCCTCGAGGGCCTTGTGGGCCGTGATGAGGCTGATCTCGAAAAGGTCGCCGATCTCCTTGGTCGAGGGCAGCTTGCTACCCGGCAGGAGGCGCCCCGAGCGAATTGCTTCAATGAGGATGGCGCGCGCCTGCAGATATTTGGGCGTCGGATCGCGATGATCGACCTTCGGTAGTTCCAGAGCGCGGTTCACGCCGTCACTCCCACGGCCCCAACGGCCCAACCCTTCTGCTCACGTTGCGGCTGCATCCGTGCGGGCCGGTCTTACGCCGGCCTTCCTTGTCGGCCGCGCGTTGTGCCCCTTGGTGGACTGTGTTATATAATTCTGTAATCTTTGCCCGTCGCGCTGTCAAGCGTCGCTTGGAGGTCCGCAGCAGTCGCCTGTGCATCGGGTCTGCGCCTCTGCTTTGCGCCGGCCAGACGGACGTGGAATATAAATGTCATACAGAAAAATACTTATGTCAGATACTGCATCTGTCTGGCGGTTGTTTTCCGCGCGGCGTCCTTGCCCGTGAGACATTCAGTCCGAACCGCTCACAGTACCTGGCAAACAGCTTGTGCGCGCTGGGGTACATCGAATGCGGACTGAGGAAGTGCGAAAACTCGAACGTGATGAGCTTGTCCACGCCGGCCTCGCGCGCCGCACCCATCTTGAACTCGAGCTTCCGCCAGTCGATCGGCGGAAACTTGATGGGCATGTCGCGATCGAAAGTCTCCACGTTGGACCAGCAGGCGATGCCGGCTTCCCGCGCCAGACGCAGGTTCGTGGTCAGGTACTCCGGCAGCTCCAGGTAGTCGATGTGCCCGTCCTGGAAGGCTACGATGTCGATGCCGTCCCGAATCCGCTGAAAGATGCGCCGCCATTCGTCTTCATGCTGCGCGCGCGAGACCGGCTGCTCGCCCGCGGGGGCCTTGCGGCCGGCGATGTACGGCGAGATCAACGTCGGCCGGTCGGGCGCAAGCGACTTGGCGTGGTGCCCGGCGGCGACGATCAGCTCGACCTGTTCCGGCTGGTCGCGGCACAGCTCGAACGTGATGTACCAGCCGGCGAACGCCGGATGCCTGCCAAACTGCTCGTGCACCTCCTGCATGAACTTGCGGTTGAGCGCGAGCGCGGGCTCGGAGTTCCGGGTCCAGTCGCCCGGGTCGTAGAGGCCCCAGAAGAGCTTCATCCCGTGGGCGTGGGCGAGGTCGAGGAACAGCTCGCCCAGGTTGGACCGCACCGGCAGCATGGGGCGCTGCTCGCGCAGCACCCACGAATTGAAGATCGCTTGCTCGCGATAGCCCGCACGGATGATGATCACCGTGTCGATGCCGATCTGCCGCATGACGTCGAAGTCGGCCGCCCATTCCTCCGGCCCCCAGTTCTGGCTCGGGATGTCGTGCGTGATCTCGTCGAGGAACGTGCCGGTGATTCTCATCTGTCGCCGACCTCCGCAGAGCCCGCGCGCCGGCCGCTAGTCCGCGTGCTGCCCGGCCCCAGGGGGATTCTACACGCCGGCGCAGGACGGAACAGCCCCGGCGATTGTGGCGCATGGCGCGCCAAGTTAGCCTACTACGACGATCCGACTGGCCGCCCGGCGATCCGATCGTCGGGGCTGTTGCGGACTCGATGGAGCACCTCGTGAGACACTCGACTCTGATCGCGACGCCGATCGCCGTCGCGCTGGGGCTTGCTTTGCTCAACACGCGCTCGGCGAGCGCGGCGGAGGGGCCGCGACAGGTGCTGAAGGCCGGCCGCACGCAGGTTGTCGTCGAGCCGTGGAATCGTGGCCTGAGCATCGCCGTAGACGGCGTCACCATCAGCCGCGGCAGCAACGTGGTCGTAACGCCGCCGCCGTGGACGCCGCACTACTACCTGGGACCGAGCGCGGCGGCGGTGGAGAGTGCCACGCAGGGAATGGTCGAGGGCGGGACGGTGCTGCGGATCAAGCATCGCGGGGAAAACGACAGCTTCCTGAGCGAGGAGACGATCGCCGTCACGGACGGCCGGGTCGAGCAGGTCTTCGAGGGCCAGTTCACGAAGGACGAAGGCGAGGCGCTGATTCAGTGGCAGATCGCCGGGCTGGACCCGACGCCGATAATTGGGCGGCCGTACAAGGCGAAGCTGACAAGCGGCGAGGTGCGGGAGGGCGTGGTGCCGGTGACGGCGCAGTCCGGCGATGTCGGGCCATCGACGCTGGCCAACGGTCTGGAGTGGATCGAGTTTGACTCGCGGATCGGGCCGATCCGGATTCGGGTCGAGAGCCAGGGCAAGATCATCTGTTACGACTACCGCAAGAACCGTTGGGCCGACCCCGCCCGGCCGCTCTTCTGGCTCGGCGATCTGGGCACGCGGTTCAAGAAGGGCGACACGCTGCGCTACCGGATTGTGTTCGAGTTGCCGATGCAGTCGACCGACGTGTCGGCTGGCGAGCCGGTCCGCGCATCAGCGACAATCGCCCGTCGCGCGGATGCGCAGACGTTTCCCGTTGAGCCGGTGCCGACGATCATCCCGCGGCCGAAAGAAGCCAAGTACGGCCCCGGCGCTTATCGTGTCGCTTCCGCGGATGATGTATGGCTGGAACGGGGACTGAACGTCGGCCGCGCGAACGATACCTTGATCTCGTATCTGGTCCACGACTTCGCGGTGCACGCGCCGGCGTCCGAGCCCATCGAAACGCGAACACCGCCGCCGCAGGCGATTGTGTTTGCCAAATCCGCGGACGCGCTGCCAGCCGAGGGCTATCGGTTGGCAGTCACGCCGGAAGGCGTTCGGATCGAGGCCACGGACGAGGTGGGCTACCGGTACGCGGTGCAGACGCTGCGACAGCTCACCACGCGGACCTCGGCCGGCGAGGTGCTCATCCGGGCCGCGGAGATTCGCGACTGGCCGAGCCTCTCCTTCCGCGGCGTGCATCTGTTCACCGGCGGGCAGGGGCCGGCGTTGCACGAAAAGCTGATCCGCAACGTCATCGCGGCCCTGAAGATGAACCACATCGTGCTGGAGTCCGAGTACGTCAAGTGGGACTCGCATCCGGAGATTCATCACCCCGAGTACGGCATGTCGAAGGATGACGTGCGGAAGATCCTCGCGACGTGCCGCGAACTGGGGGTCGAGGTCAGCCCACTGGTCATGTCGCTGG
>CAIWOY010000155.1 GCA_903914415.1 uncultured Phycisphaerales bacterium | reverse complement strand
TTCTTGCCACCCCCATGTTGACCGCGCTGTCCGCGACGCGATTCGTTCGGCCCCGCTGGCCGACGATTGGCCATTGCTGGTGACACGTCGTCGTCGCCCGCACAACGCCGCCCACCCTGGGGACCGGGGACACCAAAACACATTCCGATTCCGGACCCGCTCACGGACCCGAACCGCGCTTGTCCGAAGCGCGCTTGTCGCCGAAAAAGCCGGTTCTGGCCGCCCTTCGCGCCCCCGTTGTGCGCCCGCACCCCCTCCCGGGGCGCCGCCGAATCCGGTCGGTATTCTGGATGCTACTCGTCGGCCGCCAACGGATTGTATCCCTCGATCTCGTACGCCGAGACGCGCAGGCGTCCCCCCTCGAGGTCGAAGACCGGCTCGGTAATCGCCTGCTTGATCGCCGCTTCGCTGGTCGCGCGCGGGTCGTAGGTGATGCGGATCGGGCTGCCGTCCGGACTCGGCCACGCTTCCACGCGCAGGTAGCCGCGCACCTTAAACTCGTCGCGGCGTTCCAACTGCCGGACGAATAGCTCGGTGCTGTGCCGGCAGGTCGCGCCGTGCACGCGCAGCATGACCATCGCGGTCTGCGCGGGCGGCGTACCGATGGTCCGCACAAAGGACGGCAGCGGGAACGCGTAGCTCGCCGCCACGGCGACGCCGATGCACGCCAGCAGGATCACGACGACGGCGGCCTTCGGCCAGCGCGCACCTAGGAGCCGCGGCGGGCCCCACGTCAGCGGCGTGGCCGTCGGCTGGGCGGCTTTACGATTCAACGCACACGTCACCTGGTCGCACGCCGCCACGCAATCGAAGCACGACGTGCACCGCGCCGCTGTGACCTGGGCCTCCTTGTCCACGCGAATTCCCATCGGGCACACGCGGGCGCACGCGCCGCAATCGGTGCACGTACCGGCATCGCGTTTGATCCGGGTGAGCCCGACGCGGGAGAACGGCGTGAACACGGCCGCGAGCGGGCACAGCCACCGGCAGAACGGCACCATCAGGATCAGCGAGCCAAGCACGATGCCGCCGCTGACGACGTAGGCCCACACGGTGATGTCCGTGCCGTGCCGGCTGATGAGGGCGTAGCACGGGTCGTAGCCGCGGAAGACCAGCTCGCCGACTTTGCAGGTGAAATACACGATGACCCCCAGCACCGGGTACTTCAGGAGCGCGAGCGTCCGGTCGAGGGCGTAGGGCACCTTGAGCGGCCGTAGCCCCAGCCGCCCGGCGCCGAGTTGCAGCCATTCCGAGATCGTGCCGATCGGACACGCATAGCCGCAGAACGCCCGGCGGACGAGCAGGGCAAGCACGAGCACCCCGCCGAGAATGTAGAAGTTCGAGACCCCGAGCGAGCAGATCAGGTCGCCGCCCGTGACGTAGCCGTAGGCGGCCTCGACGCCGCCGAACGGGCACCAGCGTTCCGCATGTCCGCTCAGCGCAAAGACGCCCATCAGTGTGAGCGCGAGAAAGCTGAATTGCAGGAGCCGGCGTGTTATCTTCATTCGTCCTCGGTGCGCACTTCCAGCGGCGCTAGCGCTGCGCCGCCCCGGGCTCAGCCAACTCCTCATGTTGCCGGAACCCCGCCGGCGATTCCAGTGCGATTTCGCGGCGGGG
>CAIWOY010000154.1 GCA_903914415.1 uncultured Phycisphaerales bacterium | reverse complement strand
GCGTGGGGGCGGCGCCCGACTGGCTTTCGTTCAACACTGTGCTCTTCGTGCAAGACGGCAACGCGGCCCGGGTGCGGCCCGTGGCGGAGTACCTGGGCGCGTCCCTCAACGATGCGACTGGGGCATCATTCCGAGTGCTCGAACTGGCCAACGTCGCTACGACCTTGCCGGGCGGGCACGTCGCGCTCGGGCTGGGCGGGGACCCCTACGCACTCGGCGAAGAGGGGTACGAGTTGGTTGTGACCAATTGGGCGGCGACCTTGACGGCCGCCACGCCGCGCGGCCTGTTCTGGGGTACGCAGACCATCCGGCAACTCATGCAGCCAGCGCCGGCTGGTTGGGTGCCCAGCCCGGCCAGCCCGCAGGCGCGCTGGGTGCTGCCGTGCGTGCAGATCATGGACCGGCCCCGCTACCGCTGGCGCGGCATGTTGCTCGACTGCGGCCGGCACTTCATGACCAAGGAGTTCGTCAAGCGCTACATCGACCTCCTCGCCTACCACAAGCTCAACGTCCTGCACTGGCACCTGACCGAGGACCAGGGCTGGCGGATCGAGATCAAGAAATACCCCAAGCTCGCCGAGATCGGCGCGTGGCGGCAGGCGACGCGCGACGACGAGCAGCCGCGCGACAGCCAGGGCCGCTACGGCGGCTTCTATTCGCAGGACGACGTCCGGGAGATCGTCGCGTACGCCCAAAGCCGGTATGTGACGATCGTGCCGGAGATCGAGCTGCCGGGGCATTGCCTCGCCGCGCTGGCGAGCTACCCGGAGCTGTCGTGCACCGGCGGGCCGTTCGAGGTCAGCCCGCGCTGGAGCATCAACGAGGATGTGTACTGTGCCGGCAACGAGCGCGTCTTCGAGTTTCTGGAGAACGTGCTCACGGAAGTCATGGATATGTTCCCGTCGCCGTACATCCACATCGGCGGCGACGAGGTGCCGAAGACGCGCTGGAAGGAATGCCCGAAGTGCCAGGCCCGCATGAAGGCCGAATGCCTGATCGACGAGCGCGAGCTGCAGAGCTACTTCGTGCGGCGGATCGAGCAGTTCCTGAGCCGCCGCGGCCGCCGCCTGGTCGGCTGGGACGAGATCCTGGAGGGCGGGCTGCCGCCCAATGCGACGGTGCAGTCGTGGCGCGGGATGGACGGGGCGCTGGCGGCGGCACGGGCCGGCCACGATGTCATCTCGTCGCCGATGAGCCACTGCTACATCGACTATCCGCAGAGTCCGGACCCGACGATGCCGGATTGGATGGGCGTCATCACGCTGGAGAAGATCTACTCGTTCGAGCCCACGCCGCCGGAGCTGAGCGCGGAGCCGGCGCGGCACGTCCTTGGGGCCGAGGCGAACCTGTGGACGGAATACGCGCCGCAGGTGCTGATCGACCGCCAGGCGTTCCCGCGCCTGTGCGCGCTGGCGGAGGTGACGTGGTCGCCGAAGGAGCGGCGCGATTTCGGGGACTTTTCGCGGCGGATGAGCGTGCATTACCGCCGGCTCGACGCGCTCGGCGTGACGTACTACATCCGCCCGCCGCAACTCGCGTCGCCGGCGACGCAATCTACGGACACGCTCGACGTGGCGTTCGCGCCGGCGTTCGAGGGCGGCGAGATTCGCTACACGCTCGACGGCACGGAACCGACGAATGCGTCAACGCGGTACCAGCGCCCATTTCCGATCACCGTTACGACCGCTGTGAAAGCCCGGACGTTCCTGCCCAACGGCCGGGCGAGCGACGTCGCCGAATTCCGCTTCGAGAAAGAGCCCCGCCGCTAGTGTGCTGTCTCGCGAATACCGCGCGGTATCCAGACTGGAGCCGCGGCCTTCAGGCCGCGCGGGCGGACCGCGCGACATGCCGGTGGGAAGCTCGATCCGGACAGTGCGGGTGACGGCCGCCAGATCGGGGTCCGTCGTGCCCGCATCGCCGCCGTCCGGCAGATTGTCCGTCGAGGGTGGCGTTTCGGCGCAACCAAGCAGGCCGAGAACGACGGCCAGCGCGCTACGGGGCCGTCGCTAATTGTGCCCCGGCCCCTATTCCTCCGTAGTCAATTGCCGAAGGTGGGACTCGAACCCACACGACCTTGCGGCCACGGGATTTTGAATCCCGCGCGTCTGCCAGTTCCGCCACTTCGGCGTCCACTCTAACCCGCCATTCTCGCAAACGCCGCTGAGCCGGTCAACGGTCAGCCCTCGCGGGCCCGTGCGTGACGCTTTGGGCGGAGACGGCACGGTCCGGCGCCGCCGACCACCGTTGTGCAGCGCCAAGGTGCTGAACGCGACGCTGACGCGCGGCGTAGAGTCGTAGCGCGCGTCCTCGACGCACGGCGTTCCCTCGCGGTAGAATCCCCCCCGGCGGAGTGGGCCTGGCGGCCGCTCTTGGCACGCCGCCCCGCGCTTCGCGCCGGCCGTGGCGTCGGCCCCCGTGGCCAACGTCCGGCGCCCGGAGCTCGCGGCGGCGTGTCAAGGGAGGAAAGTCCGAACTGGGCAGGGCACGGTGATGGCTAACGGCCACCGGGCGTGAGCCTAGGGAAAGTGCCACAGAAAACACACCGCCTGGAGCGCGTGGAAACGTGAGAGCGCGGGAAAGTGGGAACGTCAGAGCGGTCTGCGGCGAAGTCCCGTTCCCACGGGCACACGTTCTCACGTTTCCACGCCTCCCGGTAAGGGTGAAATGGTGCGGTAAGAGCGCACCGCGCGGCCGGTGACGGCCGTGGCAGGGCAAACCCCACCGCCAGCAAGCCCAAATAGGGGGCGAGAGCCGGCCCGGCTCGCTATCAGCCCCGGGTAGGGCGCCCGAGCCCGCCGGTAACGGCGGGCCCAGATGAATGGCCGCCGCCCGCCGTAGGGTCCGCTGTGCGGACCAGCGTCCGCACGCCGGACCCTGCGGCGGGAACAGAATTCGGCTTACTGGCCCACTCCGCCGGCTTTTTTCGCCGTTGCACCACGCGCCGCATGGCGCGCACAAGCGAGCCTCTGCG
>CAIWOY010000153.1 GCA_903914415.1 uncultured Phycisphaerales bacterium | reverse complement strand
CTTGAGATGCTCACGCAGTGCCAGAGCCTGCCTTGACGGCCCGCTCGGCAGGTGTGGCACCGGCCCTGAACCGGTGAAACGTGCACCCCACACCCGCTGACCCGGTTCGAGACACGTGCTCGGGTGCGTTCGCCCCGTCGGGCAGGTCGCGTTTGTGTGCGACCGGCCTCGACGCTTGCGGACGGAGGACGCCCGGTGCACCGGCGATCGCCTGGCCGCGGCTGCCTGTGAAGTCCCGGACCCTCCCGCGACTCAGCGCAGCACCGGAGCGGAAGGGATGCTTCGCGAGCGTCCCGTCTTTTACAAGTGAATACGTTGTCCGCGACGCGGTCTCGTTCGGCCTAGCAAGCCGCGATTGACCCGGATGGGTGACTTGCCGCGCTCGCCTGATGACCACCGTTGCCCCCCCAACGGCGCCGGCGTCGCTCACGCCGGCCAAACCCGGCAAGCCGCTTGGCCCCTGCGCGGGTCCGATGCCGACGGTCGTTCGCGTCGGCATGTTCTGCCCGCCGCAAGCTGACAGTTGATACCTGAAAGCTGACCGCTGCTTGCCACCCCCATGTTGCCCGCGCTGTCCGCGACGCGATTCGCTCGGCCCCGCTGGCCGACGATTGGCCATTGCTGGTGACACGTCGTCGTCGCCTGCACAACGCCGCCCACCCTGGGGACCGGGGACACCAAAACACATTCCGATTACGGACCCAAGCCGCGCTAGTCGCCGGAATAGCGGGTTCTGGCCGCCTTCCGCGCCCCCGCTGCGCGCCCGCGCCCCCTCCCGGGCCGCCACGGCCCGCCTTCGTCCGCCACGCCGAACTTCGCCCGACCGGGCCACCCGCCGCCGCCACAAAGGGTAGTCACACCCATTTTGACTCCGGACGAGATTATGAGCGCTTCGGACCCGCTCGGCCGACTTGGCTGAAGATTATCCGCTGCGCCCCGCGGCGCTCGGCGGACGTACCGGCCGTTGGGCGCACGTGGCGAGAAACTCGGACGCGACCAACGGGTTCCGATAGCCGGTCCCGAGCCAATGCCTGGCAGCCGCTCCCGCGGCCGCTGGGCCCGCTGCCGCGGCGCCTGGCCCAACGTCCGGTTCCGTACCGCGGCCGAAGCGGTGAAGTTCGGCACGCCCTCGGACGAAGACAACAGCGGTCCCTAGATGGAACGAGGAGCCGCCGTGATCGCCACCCCCCTCACACGCCGCAAGACGCAGCTCGAGCTGCTGGCCGAAGCCTGTGGCCAGCGGCGGCGCGCACGGGTGGCGCGGGCGGAGCGCTCCCACGAGCACGTGCTGGCGAACACGCGGTTCGCGGCCCTTGAGCCGCAGGCGCTGCTGCTCGAATGGCCGTCCGTGACGCCGGCCCCCGCAGACGCCGAAGGTCGCCTGGTGGACGTCTTCTTCGAGGTCGCCGGGGAACTCTTGGCGTTTCGGACGCCCACGCGGGGCCGCGGCACGCGGAGCTACCCGGACCGCGGCGACGTGGCAGTCTGGGAGCTGGCCGTACCGTTACGCATCGAGCGCCGCCAGCAGCGCGTCCACTACCGCTTATCCCTGGCCGACATCGGACACATCCCCGCCCGCTTCACCAGCGTGTCCGACCCGCAGCGCACGTTCACGGCCGAGGTCGCCAACCTCTCCTGCGGCGGGTTGTGCGGCACGGCGCCGGGGGACGCCGCCTGCACGGCGCAGGTCGACGAGCTGTTCTGGACTGAATTCAACCTGCCGGACGAGCGCGGCGCGTACGAGTTTGTCGTCCGGGTCGTGCACGCCCGGCACATGGCGGCCCGCGGCAGCGTGGCCCTCGGATGCGTGTTCTGCCCCGGCGAGCATCCGCTGACCTATCGCGTGCAATTGCATCAGATCGCGCAGTTCGTGGCCCATCGCCGGCACGGCGGGCCCGGCTGCATTGGCGGCTAAAGGGAGTGTTGAGGAGCTGAGACTATGCTCGTAGCCCTGGATTTGACCGCCCGACAGGCCGCACGGGTCCTGACGCAGGCCGTGCGAACGCACGCCCGGCTGGAGATCGACCCGCGGTCTCTGTTTCTGGACCCGCCGTTGGGCGGGACGCTCGAAAGCTCGGACGCGGCGCACCTCGTCGTGGCCCTGACGGACGGCCACGAGCGCATCGCGCTGGCCACGCTGGTCGGCGCCATGTGCGACGTGCGGACCATTCTGTCCGGGCAGCTCTACCTGTTCTCCACGGCGATCCTGGAAGCGAACGACGGAGCGGCCAAGCGCCTGCGGCTGGCCATACCGCAATCGATTCAGGTCGCCAACCGCCGCCAGTTCGCCCGACGCAGCCCGACGGAACCGGTCCCGGTGCGGCTGACCGTGCCGGGTGCGGCACAGCCGCTCGTCGGCCAGCTCACGAACATCAGCCGCAACGGGTTGGGGTGTCGCGGCGGCCGACAGGAGCTGGACGACGTGCTCCTCATCGGGAACGAGATTCACACGGAGTTCGTGTTGCCGTGGGCCCCGCAGGTGTACGCCCTGCCGGCGACGGTGTGCACGAAGACCGTATGCCATGACCGGAGCAACCTGCTCGTTGGCCTGGAGTTCGCCGCCCAAACGCCCGCGACACGGGCCACGCTGGAGCTCCTGCGCGCCGCCCTTGACAGCGAAACTCGCCGCCTGATCGAGATGGACGGTGATGTGCTATGAAACCGCGCCGTGTTCTGACTCCGAACGACGCCGGACCGATCTTTGACCGCGCCGTGGCCGAGCGGGCCATCGCCGTGCTCACGCTTCCGCAGGGTGGCCAGTGGGCCACGCTGAAATCGCGTTTCCTCGAGCGTGACCAGCACGGGTGCTTCTTCGTCCTCGATTACGAGCCCTGCAAGGGCGAGGACCTGCCGCCCATTGCGCCCGGACAGTACGTGGGTGTCAGCTTCCGGCAGAGCAGCCGCAAGATCCTCTTCGGCACCGCCGTCGAAGCGAAGGGGCAATTTGTCCTCAACGACTCCACGACCATCGCCGCCGTGCGCTATCGCTGGCCCGACAGCCTCACCGAGCTTCAACGTCGCGCGTACTACCGCACGCCGGTGCCGCCCGAGATGAGCCTGCGGGCCACCCTGTGGCCCGGCGGCAGCACCGCCCGGCCAAGCGCGGCGGTCGCCGGCGCGCCGGCGATTACCGGCGACCTCGCGGATTTGTCCTGCGGCGGGTGCCTGATCCATCTGCACCAGGTGGCCCCGCCGGAGTACGGGGTGGACGACCTGCTGGGGGCCGAGCTGCACTTGCCGGATGGGCGTCCGCCGATCGTTGTGGACCTGCGGTATCGCGGTGCACGACAGGACCCCGCGGGGTTCGTCGCGATCGCGACGCAGTTCCTCGCGCTGGAGATGACCGCGGAGGGACGGGCTATCCTGCAGCGTCTGGCCAACTGCGTCCAGCGCCTGGATCGCCTGACGTTCGCGGCGGACCACCGCAACAGCAACGGAGGCCGCTGAAGCGGAAACTCATATCAGGGGCTGCCCGGCGCGGGCTGTGTGGCCGGCGCGGACGCCGGACTCGACGTAGCCGCGTGCTGGCCGTCGTACATCACCCATTGGCTAACCTGCTTCTCGGTGGGCTCCGCGCTCGTGTACGCCTCCCAAACCAGCGCCGCGAGCATGGTCGTCCCGTCGCTGAGTTGCTGGATCGCCAGCTCTCGTCCTGGTTCGCTATCGAGCTTGCCATCGCGTTCGAGCACGTACAGCGGCTCCAACTGGGCGTGCGACCGCCCGACATACGCCACCACGTCGCCCCACGGGTCATTCGCATGGAGCTTAACCGTGTCGGGCTTGACGTGCGGCCGCAGCGTCTCGGCGTTCACGCCATGCTTCTTGGCCCAGGCCTCGTCGATGTACGAGTGGAACCGTTCGCGCCAGTGGTAGCCGGCGGGATTCTCGCCGATCCAGCCGTTGTAGTGCTTCGACGTGTGCAGGGGCTGCGCCGCGTCGGCGACGAAGTGGCTCAACTCACCCAGGTGGTAAATCGCGATCGTGCGCGCCTCCTCCAGCTCAACTTGGCGGGCGGGGTATTTGGCGCGTTCCAGAATCTGCACCTGGTTGAATGCGCCCTGCAACTTCGCGTAGTGCTCCGCGATGGCGTGCAGAAGGAATCCCGGCCATTCGCGTGCCCGGGCCGGGTCCTTGTCGGCGTCGTAGGGCGCGATCTTCTCCGGATGCTGTGCCTTGGCGACCGCCATGACCCGCACGTACTCCATCCGCAGCTCCGGGATCGTCTCCGGGGTCAGGCCGAACTCCCCCAGGTCCTCGACATCGAGATAGTGCTCGGGCTCGTTTTCGTGCTGGAGCACCAGGGATGGCCAGCCGCGCCAGCGGTCCGGCTGGTTCGCCTCAAACGCCGCGCGTAGGCGCGTTTCCGGGTCGCGCAGCCAGGGCGGCGCATCCGCCGGCAGGGCATCGAGGGCCACCTCGGTCACGAGGCGGTGCATCGAAGCCCCCCACGCCCACGCGTGCGAGACGGCCAGCCCGACGGTCAGCAGCACTGCGAAAACACGTTTCATCGTCCACATCCTTTCCGCGCGGGCCCGCGTGGCCCTGCTTCGGCATCGCCCAAGGCCCCGAGGAGTTTATAGACCCGGACGCGGCCCGCATAGTGCTTTTTGCGCCGACGTCGCCAGCAACGCCCGCGGCGCTTTGCCCTCGCACGCCGGGCACGGATAATGCGCGCACGCGATATCTCGCGGCGCGCGGTCAACGGAGAAGCGACGGCTTGATGCGCAGAGTCCGACAATGGCTGGTCGCCCGCGCTACGGACGTGGCCGTGCGCGCGGCGCCGCGCCTGCATGCCCGCACGCCCGACCGGCTGGCCGCGTGGCTGGCCCGCTGGGGCCCCCGCTTGCCGTTCATCGCCCGGTTAATCGCGGACAACATGCGGGCCGTCGGCGTGTACTCCCCCGCCGTGCTGCGCGCTCACTTCGCCCAGCTCGGCGCGCACTTCGCCGGGGCGCTGCATGCGCTGCGCTGCGAACCTGGCCCGGAGTTCGCCCGCATCGCCGCCGACGGGGTCGAGCTGGACGACTCGCTCGGCAATCTGCGCACGGCCGCGGCGCAGGGCCGCGGCGCCGTGCTCATGCAGCCGCACATCACGAACTACCTGCTCAACACCACGCCCCTGAACGAGGCCATCCCCCTCACCGCATATCTGCGGCACTCGAAGGACCCGCGTCGCCACGCGGCCAAGGAACACTGGCAGCGGGTCAGCGGCGTGGCGTGGATCTCCGAGCCGAAGACCGCCGGCGGTGCACTGGGGCGCCTGGCACGCATGGCGGACGCCGTGCGGGCGGGCCGCGTCTTGGTCATCACACCCGACCTCCCGCAGAAGCGCGAGGACGGCACGCCCGTGCGGTTCTTTGGGCGAGAAATCTATCTGCCGGCCGGCCCCGCGCTTCTGGCAGTGCGCACCGGTGCGCCGCTGTTTGTTCTGCTCGCGCAGGCGCAGGGCCCGCGGCAGCGGCTCCTGCTGCGCGGACCTTTTGCGGATGAGCCCGGCGGCACCGGCCGCGACGCCCGCCGGGCGGCCGTGCAGCGACGGCTCCAGTGGTTCGCGACGTGCCTGGAGGAGTTTCTGCGGGACCAGCCGGCACTCTGGTATCTCTGGGGCGACAAGCGCTGGACGCGCGTTTTCCGCGGCGATCCGCGCTACGTGGGTTCCTGGTCCGACCGCGAAGCGGTGCCACGCGCGGGCCCGGTGCCGGACACGCAGGGAGTACGCTGACGTCATGTGTGCATTGGCGCTGCTCGCCCTCATCCCCGTCGCGCTGTGGCTGGCGCAGACCGTGCTGCTGCGCGTGGCCGGACTGCCTGTGCAGTGGCAGCTCAGCTCGCGCGCGTTGCCGCGCGGCCTGAAGCGCATCAATCGGACCGCCGGATACGTCGCCATCGCGGCCGCACTGCTCGCGTACCCGCTGGTCCGCGGGCTTCCGCCGCTCGGCTACTACGCGGCGTTCTTCCCCGCCGGCCGCCGGCCCGTGGAATTGGCCCACGGTTTTTGCGCGGCGCTCCTGTACCTCAGCCTGCTGTATCTGGCGTGGACTGTGTCGGGCAACGTGCGCTTCGAGATCCGGCACGACGCGCGCCGGCTGCTACGCCGCGTGGCCGCAGCGCCGCTGGCCGCGGTGGCGATCGCCCTCGTCGAGGAGCTTCTGTTCCGAGCAATGCTGCTGAACGACCTGCTGGTGAGCATGCGGCCGGGTCCCGCCCTGGCCACGGGCGTCTTCGTGTTCGCGGCGGCCCATTACACCCGCGGCGTCAAGCGCTACTGGACCTTCTTCGGCCACCTGGCGCTGGGCACGCTCTTCTGCGTGGCGTTCTACTGCACGCGCGCCCTGTGGCTGCCGCTGGGCCTGCACGCCGCCGGCATTCTCATCCTTTCCGCCGCCCGTCCGTTCATCCGCTACACCGGGCCGGCGTGGCTGGTCGGCGCGAGCATCTTTCCATACGCCGGCGCCGTCGGCATCGTCGCGTTGCTCGCGCTCGTCCTCAACGTCGCGCTCTCGTATGGTGGTCTGCCATGAGCGTTGTCCCAGGACCCGCCGAGCTGCTCGTCGTGTGCGACCCGCACAGCCCCGCGCGCGCCGCCGTCGAAACGTACGTCCGGGCCGGCGGCAGCGCGGCGGCCGCCTGGTACGCCCCGCGTGACGTGGACGACGTGGACCGTCGCGTCCGCGCGGGCGGCGTCCGCGTGGTCGTCTTTCCGAGCGTGGCCGAGCTGCTCGACGTCGTCTGGACCGACGGCATCGCGCTCGACGCGTGGCTGGCCGCCGGCACGCGCGTCGCGTTTGCCGACGCGACCAGCGCGGCG
>CAIWOY010000152.1 GCA_903914415.1 uncultured Phycisphaerales bacterium | reverse complement strand
GGTGGCGTCCGCAACGCGGACTTCACGCGTGGCTACATACGTGCGCCCCAGCGGGGCGTCGGCCGAAGGCGTGCCGGAAGACATGGCCGCCCCAAGCCGCGGCCATGCCACCTGCCGCAACCCCCGGACGACGACGCCCCCGCCCTCCTCCCTCGCAAACCCCGGACGGGGTGTCCGCCTTGTCGCTCCGGACGCCGGGGCTTATACTGCCCGTACGTCGGCCAACGGCACCGCCCGAGGCCCCCTTCGTTGGCCGGGGTGTGATCTATGCTGCAAAGCCCCTGCAACCCGGATGCGCTCGTCTGCCTGTTGCCGTCACACCGTCTTGGCCACCACCTCAATCCGCGAACGCCTGACAGATGAGCGAGATACACAAGATTTCCGGCTGCGACAACGCCCTGCGGAAGGGCGACGTGATGTTCATACACGGCCTTGCCGGCGACGCCTTCACGACCTGGCGCCACGGCACCGACGCGTCAACATCTTGGCCACACTGGGTTGGTCAGGAATTCCCCAGCGTCGGCGTCTGGTCGCTCGGCTACGCGGCCAGCCCGACGAAGTGGACTCGCTTCCTCGGCTTGTTTTCGCGCCGCTTCCGCAACTCCGGCCACACCATGCCACTCCCGGACCGCGCCCTCCAAGTGCTCGACCTCATGGCCCAGCGCGGCTTGGGGCAACGACCGATCCTGTTCGTTTGCCATAGTCTTGGTGGATTGCTCGCAAAACAGATTCTGCGGACGGCCGCAGATTGCATCGATCACCGAAAACAGGCGGTGTTCGCCAACACCAGCGCCGTCCTCTTCCTCGCCACGCCTCACGCCGGAGCTGACCTCGCATCACTGGTGAACGCCTTCCGCGCCATCCTTCGAGCGACGGTGAGCATCGAAGACCTGCGCGCGCACGACGCTCATCTACGCGATCTCTTCAACTGGTATCGCCACCATTCTGTTGACGTTAAGACCGTCACCTACTTTGAGACCCGAGATCTGTTCGGTGTGACAATCGTGAACGCAGCCTCCGCCCACCCAGGCATCGGCGACGATCCGGTGGGACTCGACGAAGACCACCTTTCCATCGCCAGGCCACGCGTCCCAGACGCTCAAGTCTGCGGAGCCGTACGGGATCTCTTGCGCAACCACGTCCTTCCTCCCCCCGGCGGCGAGTGGACGCCCCCACCTCCCTCGCCCACGGTGATTCCGCCTACGCCGACCGCTCCCCGGTCTCAACCCTCGACCGCAAAGAACGCCACGGACCAACGGTCGTCGTCGCGTCGGCTCACGCTGCAGGAGGGTTTCGAACACGACGTCTTCATCTCCTACAGCAGCCGCGACCAAGAGTGGGTGCGCGGCGAATTGCTGAAGCGCATCGAGCAGGTCGGACTGCGCGTTTTCATCGACTTCCGCGACTTCACGCGCGGCGCGCCGAGCATCAAGGAAATAGAACGCGGCATCCTCACGTGCCGCAAGACGCTTCTGGTACTCACGCCGAAGTACATCGAGAGCGAGTGGTGCGAGTTTGAAGGCGTCATGGCTCAGACCCTCAGCCCAGCCAATCGCGACCTCCGCGTCATCCCGCTGCTCAAGACGCCCTGTGAGAAGCCGCTGTATGTTGGCGCGCTCACCCACATTGATTTCACCGCCGGCGCGGACCTCGACCTCGCCTGGAGCCAGCTTCTGACCTCGCTGGGTGCGCCGCTGGAGCCCGAACCGCCAAAGGAGCCGCAGCCCGACCGCTGGTTCCTGCCCCATCCCTATCCCATGCCGCCCAACTTCACCGGCCGCCTCGCCGAGCGCGCCATGCTCACCGCCTGGCTGGACGCGGACGCCGACAATCCGCTGCTGAGCCTGCGTGCGCTCGGCGGCTTCGGCAAAAGCGCCCTCGCCTGGCACTGGCTCACCCACGACGTGCCCCCCGCCGCCTGGCCGCGCGTCGTCTGGTGGAGCTTCTACGAAGGCGACGCCAGCTTCGACCACTTCCTCGCCGAGACGCTTCATTACCTCAGCGACGGCAAGATCAAGCCGGACAAACTCTCCCCCAAAGATGCGGTCGAAAAGCTGTTGGAAATGCTCCACGCGCCGGGCACGCTGCTCGTGCTGGACGGTTTCGAGCGCGTACTCCGCGCCTTCGCCGGCCTGGACGCGGCGTATCAGGGCGACGAGGTCGCTAAACCCGAGACCCGAAACCCGAGACCCGAAACCAACGACCGCGATTGCATCTCGCCGCTGGCCGAGCTGTTCCTCTACAACCTGGCTTTGCACCCGAACCTCCGTTCCAAGGTCCTGCTCACCACCCGGCTTTGTCCACGCGTCCTCGAGTCCCGCGGCGGCGGACTCCTGCAAGGCTGCCGCGAGGAAGAACTCAGGCATATGCAGCCCACCGACGCTGTGGAGTTCTTCCGCGCCCAACGCATCCGCGGCACGCACACCGAGATCGAGCAGGCGTGCGAGCCGTACGGCTACCACCCTCTCAGCCTACGGCTGCTGGCCGGCCTGATCGCGGGCGATCCCCAGCACCCCGGCGACATCTCTGCCGCAAGGCGCTTGGACGTGAGCGGCGATCTCGTCCATCGCCAGCATCACGCGCTGGCGACGGCCTACGACAGCCTCACGCCGGCTCGCCAGGCATTGCTGAGCCGCATTGCCTGCTTCCGTAGCCCGGTGAACTACGAGATCCTCAAAGCGCTAGCGGAAACTGAGGATGGGTCCTCTGCAACTCTCGAAGCCGACCTGCGGGACTTGGTTGCTCGCGGGTTGCTGCACCACGACAAGGAAGAGAACCGGTTCGACTTGCACCCCATCGTGCGGCGCTATGCCTACGACCGGCTGGCCGCGCCTGACCGCGCCGTCACCCACACGCGCCTGCGCGGTTATTTCGCCGCCGTGCCCCCGCCGGAGAGGGTGACGCGCTTGGAAGATCTAGCCCCGGTGATCGAACTCTATCACCACACAGTCCGCGCCGGCCAGTTTGACGAGGCGCGCACGCTCTTCCGCGACCGACTTCACCGAGGTATCTACTACCAACTCGGCGCCTACCAGTTGATCATCGACCTGCTGCGTGCCCTATTCCCCGACGGCGAGGACCGCCTGCCGCGCCTCAAAGACGAAGACGCCCAAGGCTGGACGCTAAACACGCTTGGAAACGCGTACAGCCTCAGCGGCCAGCCCCGCCGCGCTGTGGGCGCCTTCGAACTGGCAGTGAAAGTCGCTGAGAAACTCGGAAGACCGGACAATGCCGCCATCGGCCTAGCGAACCTGGCTAGTATGGCGCAGATTGACATCGGCGCGCTACGGGGCGCCGACGCCAGCCTGCGCCACAGCATCGCGCTCTGCCGGAGCATCAAGGGCGAGCTCTGGGAAGGCACGGGCCATCAGGAACTAGGCCGACTCCTAGCCTACCGCGGCGCGTATTCCGAGTCGGAAGCGGAACTACGAGCGTCCACGCCCTCTTGGAAGAAAACAAGCGACGCACAAGCCCAATGCCTAGACCAAGCCTACCGCGCCCTATGCGAACTCTTGTTGCTGCGCTCCGGTTCTAAAGCTGCGGTCCGTGATCTACAATCCGCAATTGGTCCGGCGTGCCGCGCGCTGGAACTGGCGGATGAGAAGGCCCGCACCGATTGTCCCAACGCGCGCGACTACGTCCGCGCCCACTGGCTGCTGGGCGCGGCGCACCGCGTGGCGGGCCACCCTGACGAGGCCGAGCGCCACCTCCACGAGGCCCTGCAGCGCTGCCGCCGCATCAGCTTGGTGGAGATGGAAGCCGACATCCTCATTGACCTGGCGCGCCTGCGCGCCGCCACCGGCGCGCCGGACGAAGCTCAGCGCTTGGCCGAGGAAGCGCTGCTCATCACCGAACGAAGCGGCTACGTCCTCCAAGGCGCGGACGCCCACTTCGAACTCGCCAAGCTCGCCCTCGCCCGTGGCGACAAACCCGGCGCGCTCGACCACGCGCAGGAAGCCCGCCGCCTCTCTACCTGCGACGGCCCGCCCGACTACACCTACAAAGCCGCCTACGACGAAGCCGCCGCCCTCCTCGCCAAGTTAGAGTAGTACAGTAATGTAGGCTGGTGCTGAGTCTTCGAAGCCCAGCCTTCCTGCCGCAGCAACCCAAGACCGCGCACCGCCCGCCAGAATCCGCCACCCGCCGCCCATCTCGCGCAAACCCCCCGCCCCGCCTTTCTTTCCGCCCCTTTCCGATGAATACTTGCTATGTCGGCCCCGCAAGCCCGGCCCGCACGCCCTGCGCGGACCGCTGCCGGCTGACCGCTGAGAACCGATCGCGGAGAGCGGCCCCGTGAGAACGACGCCCGATATAACACCCGTTACCGCCCCGCGGCCCGAAGAGTCTCATTCCCGCCCCACACAAACATGAGACTCTTGAGACTCTTCGGTTTCCAGCCCGCGAACCGCGCACGGCGCCGAGCCCGACCGCCACGGACGGCCGCGCGAGGGCGCGGGCCGCTACGAGTCCCGACCCGGCGTCTACACAGCGGGCGCGGAGCAACGCATGACCCGGCGTTGACACACCGGGCTCGGATCAGCGAAGGATGCTGAGGATGTTCGAGTACTGGTCCGTCCAGACCGGCGCCGTGCGGTTCGGCCCGAGCCGCTGCCACGCGTACGACGAAGCTCCAGCTTTGTCTTCGGACCCGTGCGACGAAGCTCCAGCTTCGTCGTACTCGCCGTCCCGGGCCAGGAGGCCCACATCCCCCACCCGCCGGGCCATGACGACGTACTCGGAGGGCGTTTTGCCGGTCGCTTTGTCCTCCGGGCTGACCGTCCGGTCGGCGCGGCCGTAGCAGACCAGCCCGCGCTGGGCCGCGAGGTTCGCGAGCAGCGGCGACAGGCGGAGATACTGGTTTGAGACGTGGAACGCGAGCATGCCGCCGTCCGCGAGCTTGTCGACATACAAATCGAGCGCCTCGCGCGTCACCAGGTGCGTCGGGATCGAGTCCGAGCTGAACGCGTCGAGGATCAGCAGGTCATAGGATCCGCGCGGCGCGGCGGCCAGCGTCAAACGCCCGTCGCCGAGCACGATGTCGTACGTCCCGCGGCACTGGCCGAGATAGCTGAAGTAGCGCGGGTCCGCGGCGAGCCGTGCGACGCCGGGGTCAATCTCGTAGAACGTGAAATGGTCGCCCGGCTCGGCGTAGCAGGCGACCGTGCCGGCCCCGAGGCCGATGACGCCGACGCGCGGGCGGTCGGTCCTGGAAGCTACCCCATGACCCCCCTCCCTCTCAGGGAGGGGCTGGGGGAGGGTCGCCATCCGCGGCTCGTCCCCCTCACCCTGCCCTCTCCCCCACTGGGGCGAGGGGTCATGGGACGGGCGTTTGTCGCGAAGCAGCGCGAACACGTCGCCAATCGGTCCGTGGCGGTGGTAGTAGGTCGTGGGCTCGCCGCTGCGGGCCGGATCGACGCTCTGGCTGCCGTGGACCGTCCCGCCGTGCACCAGCACGCGGAATCGCCCGTCGGGCGCGAGCAGCACCTGCTTGACGCCGAAGAAGTTGCGTTCGATGTGCAGGAGGCGGCCTTCGCGCAGGCTGGCGTGGACCAGGTTGGCTGCGACGAGGGCCCCGAAGCCGAAGGCGAACCGCAGCGGGCGGTGCCTGAAGCTGTAGCAGACGAGCAGCGGGATGATGTAGCCGAAGACGATCATGCCGACGGTTTCGGCCCAGCCGACGGCGCGCAGGAGGAGCACGACCGCGATGGTCAGCAGGCCGAGGGCGGCGGGCAGCAGGAAGTCGGCGACGGGAACCCGTCGCTTGCGCTCGGGGCTCTGATTCTCGCGATTCGGACTCGTCGCGCGTGTTGGCAGCGCCAGGCACGCGAGCATCATCACGAGCGGGTACTCGACGACCGCGACGAACATGAGCGGCGCGACGATCGCGTTGAACAGCCCGCCGACGCCGCCGCCGACCGACATCCACAGGTAGTATTCCGTGAGGTGCGCCGCCGCGGGCCGGTCCGCCGCGAGCCGCCCGTGACACACGACGCCGATGACGAAGAAGGCGGCGAGGTGCAGGGCGATCAGCCCCCACCGCAAGGCCGGTAGCTGCGTGAAGAACAGCGTCGCGAGCACCACGAGGCCGACGGGCATGAGCCGCGCCATTAGGCTTGCCGGCAGCAGCGGCTTGCGGGCGAACACGACGATGAACGTCAGCAGGTAGAGCGCGAGCGGGATCACCCACAACAGCGGTACGGCGGCGAGGTCGGTCGTGATGTGGGTCGTGACGCCGAGCATGAGGCTCGACGGTATGAATGCCATGAACACCCACCGGAGGCGGCGCCACCAGGTCGGGCGGGCCTCGCAACGCTCTTGGGCCGGGGCGCTCACATTCCCAGCCGCGCCGCCGGGGCTCTGCGGGCGCGCGTGCAGTAATGCCGCCGCGCAGGCGGTGACGAGCACTACGAGCAACAGGTAGCCGCCGGCCCAGGCGTGGCTTTGCTCCGCGAGGGCCAATTGGGGCTCGACCAGCAGCGGATACGCCAGGAGAGCTAGCAGGCTGCCGGCGTTGCTGGCGGCGTAGAGGAAATATGGGTCCGTTGCGGCCGGGTGACCGGTGCCCGCGAACCAGCGTTGCAGGAGCGGCGCGGTAGTTGAGAGCGCGAAGAACGGGACGCCGACTGTCACGAGCAGTCGCCAAAGCAGCCACCAGACCGGATTGTCGCCGCTGGGCGGGGCCGTTCCTTTGACGAGGACGATCGGCAGCACGAGCAGCGGGAGCAGCATGACGAACTGGTGCATCGTCGCCTGCCGCCGGACGCCGAGAACCGTGCTGCTCAGGTGCGCGTAGCCGTAGCCGGCGACGAGAATGATCTGGAAGAAGACGACGCAGGTGTTCCAGACGGCCGGCGTGCCGCCGAGGATCGGCAGGAGCATCTTGCCGACCAGCGGCTCGACGAGGAACAGCAGCGTGGAGCTAACGAAGAGCGTCGCGGCGAAGATGGCGAGGAGCGCGGCATCCGCCGTGCGCCACCGCGGTGCCCATTGTGCGCGGCCGAGTTGAGGGAATGCCGTTTCGCCCGCCACGCTCGTGTCTCCGGGACGGCCGCGGGGCCGGCGTCGCGCCGGCGTCGGTACGCAGCCCCGTGGTGTAATCGGCTGGTTTGGGAGTCGTTGTTGCTACCGCCCCGTTACCCATAATGATGCGGGACGGGCGGCGGGACGGGCGGGAAACGCGGACCTCTGTGGGGTACACTACTCTCCGGCCGCGGGCGAACCGCCGCGCGTGCGGCGTGCCGAGCAAGGAGCCATGCCGTGGACAGGTCTAGCCGCCTCCCGCTGCCTCTGCTGCTACTCAGCCTCGCTGTCGCCGCCCTGTTGACCGCCTGCAACGGCCGGCCCGACATCACGCCACGGCGCGACGAGGTCACGGGATTGACTCCGGCCGAGGCGGATGCCCGCGCGGAGCAGGTTCGGCACGACCCGGTCGCCTATGTCCGGAAGGTCGCGGCCAACTGCCGGCAGCTCAGGCAGTACACGCTCACGTTCGTTCGCCACGAGCGGCGCGGGCTCTTCCAACGGCTGTACGGTCCGGAGCACATCCGCTGCTGGTTTCGCCAGAAGCCGTTCAGCGTCCGCATGAAGTGGCTGGACGAGGATCTGAAGTACGGCGAGAGCGTCTATGTGCAGGGGCAGGCGGGCAACAAGGTCCGCTTCGTGACGCGCTGGTGGGTCCCAGGGCTCAAGTCGCCGCCGGGCGTCAACGTCGTGGACCTTGGCACGCCGGTGGCCTGGGGCGAGTCGAAGCGTCCGCTGAGCGACTTCGGGTTGCAGCGGATGATGGACAAGAGCCTCGCGGCGCTGGATCAGGACGCGAAGGACGTGGCCGTCACATACAACGGTCTCGTGCAGATGCCTGGCGACGGGCGCACCGCGCACTTCGTTCGCCTGGAGTATCCCGCTTCGCGCTACGCCGTGCCCATCCAGGAGCTGTACGTCGACGTGGCGACCGACCTGCCGGCCGGGACGGTGCTGCGGAACGCGTCGGGCCGGATCGACGCAGCGTACTACTACACCGAGCTCGACGTGAGCGTGACGCTCACGGATGACGATTTTGTGCTCGAGGGGGAGCGTGGCGGGCCGCGGTAGCCCGCGTCCGCGCGCGGCGTCCGTCCCGTGGGGGCGGCAGTCCGGACGGCACATGCAAGGCCCCATAATCATCAAGCCCGGTTAACAGCTTCGCAGCGAACGACTTGCAGTCCCGCTGAACGAGTGGTTCCGCGACGAGCTGTACCCGATGGCCCACGACCTGCTCACCGACGCGTCCTTCGCCGCGTCCGGCCTTTTCCACTCCGCAGCCGCCCAGACAATGCTCGAGCAACACCGGAGCGGTCACCAGAACTATGGGGGCGCGATCTGGTCGCTGGTCGCATTTGAGCTCTGGCGGCGGTCCGAGCCTGTGGCGCAGGGCGCCGCGGTGCCGGCGAAGACCGCGCAGCCGCCCGAGCGAGCTGCGCTGGTCACCGCCGCGTAGCGCGCGGCATCTTCCCATCCGCCGGTGCCGGGACGCCGCGGAAGGCGAAGCGATTCTCAACTGCCACACGCCAGTGGTAGAGAGGGGACACTCCGTCGGCTAGCATGTACCCGCGCCGGGCCACGATTGAAGCCCGGCGGCGCGAGGCCCGCGATGTCGAAGCTCTCGCACGAAGACGAGCAACACCTCCGGCGTGCGCTCCAGCTTGCGGCCCGCGGGCAGGGGCACGTCGAGCCCAACCCGATGGTGGGCTGCGTAATCACGAGCCACGGCCGCGTCATCGGCGAGGGATACCACCGTCGTTTCGGCGGGCCGCACGCGGAGGTGGACGCGCTGCGCCGCTGCACGGCTACGCCGCGCGGCGCCACCGTTTACGTGACGCTTGAGCCGTGCTGCCACTACGGCAAGACGCCGCCGTGCACCGAGGCGTTGATCGCAGCGGAGGTCGCGCGCGTGGTCGCGCCGCTGGAGGATCCGAACCCACAGGTCGCCGGCGGCGGGTTTGCGCGGCTGCGCAAGGCGGGCATTCGCGTGGATGTCGGCCTGCTGCGCGAGGAGGCGGCCCGGCGCAACGCGCCGTTCTTCAAGCTGGTCCAGCAGCATCGGCCGTGGGTGATTCTCAAGTGGGCCCAAAGTCTGGACGGCAAGATCGCGACGCGCACGGGCGAGAGCAAGTGGATTACCGACGCGGTCTGCCGGGCCCATGCACATCGGACGCGTGGACGCGTGGACGCAATTGTCGTGGGCATCGGTACGGTGCTGTGCGATGATCCCTTGCTGACCTGTCGTGCTGGCCGGCCGAGACGCATGGCCACACGGGTCGTGCTCGATACGGATTTGCGGATGCCAGCGCGCAGTCAGGTTGTCCGCACGGCCCGCCGCATGCCGACCTGGGTCTTTTGCAGCCGCGGTGCGTCCGCCCGGCGGGCCGCCGTGCTGGAGAAGGCCGGCTGCGTGCTGCGTCGCGTCGCACGGACGCGGCACGGCGTGTCGCTGCCGGCGGTACTCGACACGCTGGGCCGGGACGCGATGACGAACGTGCTGGTCGAAGGCGGCGGCACGGTTCTCGGGCGCTTCTTCGACGAACGCCTGGCCGACGAGCTGCACGTTTACATCGCCCCCCTGCTGATCGGCGGGCGCGCCGCGCCGGGCGCGCTCAATGCCCAGGGCGTGGCGCAGGTCGCGGAGTCCCTACGCCTGTCCGGCCACGCAACGCTGCAGCGCCTGGGTGACGGTTGCCTGCTCGTGGCGCGGGTTTGAGCCAGCCTGGGCGCGGCAGGGTCACGCGAGCAGCCGCAGGATCAGGAACACGAGCGGCGCGAGCACGATCTTGGCGATGAGGGCAACACGCTGGGCTGCCCCGTTGGCATCCAGTCGCAACACCTTGTCGATCCGACCGATCAGATCATCGACCTTCTTCTTCTTTGCCACGCTTAGCCCTCGTCACTGACCATTTCTTCACCACACGGCGGGACTACCTCGCCAACTTCGCCAGTTCCTCGCGCACGCGCCTGACTGTCTGCTCCACGACCGACGCGGGGGACATGATGGGCTTGCCCTCTTTCCCGCGCTCGGTCACCTCGACGCCGCCGGCGGTCAGGCTCTTCTTGCCGACCACGACGCGCAGCGGGATGCCGATCAGGTCGGCGTCCTTGAACTTGAAGCCGGCGCGCTCGTCGCGGTCGTCGAACAGCACGTCGATACCGGCCGCGGCGAGCTCGTCGTGAATCTGCGTTGCGACGCGCATGACTTCCTCGTCGCGCGGGTCGAGGGCCAGCACGAGCACTTCGAACGGGGCGATCGACATCGGCCAGATGATGCCGGCGTCGTCGTGATGGGCTTCGATCGCCGCCGCGAGGATGCGGTTCAGGCCAATGCCGTAGCAGCCCATGATGAGCGGGCACGCCTTGCCGTTCTGATCGAGGTACACGGCGCCCAGCGCGGCGCTGTACTTGGTGCCGAGCTTGAAGACGTGGCCGACCTCGATCGCGGTCCGCAAATGCAGCGGACTGCCGCTGCCGGTCGGCGAGGGATCGCCCTCGGCCACCGTGCGGATGTCCGCCACGACGACTTTGTCGCCCGAGAGCGGAAAATCGCGGCCGGGGTTCACGCCGGTGACGTGGTAGTCGGTCTTGTTCGCCCCCGAGGCGGCGTTGCGCAAGACCGCCACCTCGCGGTCGATGATGAGCTTGTCGATGCGGTCGATCAGGCCTTGCGGGCCGGCGAAACCGACTTTGGCGCCGGTGAGCGCTTCGATTGTCTCCGGGTCGGCCAGCTCCAACGTCAGGCCCGCGGCGCGGTTGAGCTTGAGCTCGTTGATTTCGTGGTCGCCGCGGACGAGGGCGACGATGCGGAGCTTGCGCGGGGCGCCACGGCCGACACGGGGGTCGGCCGCTACGTTTCCAGCACCCGGCGCCACATTTCCAGCACCCGGCGCCAGGTTTCGCGCGGCGCCGGCCGCTGCGGGGCCTTCCGTCGCGGTGTAGATCAGCGTTTTGATCATCTGGCGCGGCGGCAGGCCGAGCACGGGGCAAACCTCGTCGATGCGGCCGGCGTTGGGGGTGTGGACCTCGCGCGGCGGCTCGGCAGGAGCCTCGCCCTCCCTGGGCGGCGCGGCGGTCGCACGCTCGAGATTCGCGGCGTAGTCGCCGTTGGCGCTGACCGCGACCCTATCCTCGCCGGCGTCGGTCAGCACCATGAACTCGTGCGACGCGTCGCCGCCCATCGCGCCGGTGTCCGCCTCGACCGCCAGGTACGGCAGGCCAGAGCGGGCGAAGATGCGGCAATACGCGGCGTACATGTTGTCGTACTCTTTGTCGAGGCTGGGCTTGCAGTCGTGGAAGGAGTAGGCGTCCTTCATCAGGAACTCGCGGGTGCGCAGGACGCCGCTCTTCGGCCGGGCCTCGCCGCGGAACTTGAGCTGGATCTGGTAGAGGTTGATCGGGAGCTGCTTGTAGCTCTTGAGGTAGGCGCGGGCCAGCTCAGTGATGATCTCCTCGTGCGTGGGCCCGAGCACGAGGCCCGCCGCCCAGTCCCAGACCGCCCCGTCGAGACGCAGGAGCACGTCGGTCATCGTCCGGCTGCGCCCCGACTCGTCCCACAGGCTCAAGGGCGTCAGGCATGGCATCCGCAGCTCGATCGCGCCCGCGCGGTCCATCTCTTCGCGCACGATCCGCTCCACCTTGCGCAGGCAGCGGAAGCCGAGCGGCAGGTACGTATAGACGCCCGCCGCCAGTTGCCGGATCAACCCGGCCCGCAGCATCAGGACGTGGGAGGCGGCGGTCGCGTCCTTGGGCGTCTCTTTGGTGGTCGGGATAAAGTAGTTTCGCCAGTGCATCGCGTGCTTCTCCGGGGCGTCGTGAAAGCGGGCATTGTGGCGGCGTGGGCAAAGTGATGCAAACACCGGCCACGGCCGCGTTGCGAATCCGTCGCGAGGCGCTACAATGGCCCGACTCCGAAGCCGGCGGCACGCGGCGCTGGGCGCGGCCCGTCGGTATCAGTGCGAGTGTTGGACCCCGGTCTGGACGGCTCATGGACAGCGACTTTCGGCGTATGCTGGTGGCGATCGCGGCCGCGATGGCGGTCTTCTTCGCCTATCGGCTCATCATGGCGAAGTTCTTTCCGCTGCCACCGCCCGCCGTCACCGCCGAGGGTCCGGCCGCGCCCACCGAGTCCGGTCGGCCGTCCACGGGCCCGGCTGTAACCGCGACCGCACCGGCCAGTGTGGCGGCGAGTGTACCGACAACGGCCCGGATGCTGTCGCTGGTCTCGGGCCAGGACACCGCGCTGGTCACCCTGGGCGGCCGGCCCGAGGACGTGCTCCGGATGGAGCTGGACCCGCGCGGCGCATCCGTCGCCACGCTGGAGCTCTTTCAGCGCAACCAGAAGGGGCAGTTCGTCTACCGCATGAAGCCCCAGGGGGACGAGCCTTATGTCCTACTCGCCCCGATCGACGACGGCCGCCAGTTACACGACTCGTTCGCGACCTACCGCCTGTGGATCAAGGAGTTTGGCAGCCAGAACTGGGCGCTCGATCCGCTCCCGTGGGCTGTCGCCGAGCAGACCGCGGACCGAATCGTTTTCACGACAGCGTTCACCAGCGCCGACACCGGCCAGACGCTGCTGCGGCTCACCAAGACGTACCGGCTGCTGCCCGGCAAGCCGGTCTTCGACTTCGAGCTCTCCGTGGACAACGTCGGCCCGGACCCGCTCACGATCTGGGTGGATCAGGATGGCCCGCTTGGCGTACCGCCCGAGGGACAGCAGTACGACAATCGCCAACTCCTGGCCGCCCAGCTTAACAAGGGCACGGTCGAGTTGGATCGCACGCACCCGCATAAGAAGCTGCTTGAGGCGACCCGGCGCGGGGAACCCATCCCCCTGCTGGTGCCGGACAAGGGACCGTTCGTGTGGACCGCGCTGATGAACAAGTACTTCGCCGTGTTCACGCGCCCGGTGCCGACGTCCGGCACGGTCCAGAATTACGTGGTGGGCGTGACGGGGCTCGTCGCGGACGCCGGCGCCACGCAGGACTCCGGCGACCTGCTGGCGCGGATGACAACGGTGCCCGCGCTGCTGCAACCGGGGGGGAGCGCGCGCTACCCGTTTGAGGTCTACGCGGGCCCGAAGGACGCCGCGACGCTCGCGAAGGTCAACCCGGACTACGTGGACCGGACGAAGCTCTACTACCAGTTGGCCCGCTATGCGGACCAGCGCTGCTCGTGCACGTTCGGCTGGCTGCAGGACCTGATGGTGTGGCTGCTGGAGTCCATCCACATCTTCGTCCGCAACTACGGGGTCGCGATCATCATCCTGGTTCTGATCGTCCGCGGGCCGCTGCATCCGCTGTCGGTCTGGCAGCAGAAGTCGATGTTCCGGATGCAGGAGGCGATGGCCCGCCTCCAGCCCAAGCTGGCCGAGCTGAAGGAAAAGTACGCCAACGACAAGGTCAAGCAGAACCAGGAGATGATGCGGCTGTTCGGCGAGGAGGGCGTGAACCCGGCGGGAAACTTCGTCTCGTTCATTCCGCTGATGATCCAGATGCCCATCCTGGTCGCGCTGTGGACCGCTCTGAATACCGACGTCAACCTGCGGCACGCGCCGTTCGACGGGTGGTGGATCACGGACCTCTCGGCGCCCGACGCGCTGATCGCGTTCAGCACGCCGCAGACGGTGCCGATTCTCGGGGACATTCCGCTGATTGGGGGGGTGTTCAAGAACGTCGTGTCGATCAACCTGCTGCCGATCCTGATGGGCATCAGCATGTGGCTCCAGCAGAAGTACATGCCCAAGCCGGCCATGCAGGCGAAGATCGACGCAGCCAGGAAGCAGGCTCAGCACGGCAAGCCGAAGTCGGGGCCGTCGCCCGAAGACCAGCTTCGCCAGCAAATGATCATGAGCTATGTGATGGCGATCCTGTTCCCGCTGATGTTCTACAAGATGCCCTCCGGGCTGAATCTCTACTGGATGTCCACGAACGTCGTCGGCATCTGCGAATCGCTGATCATCCGCAAGCAGATCGCCGAAGAGAAGAAACGCCGGGCGCTGGAAGGGCCGCGACCGCCCAAGAAGCCCGGGGTCGTCGCACGATTCTTCAAACACATCGCGTCGCAGGCCGAGGAGATTCAGCGCAAGGCGGATGAATTGGGCACGCCGGACGAATCCAAGCGGAAGGACAAGCCCGACCAAAAGAAGAAGCCCTGATGCCCGCCGCCCCTTTCGACGCCGCCGACCCCGCCCCACTCGAACCGCTGCGAACGCTGGCCGAAGACGCCGCCCGGGTTGGTGGCCAGGTCGCCCGCCAGTACTTCGGCACCGGCGTGGAGGTCTGGCTCAAGGCGGACCGCAGCGAGGTCAGCCGGGCGGATGAAGCGGCGCAGGCCGCGGTCGTCGCGCACCTGCGCGCCGCCCGGCCAGACGACGCCTTCGTGGCCGAAGAACAGCTTACACTGTCTCCGCCGCCGCCACCGCCGTCCGCGGACCGCCTCTGCTGGGTGATCGACCCCCTCGACGGCACACGCAACTTCATCCGCCACATCCCGCTGTACGCCTGCTCGGTGGCGGCGATGATCGGCGGCCACCCCGTCGCCGGGGCCGTGTACGACCCGCCGCGGGACGTCCTGTATTCCGCGGCGCGCGGCAGCGGGCTGCGCATCGACGGCCGGCTCCAGCCGGCGCGCGTGGGCGGCGCGGTGCGTGCGCGCGGCGTGAACCCGAAGCCGGTGGTGGCGATCCCGTCGAGCCCCACCGCGCTGACGGCGGGCAGCGCCCACGCCTGGCTGGATCGGTTCGTGTGCCGCGGCCTCGGCTGCACGGCGCTGCACATGGCCTGGGTCGCCGGGGGCGAGCTGGACGCACTGCTGGCCGACAACCCACGCCTGTGGGACATCGCGGCCGGCGCGCTCCTGATTGCGGAAGCCGGCGGGCGGGTCACGTCGATCACCGGGACGCCGCTGTTCCCGTTCGACGTGGCGCGCTACGGGGGGGAGCCGCTGTCGATAATCGCAAGTGCGGACGCGGATCGACACGCGACGTTTCTTGCGCCGTAACAGCCGGCGCGGTCCCCAGCGTGTGAACGACCGCACGAAATCCGCCGGGCCGGTCTGCACTCCCTTGCGATGAAGCGGCCGGCTCGTCTACGATCCCGGCCACAGCAGCCGCAACCGGGGGATGGCGGCTCGGGCTGTCACGCTGGACTGGGTGTCTCGGAAGCCTCCCTTGCCGAATCAAACCAGCCACCTCGACTTGCCGCCACGACAACCCAGCGATCTGACGCCGGTCGAGGCCGAACCGCGCGGCCCCGCGCGAGCCGCGTGGATGTTCCTGGTCGGTGGCGCAATCCTCGTCGCCGCGGCGCTGCTCGTCTATTGGCCGACGCTGGGGTATGAATTCGTCGGCTGGGACGACGACAGGAACGTCGGGACGAACCCGATGGTCATCCTGCCGCGCGGGTTGGCGACCATCTGGACGAGCCTGAGGGGCCCGGCCGGGCTGCCGAACTACCCGCTCATGTACACGTCGTTCTGGCTGGAATACCGGCTCTGGGGTGCGACTCCCGGCCCTTACCACGCGACGAACATTGTGCTGCACGCGCTAAACGCCGTCCTGGTCATGCTCCTATTGCGCCGCCTGGGTCTGAGCCGGGTCGTCGCCTGGCTGACCGCTGTGCTGTTCGCGCTGCATCCGCTGCAGGCTGAATCCGTGGCCTGGGTCACGGAGCGCAAAAACGTCCTCTCCGCATCGTTCTATCTCAGCGCGTTTTTGCTGTACGCCCGCTATCGGGCAGCCCCACGCCCCGCGACGTACGCGCTGGCGCTGGCCACGTACGTCGCCGCCCTGTTGAGCAAGACGGCCAGTGTCACCCTCGTGCCGTCCCTGTTCCTGGCCGACTGCTTTGTCTTCTGCGACGCCCGGCGGCTCACGCAGCAGACCGCCGCGCAGAGTATCCGCCGGCTATGGCCGTTTGCGCTCATCGGCGTGGCGGCCAGCCTGCTGTTGGTCGCGGTGGAAGATCGCCCGAGCAGCCCGCTGCCGTGGGCCAGCCGCGCGCCGGTCGCCGCGCTGGCCACCTGGTTTTACCTCGGCAAACTGGCGGTCCCGACCGACCTGATCCCCATCTATCCGCGCTGGTCGCTCGACGCCGCCGCGCCCAGCGCGTGGTTACCGGTCTTCGCCCTGGTGCTCGTCGTCTGGGGGGCGTGGCGTTGGCGCGCTACGCTCGGCGGGCATGTCGTGTGGGGGCTGGGCCACTTCGTCGGCACGCTGTTGCCGGTGTTGGGGTTCTTGCCGTTCGGCTACCACGCGCACTCATTCGTGGCGGACCGGTTCGTGTATCTAGCGTGCGTAGGACCGTTCCTGATGCTCGTGCTGACGGCCGACCGCGCCTGGCGCGCCGTGCACCGATTCCGAGCCGGCCGACTTATCTTGCCGATGGCCGGCGTGGCGCTGGGCGTGGTGCTGGCCGTGTTGACCCGGCGGCAGCTTCCGGTCTGGCAGTCCTCCGCGGCCCTTTGGAGTTACACCACCGCCAGGAATCCAGCCAGTTGGGTGGCGCAGGGCAACTACGGCAGCGTGCTGTACCTCCAGCAGCAGTACGCACAGGCACTCACGCACTGGCGCGCGTGTCTGCGCCTCGAACCAGAAGCCCTCTCGGTGCATTTGAAGATCCCGCTCGCCCTGCGGGCCATGGGCGACTTGGACGGCGCGGTGGCGTATTTGCGCCGTGCCGCGGAGGAACACCCCGACTACCCGGATCTGCGCGCCGCGCTCGCGGACGGTCTGGCAGCCCAGGGGCAGGTCGCCGAAGCCGTGCAGATGCTCCGGGAGACCGGCTGGACCTACCGGGACAAATGTGCGCTAGCCTATGACCGCCTCGCCTGGATCTATGCCACGTGCCCTATATCCGCGTGGCGCGACGCGCAGGAGGCGGTCCGGCTAGCCAAGTACGCCGTTCAACTGACGCAAAGCCAGCAGGCCCCCCTGGTCGACACGCTGGCAGCCGCTTACGCCGAGGCGGGCGAGTTCCCTCGGGCGGTTGAGGCGGCTGAGCAGGCCCTCCGACATGCGCAGCGCGATGGAGACGAAACGCTGGCTGCGGAGATCCGGAGCCGGCTCGCAGGGTACCGGGCCGGCAAGCCCTACCGCCAAAAGACCGGACCGTAGCGGCCCCACACAATGTCGGCTGGGGGTCGCCCCGGGGCCCAGCGCGCCCCCCAAAAAGAGAGTCCCTGGCGGGTGGAAGCTCCCGCCAGGGACTCGAAGTTTGCGTCACCCAGTTACTGCGAGCTAGCGGCGGCGGCGGAGGAGGAGGCCGCCCGCGATCAGAAGCAGGGACGTCGGCTCGGGGCAAACACTGACGCCCCAGTAGAAGTTGGCGACCGGCCCAGTCGAGCCGAACCAGCGCCAGCCGTTAACCGTGCCGGGGGGTGTGGCAACCGTGTTGTCCAGATAGAAGTCGTTGGTGCTCGAACCGATCGTCGGCGGGTTCATCACAACCTGACCCGGTAAGGTGCCGGCGGCACCATACACCTGGAGCCCGATAATGATGTCATCGGGGAGCACGATGCCGAGCGAGCACAGCCCGGTCAGGTCGATTGTCTCGTAGTAGCCCGGAGGCAGGCCCAGATCCATCGAGAAGACATAGTCCCAGACGTACGACCAATTAGCGTCCGCGATAGAGATCTCCATGCTCGTGACACCCAGGGTCGCCGTCGCTGTCGAGCTGTTGTAGACCGAGAACGACAGGTCACTCAGGATGTTGTAGCCCGGCGGCGCCTGCGTCATGTCCAACACCAACTCGTCGGCGATGTACGCACCGGGGTTCTGCGAGAACACAGCCGTCGGGCCATTGACCGTGTTGTCATACACGGTGTAGTCGATGCAATCACGACTGGCGCTGGCGCTCCCATGATTGCCCGCGAACTGGAGGGGGCCCGTGTCTACCGCCACGATCTGCGCCGCCATTACAGGAATGGCCAGCGCCACCACTGCTAACAACAGAAACGCTTTCCTCATATCCTTCTCCTTTTGCCAGGCACAACTGGTGGATCGATAAAGGAACACCCTTCACCGCGCCACCCGCCTCCTTTTCCTCAACAACACCTCTCGTCTGTCGAGTGACCGCCGCTACGCCGCGCCGGACCCAACAGCTAGTCATCCAACGCTCCGGGCGCCGCCAACCACGAATCACACGCCGCATGCGTGCCGCGGCATTCCGAAGCAATCGTTAGAACGCCTCTCAAATGACGTGAGGAAACATCAAGTCACACGGCGGGGTTGCTCTTCCGCCTCCGACACTCCTACTCCTCACTATCCTGCCCTCAGTGTATCTCCGCGCCCCCACCGTGTCAATGCTAATCTTTGGCCCCCGAACGACCCGGGGGCCCGTCCCCGGGTCGGTCCAGCCAGGCCGCCGCGGCCCGGCTCGAACCCGCTATCCGGCCGGGGCGCGGCGACCCGCTGTCGGCCTTCCAGGGTCCGTCCGCCGCGTGCTGGCCTTCCGCCAGCCGCGTTTACTCACCGATAACTTTGACGAGGACGCGTTTTCGGCGGCGGCCGTCGAACTCCCCGTAGAAGATCTGCTCCCAGGGGCCGAAGTCGAGCTTTCCGGCGGTGATGGCGACGACCGTCTCACGTCCCATAATCTGACGTTTCAGATGTGCATCGCCGTTGTCCTCGCCGGTGCGGTTATGCTCGTAACTCGACACCGGCTCGTGCGGGGCGAGGCCCTCCAGCCAGCGTTCATAATCGCGGTGCAGGCCGGCTTCGTCGTCGTTGATGAACACGCTCGCGGTGATGTGCATCGCGTTTACCAGCACCAGCCCCTCCCGCACGCCGCTGGCGCGGACCGCCTCCTCCACCTGCGGCGTGATGTTGATGAACGCCCGGCGGGCGGGGGTCTCGAACCACAATTCCTTGCGATGGGATTTCATCGTTGTTCTCCTCGACGCTCACAGGTCCGGGCGGAATTCCGAGTCGCGTCACACCGGTACGCGCGCTACCGTTTGCGGCTCGGATTGGGGGCCGCCCGCCCACGCCTCATCCGGGTAGTTCCAGGCCGGCGAAGCGGGGTGCTCGAAGTCCGCAAACGTCGGCACCTGCCGGCCCTTCCGCGCGTAGTAGTAGCGAATCCCCTTCCAACTCGCCACGTTCGCGGCCCACGCCCGGCTCTTCAGCGGCCAGACGTGCAGCCGGCGGAACGCGGACCGCAGCGAGTAGAACTCCGCGAACGCCGCCATCTGGGCGTGCCGCAGTTGCTTCGCGGTCATCTGTTGCGGCTCGTACACGACCGACGCCCCGTTGTACTTCTCCCAATCCACCGTCCGCAGCCGGCCCTCGCGCCGGAACTGCTCGAAAAACGCGGTGCCGGGGTACGGCGTGAGGATCGGGAAGCAGGCCAGCGACAGGTTCATGCGTTGGGCGAAGCGGCAGGCGGCCTGGCAGTCCTGCCAGGTATCGTGGTCGAAGCCGAAGATGAACGCGCCCCACAAGCTGATGCCGGCGGCCTGGATTTTGCGAATTCGCCACTCGTACGTGTCGGCCTGCACGAACTTCTTGCCGGCTTCGACGAGCGTGGCGGACCGCGGGCTTTCGAGGCCGAGGATCAGCCCCTGGCAGCCGCTGGCACGCATCGCCCGCAGCAGCCGGTCGTTCTTGCTGATCATGATGTCGCACTGCGAGGCCCACGAGACCTTCAGCGGCCGGATCGCCTCGCAGAACTCCAGCGCCCAGGCTTGGTTCCCGCCGAAGTTGTCGTCCGCAAAGATGAAGCACCACGGCTTCTTCACTTCGCAGATCGCCCGCAGCTCTTCGACGATCTCCGCGATCGAGCGCTGACGAAACTGCCGCCCGAAGATCGCGGGCGTCGTGCAGAAACGGCAGGCGTGCGGGCAGCCGCGGGTCGTCTGGATCGGGTTCGCGACCAGGTAATCCTGCTGGTTGATTACGTCCTTGCGCGGCGTGGCGATCGGGGCGGTCGGAAACGCAGCCCAGTCGTAGACCTTGCGTATCGCCGCGGCGGCCGGCGCGCCGCGCGCGACCGCGGACTCGAAATCGGCAATCAAATGCGGCAATGTTGACTCGGCGTCACCCAAGCAGACGGCGTCGCAGTGCTGGAGCGCTTCGTCCGGCAGCGCGCTCGGGTGAATCCCGCCCATCGCGACGGGCACGCCCAGCGCGCGGTACGCATCCGCCAACGCGTAGGCCCGCTTCGCCTGGGTGGTCATCGCCGAGATGCCGACCAGATCAACGTCGGCGCGCGGCCGATGCGGCGTGGACAATGTGCACTCGTCCACCAACTCGACGTCCCAGTGCGGGGGCATGACCGCGGCACAGATCATCAGCCCGGTCGGCGCGAAGAGCCCCTTCCGCGTGAACGTCATCTTCTGGATCACCTCCGGCATCGTCACGTTCGACAGCGGCGAGTTCGGACTGATGAAGCGGATCTTCGGCCGGCGGGCAGCTTCTGCGGCGATCATCCGGGCATTCTGTCCCAGATGCCCCCCAACGTCCACGCGTGCGCGGCCGCCCCCCTGCGCGCTTCATCATGATCCTGCCGGAAGCTCGATCACGGTGGCGACGAGCTTGTAGCAACAGGCGTCGCTGAACGGCTCGCCCAGACTGACGGTTAGCCACACGCGGCCGCGGTGCGGGATGAGCGGGTCGCGCGCGGGCGCGCCCAGCAGCTTCTGCTCCCAGACGGGGTCCGTGACCGTCAGGTCATACTTCGCGCCGGCCAGCTCAAAGAGAGCGCGGACTTTGAGTTTGCCTTGCAAAGACGTCTTCAGGCACCAGCGCAGGTTGCGCGGCTCGATCAGCGCCAGTGATGCAGCGGCGGGCGCGGCGCGCAGAGTCGCGTGGGGGATGCGGTCGAACCGACTTCCAAGCAGCGCGGGCCCGGCGACGACATGCGCTACCAGCAACGGCCGGTGCTGACTGGTGGCCGGCCGGCACACCAACTGCCACGGCTTCCGGCCCAGGGCCCAGTTCTCCGGCTGGTGGCACTCAGGCGCGGGGCGCGCGAAATCGATTCGCAGCACGTCCAGCGGGCGGCATTCGGTCCCGTCGGCGTACTGGTAATGCCGCTCCGTCAGAATCCCGTGCTCGAGGTCGCTCACCGGTCGAATCCAGCCGCCGCCGTCGGTCCGCAGCCCGGCGACGCAGCGCCCGCTGAGCTTGCGCGAGTTGGCGAGGCAAATCACCTCGAATTCCGGCATGGCAGCCTCCCCTAGAGATGTACGGCCCTCACATCGCCCCATTGGCGATCCAGATATTCCAACACGAGCCGCCGGTGGCACCGCTTGGCCGTGGGCTCGCTGCACAGTAACACGGTCGGTCCATCGAATAGAGACTTGTCGATGCACCGCTCGACCTGGCGCTCGCTCAGCAGCGCCAGGAAGCGCCGCGCGTACTCGTCCCAGTCGATGACCTTCTTCCGATACCCCGTCAGGATCTCCTGAGTCGGCGCCAGTAGCGGCTCGTGGCGATACTCGATCCCGCAGAGTTCATCGAGAAAGAACGCCAGGTCGTCGCGCTTCGTGAACCCCGCGAGTTGCGTCACGTTGTTCAGGCGCACGTCGATCAGGCGCCGGACGCCGGCCTGCCTCAGGGCCCCGAAGAACTCGCGGGCGGTTTTCTTGGTAAAACCGATCGTGTAGACCTCCACGCGTGTGTCTCCTCTGTCGGGAACAGTTCCAGTTGCAGGACGCCGCTCTCGCTTTTCTTGGCGGCCTCGACGACCGCGCGATACGACTGCACCGTCCCGTCGCCGCGAATGTGCCGCACCTCGACGCCGGCGGCGTCCAGCACGCGGGCGAGCAGCAGGTGGCGGTGGCACTCGGCCGGGTCTTCCTCGCCGCACAGCAGGGCCGCGTGCCCGTCGCCGTGGTCGGCCACAAGCTGCGCGATCCCGCCGCGAAACCGCTCGGACGCGGCCATGCGCTCGTAGAGGGCGCGTCCCTGCTCGTCGTAGAACTCGTCGCCGTCGGGTCGGCCGCCCAGCTCGCGGCCGAAGAAGGCGTAGCGGATGCCGTGGGGCGCGAGGAGCTTCGGGAGCAGCTCTTTGTCGAACTGCGGGCAGTACTTCGAGAAGGGCGACGTGCGCACGTCCACCACGGTCGCGATCGCGTGCGTGCGGAGCAGCTCCACGAAGCATTCGATCTCGTGGTTCGAGTGCCCGATGGTGTAGATGACCATAATCGCCCGCTCCCGATGGCACCTCGCAGACGGCTAATGATTATAACCGCCGCGCGTGCATCACGCACAAGGCGCGAAGTTCACCCGACCGCGGCCGGCACGCTATGATGACGCCTCTTCGCCGGCCAACCAGCCATGCGCGAAAGGAGCGACACTGTGGCAGCCAGCGCCTTCACCGACAAGTCGAAGAAGCCGACCGAGGCCGACCTTTCGAGTGTCCTGGGGCGCTCCAAGAAGCTCTGGGACGAGCTGCGCTCCTGCGCCACGGGGCAGGGAACCTCGGTTTCCGCGGAGTGGAAGTGCCACGGCGAGAAGTACGGCTGGTCGCTCGTGCTGCGCGGCAAGAAGCGCAACCTGCTGTACATGTCGCCCCGGGAGAAGCACTTCATGGCGAGCTGCGCGCTCGGCGAGAAGGCCGTCGCGGCGGCCGAAAGCGTAGGCTTGCCGCCACAGGTCCGCGAGGCGATCCGCACGGCCCCGCGCTACCCGGAGGGCCGCCCTGCCCGCATCGAGGTACGCACCGCCAAGGACCTCGAGGTGGTCAAGCAACTCCTGGCCATCAAGATAAGCTGCTGAGCGCGCGCCCGGGTTGATCCGCCCGCGGGATACCACGCCCCACCGTGCACGCCGTATACTCTTTGCCGTGGCGCTCGATGACCGCCGAAAAGACCCGCGCGTACTGATTATCAAGCCCAGCTCGCTGGGCGACATCGTCCATGCGCTGCCGGTGCTGGCGGCGTTGCGGGCGCGGTACCCGTTCGCGCACCTCGCGTGGCTGGTCAGCCGCCCGTTCGCCCCCCTGCTCGACGGCCACCCGCTATTAGACGAGGTCATTCCGTTTGATCGCCGGGGGTACGGCCGGATGCTGCGGAGCCCGCGGGCGCTGGCGGATTTCGTAGGGTTCGTGCGCGACTTGAGGCGGCGGCGGTTCAACCTGGTGTTGGACCTCCAGGGGCTCGTCCGCAGCGGGTTCCTGGCTTGGGCGACGGGCGCACCGCGGCGGGTGGGGTTCGACGACGCACGGGAGTTGGCGTGGCTGTTCTATACGCAGCGCGTGGCCGGGTCGCGCCGCGATTGTCACGCGGTGGAGATGAACCTGCGGCTGGCGCGAGCGATCGAGCTGGACGTGCAGAGACCCGCGTTCCCCCTCGGCCTGCGAGCGCAGGAGCTAACGGACGCGCGGCGGCTACTCGACGGCGCTGCCGGCCGGCCGCTGGAGCGCTTCACGGCGGTACTGCCGGGGGCACGGTGGGAGACGAAGCGGTGGCGTGCCGAGCGGTTTGCGGAGTTGATCGAGCGTTTGCACGCCGACGGATTTCCGCCCTGCGTTCTGCTCGGCGCCGACGGCGATCGCACCTCCGCGGACCGGATCATCGCCGCGACGCACGCACCCACTGTCGATCTCGTCGGCCGCACATCGCAGCGCGACCTGATCGCGGTGCTCTCGCTCGCCGAGCTCGTCATTAGCAACGATTCCGGCCCCATGCACATCGCCGCCGCGCTGGGCAAGCCGCTGGTCGCGATCTTCGGCCCCACGAACCCCGCGCGCACCGGCCCTTATTCCCAGTCCGCGCGCGTCGTCCAGGTACCGCTCCCGTGCGTCCCCTGCTACCGTCACGAGTGCCCCCTGCTCCATCACAACTGCATGGTCCAGCTCGAGGTGGAGCCGGTGATCCAAGCCGTACGCGCGCTCACGCCAGCAGCGTGTGCCACTGCTCCTTGAGCAGCATCCGCGGGAGCCACGTTACCCCCACGACCACGCGAACCGCTGCTTGAAATGGTGGTAGTAGAGCCCGATCGCACGCATCGCAACAACGCTGACGTACACGCGGACCAGCACGATCGCCACCGGCAGCAGTAGCAGCAGCGGCATCCGCCCTCCCGTCACAATAGAGCGGAGGCCCAGCCCCGCCAGCGCCAGAACCGAAACATATTCGAGGCCCTGGCTCGCATACACGACGCCCACCACGATGCAATAGGCCGGCAGCGACCGCAGGATCGTGGCTCCGATCAGGTCCAGGCGAACCAGCCCCGGCAGACCGCCGACCGCCACAACCAGGATGAACATGGGCCACAGGAAGACGCCGACTACCAGCAGCGCCCCCACGAGGATCTGGCTTTCGGGGCTCCCCAGCTCGAGGACCACATCGTACCGGCCCGTCAGCAGCCCAAACGCCTCGCCGGTCACGTCCAGCGCGTCGCGCCCCTGCTGAACAGACACGACGATGAAGGCAATCATCGCCGGCAGCAAGGACACGATGCTCGCGGCCGCCATCTGGAGGAACGGCATCAGCAGCTCGGTGAACAGCCCGCTGAAGTAATTCAGGTCGGGCAGCTCGTCTTTCCCGTCCGCGGCCTCCAACACGACGCCGAACTGGAACGCCATGTACCAGGCGGCCACGATCAGGGCGATCACCCACCCGAGGCACATGCCGAGCACGAAGCTCGCGCCCGTGCCGATCGCCAGGAACAGGCACACGAACAGATAGGTGACCAGGTTGTGCGGCTGCGCCGGGAAGGTCAGCGTACGACCCAGCGCACTGAAATACCCCGCATACCCCGCCGCGGCCACACCGTCACGCACCCCCGCCCCGCCCGGAGCAGCACCCGGCGCCACCCCGCTGGCAGCATTCGGCGTGCCGATCGCCGGCTCAGGCGCCGCCTGCGCTTCTCCAGCCGCCAGCGCCTCGAAATCCGACTGGCCTACGCCCGTCTCCGGCGGCGGCGCAGGCTGCTCCGGCGCGGGAATTGTGAACGACTGCCCGCACTTCTTGCACTTCGCTCGCCGGCCCGCCGCCGACTCCGCGACCTTGTATTGCGCTTGGCACTTTGGACAGGTAATCACCGGCATGTCACCCCACGCCTCCAACGCTGGTCAACAACGTGAAACCCGCGCACGTGACGCGCCGGAGTTTGACCAGCAACACCCGCCGATGCAAGGCCCACCGTATGCGCTGCCGTTATGCCGCCCCCCTACTTCGCTTCCAGCCAGTTCGCCCCGCTCGCCACGTCGACTTTAAGCGGGACGCGCAGCTCCATCGCCCCGCTCATTTCCTCGCGAATCGCGTCGGCCAGCGCCGGGGCCGCGGCGCACGGCCCTTCACAGACCAGCTCGTCGTGCACTTGCAGCAACATCCGCAGCGGTAGCCGCTCCAGCCGAATCCGCTCATGCAGCCGGATCATCGCGATCTTGATCAGGTCCGCCGCGGAGCCCTGAATCACCGTGTTGACCGCGAAGCGCTCGGCCTGGGCGCGGGCCGCGGCGTTCGCCGACGCGAGACCCTCGATCGGACGCCACCGGCCGAGCAGAGTCCGCACGCCCCCGTCGCGCCGTGCCTCTGCAACGCAGCGGTCTATGAACTCGCGGATGCGCGGGTAGCGCGCAAAGTACTCGTCGATGAACGCCTGGGCCTCCGAGCGGCTCATCCCGGTCGCCTGCGCCAGTCCGAACGCCGTCTGCCCGAAGATGATTCCAAAATTCACCGCCTTCGCGCGGCTGCGCAGCTCCTTGGTGACCTGCGCCAGCGGCACGCCGTTGATCTGGGCGGCGACGAACGCGTGGATGTCCTGGTCCTCACGGAACGCGCGGATCAGGGCCTCGTCCTCGGAGAAATGGGCCATCACGCGCAGCTCGACCTGCGAGTAATCGCCGACGATCAGCAGCTCGTCCGGGCTGCGCGGCACGAACGCCCGGCGGATCTGCCGGCCCGCCTCGGTCCGCACCGGGATGTTCTGCAGGTTCGGCTCGCTGCTCGACAGCCGGCCGGTGACGGCGGCGGTCTGGTGGTAGCTCGTGTGGATGCGTCCGGTGCGGCGGCTGCGCGCCAGCGGCAACGCCGCGACGTACGTGCCGAGGAGCTTCTGCGTCTCGCGGTACTCGAGCAGGAGGGCGAAGAGCGGGTCAGACGTCTCGCGCCCGAGGGTCTCCAGTGTTTCCGCGTCCGTCGAGCGCATAGTCTTTGTCCGCCGCACCACGCGGTGCCGGAGCTTGTCAAACAGCACCTCGGCGAGCTGCTTCGGCGAATCGAGGTTGAACCGCGCGCCGGCGAGTTTTTGCACCTCGTCGGCGATCTGCTCCACCCGCGCGGCCATCGCACGTGCGATACCGGCCAGCAGATCGGCATCCAGCGCGATCCCGTTGTATTCCATGTCCGTCAGCACGGACACGAGCGGCATTTCCACGTCGTGGAACAGCCGCTCGACACCCGCCGGCGCGAGCTGCGGCTCGTAGAGCTGCCGCAGCCGCCAGGTATAGTCGGCGTCCTCGGCGGCGTACTGGGCCACCTGCGCGACCGGCACCTGGTCCATCTGCAACTGCTGTTTGCCCTTGCCGATGAGGTCGCTGGTCGGGACTTTCTTGAAGTCAAACGCGCTGAGCACCAGGCCGTCGAGGTTGTACGAGCCGCGGGTCGGATCGAGCACGAACGCGGCGATCATCGTGTCGAACAGCGGGCCGGCGACCGGCAAGCCCGCGTTGCGCAGCACGTTGAGGTCGTACTTGAGGTGTTGGCCCACCTTGCGCTTGGTGTCGTCCGCGAGGATCGGGCCGATGAGCGCTTGCACCTGCTTGAGCGCCAGCACGTCGCCGAAAACGCTTCGCACAGGCAGGAAATACCCGCGCCCCACCTCCCACGCGAACGAAATGCCGACCAATTCGCAGTCAATCGAGCTGGTGCTCGTGGTCTCGGTGTCAACCGCGAACTCGGGTTGCGCGCGCAGGCGGGCGGCGAAGCGCTCCAACGCGTCGGCGGTGTTAATCAACTCGTACTGGGTGCCGGCCGGCTCGCGCAGGTTCGCGGCGACGGGCGGTTGATCCGAGGTGCGAGCGATGGCGGGCGTTGCCGGCGCTGCGCTCGCGCTTAGGGCTTCCACGGGCGTCTCGCCGCCGCCGGGCAGTTGCTCCTGCAAACGCCGGAAGCCCAACTCTTCGAAGAGCGGCCGCACACGTCCCCACGCGAAGCGCCCGCACGCCGCCTGCGACAGGTCGAATTCAATCGGCACCGCGGGATCGAGCGTCACAAGCTGCCGCGTCAGCTCCATCCGCGGCGCGAACGCGAGCACATTGTCGCGCTGCTTGGGTGTCAGTTCGTCGGCGTGCTCGACGACCCCTTGAGCGGAACCGTACTTTTCCAGCAGCTTCGCGGCGGTCTTGGGCCCGATGCCGGGCACGCCGGGCACATTGTCCACGCTGTCGCCGGTGAGCGTTTGTACGTCGACCGCCTGGGCCGGCGTCCAGCCCTTCGTCTCCAGCAGGCGCTGGGCCGTGATGACCTCGCTCTTGAACGGGTCGTACAGCACGACGTGGTCGGTGAGAAGCTGATCGAGGTCTTTGTCGCGGCTGACGACGAAAACCTGCAAATCCGGCCCCGCCAGCCGCCGGCAGAGCGTGGCGATGATGTCGTCGGCCTCATAGCCCTCGAGCCGCAGGAGCGGGACGCTGGCCGCCGCGAGGATCGACACGATGCGGCGTTCCTGGGGCGGCAAATCCTCCGGCGGTGGGTCGCGGTGGGCTTTGTACTCGGGGTAGATCCGGCAGCGATGCAGCTTCGTCTCGTCGGCATCGAGGGTCACCACAAAGTAGTCCGGGCGGCGCTCGTGGATCAGGTTGAGCAGCATCTGGCAGAAGACGTACGTTGCGCGCGTGGGCTCGCCGGCCGGCGAGGACAGGTCGCGGAACGGGGCGTAGTAAGCCCGATAGATTTGCGCGTGCCCGTCGAGGATGTAGAGGGTCTTCGGCATGGGTGCATGGTAAGCCCGGCCCCGTCGAGAGGGGAACCGCCGACCGCGAATTGACGACCTGGTCCAACTGTGCTTCGATGCGCCCTGTTGGCTGCGCCGGCCCGACGCAGCGACAAGGAGCCAGCCATGCCCACCACCGACGTCTGGTCCCGCATCGAGCTGCACCAGGGCGACATCACGAAACTGAGCGTCGATGCGATCGTGAATGCCGCCAACAGCGCGCTCGCGCCCGGCGGCGGCGTTTGCGGCGCCATCTTCCGCGCCGCCGGCGTGGAACAGCTCGCCGCGGCGTGCCGAAAGCTCGGCGGGTGCAACACCGGCGACGCCAAGATCACGCCCGGCTTCAACCTCCCCGCCCACCACGTCATCCACACCGTCGGCCCGGTATACGGCGGCGGGTCGCGCGGCGAGCCGGAGCAGCTCGCGTCTTGCTACCGCCGCACACTCGAAGTGGCCGTCGAAAATGGTCTGCGCACTGTGGCTTTCCCCGCGATCAGCACCGGCATCTTCGGCTATCCGTTCGAGCCGGCGACGGAGATCGCGCTGCGGACCATCGCCGAGTTCCTCGGGACGCACGACGCGCTCGAGCGTGTGGTTCTAGTGTTCTTCGGAGCCGGCGATTTCGCAAGTGCACAGGCGATTGGCGCACGCTTGCGCGAAATGAAGTAGCGGCCCGCACTGTGGCCCCGCGCGGTAAATCAGTCCTTCAGCGTCAGGGCGACTTCCTTCGTCACCAGAAGCTGAATCGTCCCGCCGGCGAGTCCGAGACTCTGCGGCACGGTGCGTACCCGGTCCACGCTCAACGTGACGGCGCCCGGCAGCAACGGCGCCAAATCGGTCAGCCCGATCGTGACGCTGCCGTTGTCCGCGAGCCCGGTCAGGTACACGGACTGCGGATCGGGCAGATTGTCCGTGTCATAATCGTCCCCGGTGTCCGGCATCAGCCCCGAGACGGTCACGTCGATCGTGACGCCGCTCTCGCCCGACGGCGACCACGTCACCACGAAGCTGGACCGGCTCACCTGGCTGCCGGCGGCCGGCGTAAAGGCGGTGAAATCCTGGGGCGGCGTAACGGTCATTGTGCTGACGCGCCCGCGGTCGCTAAACGTAATCGTGTATACGGCCGGCGCGCTGACCGCGCCGAACTGCGCGGCGACCTGGCCCACGATGCCGAAGGTCAGCACGGTGGCCCAGTTTGGCGTCAGCGGCACGCCGTTGACGCTCAGCACCTGATCATCGGCCAGGTCGATCCGCGTGAACGGTACGTACACGTCGTTCACTTTGGCCGCGGCGCTGGCCTGGGCGGAGCCGGACGTGCGATTGAAGACCATGAACAAGTTGCCGCGCACCGTCAGATCCAGCCCGGTGGAGGGCTGCGGGATGCAAGCGGGTAATGCGGCCAGTAGAACGATGAACACCGCGCTCAGACGTTTTCCAGACATGTGTCGGCCTCCAATCGCGCCCCCACGACCGCCAACTCCCGACTTAACGAGCCTCGCAGAACGATCTTACGGAAACCGGCCGCTCCGCCGCAACTGTGCGTCGCCAGTCCGCCCTGCGATCCTTCGGTTTCAGGGGCTGGCAGCAGCCCGGTCTCGATCCGCCGATCGACACGACACCGGGCACGCCGCGATCGGCAGAAACGCCCGACACGAATGGTGGCGGCCGGAATTGAACCGGCGACCTGCGGGTTATGAATCCGCCGCTCTAAACCATCTGAGCTACGCCACCGCGGTGCCGCCGGCGGATGGCCGGTGGCTCACTACCCATTGGGATTCCGAGCAGCAACGAGTATATCCGTCGCGCTGAGCGTTGACCAGAGCCGTGGCGGGGCGGCGGGCGGCGTGGTAGGCTCGCGCGCCTATGAGTATCCGTCGTACACCCGGCGCGCGCGTGCCGATTCCGTCGATACACACGAGAGGGAGCCTCGTCGGCGTACTAGCGGCAGCCAGCGTGCTGATCCTCGCTGCGCCGGCGCGGGCACGCGAGCCGATCGATCTCGTCCCGGCCGACAGCCTACTGTGTTGGAGCGGGCGGCCGTTGCCGGACGCTCCGGCGGTAGCCGAGGACGAGCCCTCCACGTTGCAGACGCTGTTCGAGCTGGGGACGCGGCTGGCGGGCGGATCGCTGCAGACCGGGACGCAACTCCTCGTGCGGGCGACCGAGATGTTCGGCCTGATGATCCGCTATCCACACGCCGTCGCGCTGATCGACGCCCGCGCGAAGCCGATCGACGCCGAGTCGCAGGCCAAACGCGTGGATCGGCTGCGGTGCGTGCTGGTCGTGCAGAACCACGCGCCGACCACCTCGGCCGCGACGACTTCGACCTCGCACCCCGCGGACCCGTTTCTCCGCGTCATTCAGAAGGCGGTCAACGATGCGACCGATAGTGCGGCGGCGACGCTGGTGACGAAGAAGGCCGGCGCGTGGTCGTATCAGGAGCTACGCGACCGGCGGCTGCCGGATTGGTGCGTGATCGCGTGGGGCTACATCGACGACTGCTTCGTGCTGACGCTGGGCGAGGACGTGTGGCCGAGCATCGCCGCGGTCGCGGAGGGCCGGACGCCGGCCCTGGGCCGCGATCCGTGGTTCGCCGCGGCGCGGGAGGGCCGTGCGGGGAAAGCCTTGGTCGAGATCTACGTCGCGGTCGAGGAGGCCAAGCGGCGGCTCGATCCGCTGGTGGACGGGCACGTCAGCACGTTCTTCGACGCGTGGGGCGCGGAGCCCATCGAGCGGATGCACTGGGCACTGGGGCTCGAGGGGCGGGCGCTGTTCTGTCTGGCGCACTTTCGCAGCGGCGACAAAACCGTCAAGCGGCTATACGCCGATCCGGACGCCCGCGACCCGCGGCTGCTATCCGCCGTGCCGGCACAGGCACGCTATGCCATCTATCGGCTGCCGATGGGCCGGTTTCTGCGGCAGTTCTTCGCCGGTCTGATGAGCATCCAGGGTGAGAAGCTGCGGGCGACAGTGGACCGCATCTGGACGCAGGTGCAGGAGCGCGGGCAGTTCGACGTCGAACGCGACCTGCTCGCCCATCTCGGCGACCACGCCGTGCTGCACAACGATCCGCCGCACCCGCTGCGGATTCCGATCGCCGTCACGGCGCTGATCGAGATCCGCGACGAGCCGGCGACGGTGCGGAAGACGCTCGATGGCGTGTGCACGGCGTTTCGCGACGAGCTGGATCAGGCGGCGGCGGAGGGCCGCGGGCCGCCGCCGATCACGCTGCACCGCGAAGACGACGGGCTGTGGTACATGCAATACGGCCCAATCGCGGGCCCGGCGTGGATCGTGACGGAGCGGTTCATCGTGACGAGCTGGTCGCCACGGGCGCTGCGGGAGTATTTGGCGAAGGCGGGGACAGCGATAGGCGGCCCAGCGGCGAGCAGGCCGAGTACGCCATAGTGGGCGGGAGGGTGAGGGGATGCGGGGGCGCGGGCGATCCAAGGGTATCGGGGTGGGGCAATAAAAACGCGATTTGGAGCCCGTGAGCCGAAGAGTATCAAGAGTATCATGATTGCACGGGGCGTAAATGAGACTCTTGAGAAAGGGGCCGAGGGACCAAGGGGCCGACGGGGGACGCCGAGAGCGCCAAGGGCACCAACTGTGCCAAGGCTCTGGTGAGTGGCCAATAATACAGGGCATTGGAGCACGCAGGCCGAAGATTGCCAAGAATGTCATGTTTGTGTGGGGCGTAAATGGCAATCTTGAAACATGGTGAAACAGGGGTCGAGGGCTCGAGGGCGCGAGGGGCCGAGGGACGGGAAGCGCGCGGGGAACGGGGGCCAGGGGGCCGAGGGACCAAGGGAGCGGGGCGCGGAGCGGGCATACTAGGATTACTAGCACGAAAACGCGGCGAGGCAAGGCGCGCCGCCGGGGTTGGCGGAGATTCCTGGAGACAAGCGGATTCTGCCGGCGGGTGGGCGAGATTGTTGGGGTTTGGCGGGCTGGGGCTCCGAATGAAGACTCACCGTCTCGACTCGTTGCGGGCCTCTCGCGTAAACATCAATCATGCGGACCAAGCCACGAAATCGCGCCGTTGAGCGTTTCGCCCCTCTTCGCTATCCGCGCTGCTGTATCGGACGCACAGCGCGTCCAGAAAGTGGCGGGGTGCCCTCAACCACGAGGCGGCCAACGTGTCTGCGTTGAGTCGGGCGCACCCTGCTGCGTGCTCATCCCCATTGACGGAGCGCGCACACGCAAACGGTATAGACCAGCATTGAGCCAATACAGACCCAGACGGCTAACCGTGCTACTGTCTTGATCGAACTCTCGCCTTCATTCCGTCGCGGAACGCGTTTAGAGGGGCCGTCAAGGATGAGAAGCACGAATTGCGCAATGTGTTCCAGGCCGCACGCAACGACTATGATGGCCAAAAGAGCGCACTCGGCGACCTTCACAACAGTGTTGTTACCCCACGGCGCGATCCAAGTTGGCATCCGTTCCAGGACGAGCACAAGGATGGCGACGAGGACCACGGCAGCCATAAACCACAGTCTCTTAACATTCCTCGTCATGGAACTGCTCCGCGGACGTTGGCTAGAAGTACAGCAAGCACATGAAATAGCTCATAGATCAGCAGTAGACCAGCAGCGAACATGCCGGCCGCTTGAAATCCGACTCCACTGGCCTGAGCGCCTCTTCTGATGAACAAGGAGCTGACGTAGAACGTGCCGGTAATGGCGCACAGGGTGGCGAAAGTCCGGAAGGAGCCGGCCGTAAGTCCCGCGACCAGGACTACGGCGCCAAACAAGAGCGCATAGTCAAGGACGGCCTGCATAAATGTACCGGCCGTCGCTGGGCCCGTGGGTTCGGACACCCGTTCGGGTCTGATCTGCACGGAAACACGAGTTCCGCGTCCGTTCAACAGAGGGTGCGTGACTTGCGCCACGGACTGTGAAATTGCCTCGCGTTGTCTCAGGGCCTCTTCAAACAGCACAAGTGTCTCCCGCTGATCCTCGCCTGCGGCCGTCCAGTTATTAAGCACCATGAGACCCAAGAACCGCTCGTCGCCCGGCGACGTTAGCGGGAACGCTATTATCTCGCGGATTGTGGCCCCCTCGACGTGCGCGCTTCGGTTGAGAGTCAGTAGTCCCCGTGAGACTCGCTCTGGTACGTTCCAAATACCACATGCCCAGTGACCGTCTGCCTTGGCCAGGGTTGCCATGTCGAGCACGTCGTCCTCATCGTGAAGCAGTTGGCGTACCGTGCGCGCTGGAACGACCTCGCAAAGCGGTGGCGGATCGAGTCCGTCGTCCTTGACGGCGCTCTCGTAGAGCTCTCGAAGTTGCTGCGAAATCGTCGCGTCGCAAAGAGGTGCTAGAAGTTCCTTTGCGATCCAGAGTGGGTAGAGGGGCCTTCGGGGCGATGCTGTGGGGGAGAACTCTCCGATAGCGCGGGTGCTGCGTGCCCGATCCAATGCTGCGGGTGAGGATCCAGAAATGGGCGGTGCTGGCAGGGAGGCGGCCTCGCGAGCCAACGGAGGTCGCGAGCTGGGCGTGAGAATGTCAACGAGATGCGGCTGCCTTTCGATTCGAAAGCGGTCACGTGAGTTTTTGCCTTTGACAATGCCGGCGCCCCCCATGCCGACAAGCGCGTTCTTCTTTTCGTCGTAAAGACATATTTGAACGCCATCAACGGGCAGGCGGTTGTATGCTCGCGTGCTCAAGACGTCGAGGTATTCCCTTGAGTCCAATGAAACCCTGTGTCTCCACATCATGAGCTTCCCGTCCTTCGATTGTAGAGGGCGGCAGCGCGACCGGTCAGACAGTTGCAGACCAAAAGACGACCCTCCGCTCGACGAGGGCAGTTGTGGCAAAGAATAGGATGCCGCCGAGGGAAATCATCCCGATCGCTGCAAACATCAACGGGATATCCAGGTAGTACGACGAGGTGTTGATCAGGTGCCCAACGCCGACAGACGCCCCCGTAAACTCTCCAATCACCGCTCCTACGACCGCCAGCGAGCTGGCGATTTTGAGGGCGGCGAAGATGTAACCCGCGGCGTTGGGAATGCGGATTTTGAGCAGCACCTGGAAGCGCGAGGCCGAGAGCGATTTCATCAGGTCGAGGGCCTCGGGATCGACGGCGGTCAGGCCATTCACAGCATTGACCAGCACGGGGAAAAACGCCACTAGGGCCGACATGACGATCTTCGAAAGCACGCCGTTGCCGAACCAGAGGACCAGCAGCGGGGCAATCGCGATTAGCGGGGTCGATTTGAGGGCCACGGCGTACGGATAGACGGCCTCCTGGGTCAGGCGCGAGTGGACGAAGACGATAGCGAGCAGGAACGCCGCGCCGCTACCGAGCAAGAACCCCATGACGGACTCGAACATGGTGATCCCGGTCTCCTTCAGGAGCCGGCCGAAGTTCTCGTAGGCGGCGACAGCAATCTCGGACGGGGACGGCAGGAGGATCACGTTGAAGTGAAACACACGGTCCGCCGCCTCCCAAAGCAGCAATAGGGCCACCAGCGTAATCGCCGGGGCGAGGATCGGTCTTAGTCCAGCTCTTCCCGCAAGCACCGGACCATCTCCTGGAATGGCGGCGATTCCTTCAGGGCCTTGTCCCGGGGGCGCGGAAACGGAACGTCGTATACCTGCTTCACAATGGCCGGGCGCTTCGAGAGCAGCACAACCCGATCGGCCAGGTGAATCGCTTCGGCGATGCTGTGCGTAATGAGAAGCACGGTGACTCTGGTCTCGCGCCAGACGCGCAAGAGCTCCTCGTTCAACGTATTGCGCGTCAGCTCGTCGACCGCGCCGAAGGGCTCATCGAGAAGAAGGACGGCCGGGTCAAACGAGAGTGCCCGCGCCAGCGCCACGCGCTGCTGCATGCCGCCGGAAAGCTCGCGCGGGTAGAGGCGCTCAGACCCGCGCAAGCCAACCATATCGAGCAGGTCGGCGAGCGGGCGCCCAGGCCGGTGCAGGATTTCGAGGGGGAGTTTCAGATTGTCGATGACCCGACGCCAGGGCAGCAGCACGGGGTTCTGAAACACGTAGCTGAACATGCCCTTGAGGCGGGCCTGCCGCGAGGAGAATCCGTTGACCGTAACCGAGCCGTGCGAGGGCTCCAGAATATCGCCGACGATCTTGATCAGCGTGCTCTTTCCGCAGCCGCTCGGGCCGATGATGGAGACAAACTCCCCGTCCGCAACGGAGAGCGTAACCTTCTCCAGAGCCTGAAGCGGGCCGTTGGCGGACGTGTAGCACTTGCCGATGTCCTGCAGAACGATCATGGCCGAAACCGGGCACCTCGTCGCACTACTTTGCGAACGGTCTACGGTATATCTGCTCGAGGAACTCAGTCGTGTACGCCTCGCCCAGGTCGAACGGCTTTTCGATGACCTTCTCCTCAACGAGGCGGTCGTAGGTGGATTGGAACATGGCACGATCCATGTAGCCGGGGGGATACTCATCCGAGTCGCTCGTCACGGTGTTGTACGCGAGCTGCCGCTTGAGGCAGAGCTGCTCGTCCAAGGTGGAGTCACGCTTCAGGAGAATCTTCGTGGCCTCCTCCGGATGGGCGACGGTGTATTTCACGCCGCGCAGCGCGGCGCGGAGGAAGCGCAGCACGACGTCGGGCTTGTCCTTGATGGTCTGATCCGTGGCGAAGATGGTGTACCCCTGGGTCACGATGCCGTAGTCGGCCGGGCTGATGATGTTGATCTCGACGCCCTTCGCCGGTAGCTCGAGGCCCCCGGTCACGGTAAACGCCCACTCGGCGTCGATTTGGCCGGCGATCAACTGGTTGTAATCGAAGCCGACATCAACCTCGGTATACTGGATGTGGTTGCGGCGCAGCAGATTTCGCAGCACGTCCGTCGAGATGTGCCCGTAGTAGAACCCGATCTTCTTGCCCTGGAGTTGATCCAGCTTCGCGATGCCGGACGATTTGAGCGTCAGCAGGCACGGAAAATTCGAGTTCCGATGGAGGACCGCGATCGCGCGCAGGGGTTGCCCCTTGGCGCGGGCAACGAGCAGCGTGTCCGGGCCGCCCAGGAGGCCGAACGTATCCTGACCCGTGGCGACGGTTTTGACGGGATTCAGCTCCCGCGATCCCATCGCGAACTTCACGTCGACCTTTTCCTCGGCGAAGTAGCCCTTGTCCTCGGCAACGTAAAACGTGGTTTGGCCGGACTCGACGATCGGTATCGGGAAGCGCAGGCTGACATGCGCGGGCGTCGTCGCGCCGGCGGTCGCGTTCGGCGATTTCGAGCAGGCGCTCAGCAGCGAGCCAATTGCGAGGATTAGCGCTGCGAGCACGGAGGTCGCGGTACGGCGAGGCGCGATCATCGGTGAGGACTCCTACCGGGACAGTGGGCCACACGGGACAATGCACTATGCACGTAATCCAGCCCCGAGACGCGTTCCCGATTTGGGCAGGGGCAACCCGCGCAAGTGCCTTCGTACTGGCTACGCGTGTATGATAACCCGCGGGGACCGGGCGCCGCAAGGGGCAAGGCCGGCGATTTGTCCCGGCTAGCTCGGCGCGCGGGCGGCACGGTGGTACGCGGGCGGGGACGCGCTTGGTGGCGCTTCACCGCGCGGAAACATCCACCGGTGATCTACGGCCGACACGGGGGTCGGCCGCTACAACGCGCTGCACTGAGTGCGCCGACTAGAAGCCGGGCGTTTTGACCCTCCCCCGGCCCCTCCCTGGGAGGGAGGGGGGGTTCATTACGTCGCTTCGGCGGTGCCGACCGGCTCGGGGGCCTTTTCCGGCGGCTTGGTTGGCTCCTCGGCGCCCTCGAAGGCGAAACGGCGCTCGTCGCCCGTGCCTTCGACGGTGACGCGGATGATCTGCTTGCCGACGTACTTGCCGCGGAGGATGTCCTCGCTGAGCGGGTCCTCGATCTTGGTGGAGATGGTCCGCCGCAGCGGCCGGGCGCCGAACTTCTCGTCGGTGCCCTGCGTGACCAGGAACTCCTTCGCTTCGGCGGTCAGCTCCAGCGTCAGCCCCTTGCTCTTGAGCCGGGCGGCGACCTTGGCCGCCTCCAGGTCGACGATCTGGAGCATGTCGTCGCGCGTGAGCTTGTGGAAGACGACGAGCTCGTCGATGCGGTTGATGAACTCGGGGCGGAAGTGCCGCTCCAGCTCCGAGATGAGCATGTCCTTCATCTTCTCGTACGAGACGTTCTCGTCGCGCTTCATGAACCCGAACGGGTCCTGGCTCATGATCCGCTCCGCCCCGATGTTGCTGGTCATGATGAGGACGACGTTGCGGAAGTCCACGTGGCGGCCGAAGGAATCGGTCAGGCGGCCTTCCTCCATGATCTGCAAGAGCATGTTGAAGACGTCGGGGTGCGCCTTCTCGATCTCGTCGAGCAGGACGACCGCGTACGGCCGGCGGCGGATGCGCTCGGTGAGCTGTCCGCCCTCCTCATAGCCGACGTAGCCGGGCGGGGCGCCGATCAGGCGGCTGACGTTGTGCTTCTCCATGTACTCGGACATGTCGATCACCATCAGCGCCTCTTCGCCGCCGAACATGAACTCGGAGAGCGTCTTCGCCAGCAGCGTCTTGCCGACGCCGGACGGCCCCAGGAAGATGAACGAGCCCATCGGGCGGTTCGGGTCTTTCAGGCCGGAGCGGCTGCGGCGCACGCTGCGGGAGATCGCGCTGATCGCCTCGTGCTGGCTGATGACCTTCTTGTGCAGCTCCTTCTCCAACTCGAGCAGGCGCGAGGCTTCTTCCTTCTCCAGACGCGTGAGCGGGATGCCGGTCATGCGGCTGACCACTTCGCCGATGACGATTTCGTCGACGATGCCCTCGGTTTCCTTGGCGACGCTCTTCCAGTCGCGCTGGATGGACTCCTTCTTCAGCCGGAGCGTCTCGCAGCGGTCGCGCAGCTCGGCGGCCCGCTCGTAGTCGGCGCTCTTGACCGCCTCGTCCTTTTCGCCGCCCACGCGCTCGATCTCGCGCTCCAGGTCGGCCAGGTCCGGGGGCAGGGTCATGCTCTTGATGCGGACGCGCGCGCCGGCCTCGTCGATCACGTCGATGGCCTTGTCGGGCAGCACCCGCCCAGTGATGTAGCGGTGCGACAGCTCGGCCGCGGACCGCAGGGCGGCGTCGGTGATCTGCACGCGGTGGTGCGCCTCGTAGCGGTCGCGCAGCCCCTTCAGGATATCGAGCGTCTGCTCGAGCGAGGGCTCCTCCACGTGAATCGGCTGGAAGCGGCGGGCCAGGGCCGCGTCTTTCTCGATGTACTTGCGGAACTCGTCGAAGGTCGTGGCGCCGATGCACTGAATCTCGCCGCGCGACAGCGCCGGCTTCAGCACGTTGGACGCGTCGATGGCGCCCTCGGCCCCGCCCGCGCCGACCAGCGTGTGCAACTCGTCGATGAAGAGGATCACATTGCGGGCCCGCCGGACCTCGTTCATGACGGCCTTGATGCGCTCCTCGAACTGGCCGCGGTACTTGGTGCCGGCGACCATGAGGGCGAGGTCGAGGATCACGATGCGGCGGTCGTAGAGCAGCTCGGGTATTTGGCGTGCGACGATCTTCTGGGCGAGCCCCTCGACGACGGCGGTCTTGCCGACGCCGGCCTCGCCCAGGAGCACCGGGTTGTTCTTGACCCGGCGGCAAAGCACGGTGATGACGCGCTCGATTTCCGCCACCCGACCGATGCACGGGTCGACTTTGCCCTCGCGGGCCAGCTCGGTGAGGTCGCGGCCGAACGAGTCGAGGGCCGGGGTCTTGCTGCGGCCGCCTTTGGCCGCGGGCTCTCCCGGCGCCGCCGCCGCCGCCGCGGTTTCCTCGCCCTCGACGCCCGCGCCGAGCAGGTTGAGGACTTCCTCGCGGACCTCCTCGAGCTTGAGGCCGAGGTTCATGAGCACCTGAGCCGCGACCCCGTCCTGCTCGCGGAGCAGGCCGAGCAGCAGGTGCTCCGTGCCGACGTAATTGTGGTTGAGATTGCGGGCTTCCTCGATGGCGTACTCGATGACGCGCTTGGCGCGGGGCGTCTGGGGCAGCTTGCCCATCGTGACCATCTCGGGGCCGCTCTTGACGAGCTTCTCGACCTCCATGCGGACCTTACGCAGGTCGACGCCGAGGTTCTTGAGCACGTTGGCCCCGACGCCGGAGCCCTCCTTGACCAGGCCGAGCAGGATGTGCTCGGTACCGATGTATTCGTGGTTGAAGCGCTGGGCCTCCTGGTTGGCGAGCGCCATGACCTTCCTGGCACGATCGGTGAAGCGTTCAAACATGCTTCCAGACTCCGACCGGCCGCCAGGCCCGGCAAGGCAAGCGCCCTGCCCGGCGGTCGGACATGATTTACGGGACGTCTCGAACGCAGTGATCTTATGCCGCGCATCGGGGGCCAGCAAGGCAGACGCCCGACGCCACGGTTGTTATCGACCACGCGGCGTAGGGGAATCAATCGCCCAGCCGCGCGGCGCCCCCCGTGGCCGGAGCGCCCCGTTCGCCCTGCGACAGCCGCTGGAAGCCCGCGCCGATCTGCGCCCGGTAAAGCCCGTGCCGGTCAAGCGCGCGGACGCGCCGCCACGCGTCCTGGGCGGCGTCCGCCGATCCTACCTCCGTCAGCACCTGGGCCACACGGTAGGCCACGTGGAGATCGTCCGGCCAGCGCTCGGCCAGCGGCGTGATCGTCTGCAACGCCTCGGCATGTTCCCCCCGCTCGACGAGCTCGCGCGTCCGCCAGAGCATCCGGCGTCGCCAGGCAGCCGCGGCGGCGGCGCGCATTTGGCGCCGCGTCTGCGCCAGGCGAACCTGGGCGCCCAGGTAGGCCCCCGCCGCCAGCCCGGTGCCCAACGCCTGGTGCGTCGGCGAGAAACTGTCCGGAAACAGCAGGACGGCGGCGAGCGCGAAGTTTGCGCACGCGGCGAACGCCAGTCCGATGAGCAGCCCCGACCAGGGGGCGCCGATCAGAATGAGTCCGCCGCCCGGCAGCAGCAGGTTCAGGGCGGAGGCCCATCCGTCGCCGGGCAGCTCACGTGTGTTCGTCGCCACCACTGTGCTCCGCGGCCGCGCTGCCCGCAGTGCGGCCTTCGTCGACAATGGACCGATACAGCGCCGCCAGCCGGGCGAGCAACGCGCCAATCGAATGGTGCGTGTCAAAGTACGCGCTCGCCGTCGCGGTCGCTTCCTGCACGTGCTGTGGCTGGTCGGCGGCGCGCGTCAGCAGGTAGGCCAGCTCCACGGCGGACCCGGGCGTAAACTGCCAGGCGGTCTGTCCTTCGATGAACCACTGGGCGGGCTGATCGCGCGAGGCAATGACCAGCTTGCCCAGCCCCATCGCCAGCAGCGGCGTCAGCCACAAGTCACCCTGCCGCGCCGGGACGACGCAGACATCCGCACCCGGCAGCCCTTTCTCCCACAGCCGCGGCTCGTCGAGCACGGCACAACAGTCGTGCACCGCGCGGGTGTGAATTTGCCGCCAGATCAGGTCGGTACCTGGTCCCGCGCCCACGAGCACGGCCTGCACGTCGCGCTGCGTGCGCCGCAGCTCCGCGATGGCGTCGATCAGAACGCCAGCCGCATCCGGGCGGTCGAGGGAGCAGGCACAGAGCACGGCGAGCGTCCGCTCGCCCGTGCGTGTGGCCGCGGATTGCCGCGGCAGCGCCACCCCGGGCGGGATGACCGTCCAAGGGCGAGCCATGTCGCCGGCGCGCTGCGAACCCAGCTCCGCGAGGTGGTCGGAAGCCACCGCGACGCGTGTCTGCACGTCCACACGTGGCGCCGTGAGTTGAGCGACATCCGTCACGCCGAAGGCATGGACCACGACCGGCACGTGATTCCGTCTGCACCAGCGTTGGACCCAGGCGAGGCCGGTCGCACCCCAGAGATGAACGATCTTCGGGGGGTGCCGGAAGCGTGCGAGGAGGCGTTCGCCGAGGCGCCAAGCGCGCCAGCCGGCGAGTTGCTCGACGGCGTGGCACTCGACGCCGGTCCCCTCCAGGTTCGCCGGCAACTCCCGGTCGTTCGTGACGAGGGAGGTGGGGGTACCGCTGTCGTGCAACGCGCGCAGGGTCTGGCGGAGCATCGGCCCCCAGCGCACCACGACGGAGGTGTCCACGACGTGCAGGACATGCCCGTCGAACAAGGGGCCGTTCCCGACAAACTCGGCCGGGCTGGGGTTGCTCATCGGCGGTCAGGATAGCACGGAATGCGCCGCCAGGCACGGCGCGTGCGGGCCAGGCGCGGCCCCGGGGGGTGAAAGCCGTTTTGCCCCGCTGTGGCTTGCGTTTACGCGGAGCGGCGCTAGACTCAGCGCGGTTTGGGAGCTGCGGACGTGCATATTGACCGTGTGTTGCGATCACCGTATGTCCGGGTCGTGGCACTCATCATCACAGTGCCCTGGCTTTTCGGCCAAGCTGCACCCCGCCATGCACGCGTCGCGACGGGGCGCGTGCCGGAGCAGGTCGAGCGCGGCGCCAGTGAGCGCATACCCAGCGAGGCCGTGCTGGTCCGGGACAGCACCGCGTCAGCACCCTTGTCCCATGCGACACGCAGCCCAGACGGCGGCACGCCCGCCGAAGCTATCCTCACGCCCGGTCTACGCCCGGTGTCGGATGGCGCCGTACCGATCGACCTCGACCCATCCCACTTGACGCGGCCCTGCGATATCAACATCGTGCACGGTCGTCTGCTGATCTGATTGTTCTGCCAGGGGGGAACTTGCTGTGGTGCGCGGCTGGTACTGCGCGCATGTCGTCTCGGCATTCATACGGAACGCGGAACAATGAAGACTTTTTTTCGCATCCTGGGCCTGGCTGGGTTCCTGGTGGGCTCGATCATGATCGCGTGGTTGCTCGTGAGGCTGGTCTTGGGCCCCGGTCCCTCGGTCAACTGAACGAGCAGCGAACGGCCCACAGCCACGGGTCGTCGGGTGCCCCACGCTTCCGGTGTGGGGCGCCCGCGCTTGCCGGTGGATGAAAAAGCGGTATCGTCGGAGCGCGACCGGCCGACGGCAGCCAGACAGGGTCGCACCAGGTTTGGAGACATGATGCCTGCAAGTGCTGGAACCCCCCGCGAACGTCCGCACAGCCGTGTCCTATCGGCGGTCCGCGCGGTGATTCGGGCCCGGGTCACGACCGGGCTGCTGACGATTCTGCCGATCATGGTCACGGCCTGGCTGCTGTGGGTCGTGTTCGGCTGGCTGCGGGACCTGTCGCTGTGGGTCATCGGGATCCTGCTGCACGGGCCGTGGAGCCCGGCCCTGGCAGCGCGCTGGGGTGTCACCGCGGACCAGTGGAGCGCGCGCGGGCTGACGGCGCTGCCCCCGGCGGTGCAGTGGAGCATCTGGGGGTTTGCGGTCGTGCTCACGTTTTTCGTGCTCTACCTGATCGGCGTGTTTTCCGCCAACGTGATCGGCCGGCGGATCATCGACTGGGTTGACTATCTCGTCAGCCGCGTGCCTTTTGTCAAAACGGTCTACACCGCGCTGAAGCAGATCGTGGGGCTGTTCTCCGGCCAGCAATCGCAGAGCTTCCAGCGCGTCGCGCTGGTGCCCTTCCCGAACGAGCTGACGCGCTCGATCGCCTTCATCACCAACACGTTCAAGGACTCCGTGACGGGCGAAGAGTTGTGCGCGGCTTTCATCGCCACCACGCCGAACCCGACCACGGGGTTTGTCTTCGTGCTCAAGCGGACGGACATCATCGAGGTCGATTGGACGGTCGAGGAGGCTGTCAAGGCCATCATGTCCGGCGGGATTCTGTCGCCGCAGAACGTCACCATGCGCACCGGAAAGGCCGGCGCGACATCGGCGGCCGGCGGGCCGCAGCCCAAGCCCGAGCCGGGTCGCTGATTGCAGGGGGTCAGCGCGGCCGGTAGAGTGGCGGCGGTCCTGTCCCCGAGCGTGTTCGGCTGGAGCAGGCGCGGCATGACGTACCGCATCACGAAAGAGTATGTCTGGGTCGGCGCGATCCCGGATCACCCCGGGGCGCTGGCCGAGAAGCTGCGCGCGCTCAGCACCGGCGGCCTCAACCTTGAGTTGATTCTCGGCCGTCCGGATCAGCCGGGTCGTGCGCTGCTCTTCGTCGCCCCGCTGCGGTCGCTCGAGGAGGTCGAGATCGCCGAGCGGGCGGGACTGGCCACGGAAAGCGCCTTTCGCATCATCCGCGTGAAGGGGCCGAACACGGCCGGGCTGGGGGCGCGGGTGGCGGCGGCGCTGGCGGACGCGGGGCTGAACCTGCGCGATTTTTCGGCGGCCGCGCTGGGCGAGCAGGCCGTAATCAACATCGCGTTCGACAACGACGCCGACGGGGACCGGGCCAAGGCGATTCTGGAGCGTGTGCTGGCACCCTGACCCCGTGGGCGGACGGCCCGCCGCCACCCTGCGAGTGAACCCGATGACGTACGATTGTCAAAGCTGCGGAGCCTGTTGTTTCGGCCTGGACGTGCTGTTGAGCGACGCCGAGGCGGCCCGTTTTGAGCGGACGCCGGCGCTGGAGCCGCTCACCGCGCTACAGCACTGCGCCCCCGGGCTGATGCTGCGTTTCATGCGGAAGCATCCGGAGACGGAGCGCTGCGTGGCGCTGGAGGGCGAACTGGGCGCTTGGCGGTGCACGATCTATGGGGAGCGGCCGACGCTGTGCCGCGACCTGGCGCCGGGTGCGCCGGATTGTCTGACGGCGCGGCGGGTGCAGGGGCGGGAGCAGTGATGCGCAAGTACAGTGTCTCGTAAGAAACCGATCGTATCAGGGGCTGAGCCGCGGCCTTCAGGCCGCGCGGGACGACCGCGCGACATAAATGTCGCGGCTCCCATACGTCGCAGATTCGACGAGACACTACACTAGTGCGCGGGCTCGAACGCGGGCTCGTCCGGCTGGTAACGAGGAGTCGCCGTCCATGAGTGCTGCCGTTCCCGCCGCTGCGTCGCGTCCGGGTTTTGTCGCGCAATTCAAGAGCTTTCCGTCCAGCTTCTGGGTCGCCAACGCCATCGAGCTGGTGGAGCGTTTCTCGTTCTACGGCGTGCGGACGATCGCGGCCCTGTACATCGTCGCCGAGGCGGAGAAGGGCGGGCTGGCGCTCTCGAACACGGACAAAGGCATCTTCTTCGGCGTGTGGTCGCTGATCCAGTGCCTGCTGCCGATGTTCACGGGCGGATTCGCCGACCGGTACGGGTACCGGCGGTCGCTGCTGGTGGCGTTCGGCATCAACATCGTGGGCTACTCGCTGATGGGGTACACGCACAGTTGGTGGAGCTTCATGGGCGCGTGCTGCCTGATCGGCACGGGGACCGCCATCTTCAAGCCGCCGCTGCACGGCACGCTCGCCCACTGCGTGGGTACGTCGAACTCGTCGCTGGGCTGGGGCATCTTCTACCAAGTGGTGAACATCGGCGGGTTCATCGGGCCGCTGGTCTGCGGCTACCTCCGCTTGTTGCAGTGGCGCTTCGCGTTCTTCGCCGCCGCGGGCATCATCATCGTGAACGTGCTAATCACGCTGGTCTTCCTGAAGGACTACGCCAAGGGGACGGGAGCGGAGCCGGGCGGCGCGCGCAAGTCGCCGGCCGCGGTTTTCGCGGAGAGCATGGCGGTCCTGAAGGACCTGCGCTTCGTGGTCTTCCTGGCGATCTTCTCGGGCTTCTGGTTCATGTTCATGCAGCTTTTCGACCAGCTCTCGATCTTCATCGACCAGTGGGTCGACTCGAACGACGTGGCGCAGTTCCTGGCGCGCGTCACCGGCCTGGGCTTCTTCCAGCGGATGGCGGCGGGCGGCGGCCAGGTGAACCCGGAGTGGATCGTCAACGTGGATGCGGGGGCGATCATCATCTTCGTGCTGCTGATCTCGTACCTCAGCGGCAAGTTCCGCCCGATCAGCGACATGATCGTCGGGATGGCGGTGTGCTGCGGCGGGTTCCTCTTCGCCGGCACGATGACGACCGGGTGGCTGTGCGTGCTCGGCATCTTCATCTTTGCACTGGGCGAGATGGCGTGCAGCCCGAAGTTCAGCGAGTACGTCGCCCTCATGGCGCCGCCGGAGAAGAAGGCCCTCTATATGGGCTATTCCAACATTCCCTTCGCCGTCGGCTGGGCGGGGGCGAACTTCATCGGCGGGCCGCTCTACGACCGGCTGTCCGACAAGATTGCGCTCGCCCGGCACCACCTGGTACACGGCCTGGGGCTCGACCCGCAGGCGGTGGCCGGGCTGTCGAAAGGCGCGGTCATGTCGAAGCTGGCCGACGCGCTCGGGCAGAGCGAAGCCGCAGCTCGCCAGGTCCTGTGGAACACGTATCACCCGCAGTCGTTCTGGTACATCTGCACGGCGGTGGGCGTCCTGGCCACGTTGGGGATGGTCGCGTACCACTTCTGGCTGGAGGCGGACGCGCGCCGGCGGCGCGCGACGTAGCACCGGGGAGGTGGGACTGGTAGACCGTCGCCTCTTATTCTTCGGGTCAGGCGGCGCGTTTTCCCCGGTTTCGCACCGGCAGGACGCCGATGCTCCCCGAGAATCGAAACGTGACGGGCTACTGGCGTGCGGCCACGGGGGGCAAGACGCCGAGGGTGCGCAGGCTGGCGACGACGGCGTCGGCGTAGGCCCGCGCGCCGCGGCGATTCGGGTGTCCCACTGACTCGTAGATGCACTGGACCTGGTCGCCGCCGACGTTGGGCCCGGAGCAGTTGGACAAGCGAAAATCGCGCAGGGGATCCTCGGGGAACAGCTCGTAGTCAAGCGTCGTGTTTTGCAGAAAAGCCGCGTCCGACGTCAGCCCCCACAGCCACGGTTGCGGCGCGAAGGTCGCGTGGTCGGGGCCGAAACCCGGGCCGGCGAACGCCACCTTGCTCGCCGCGGACGGATCGGCGTCCGCGTTGACCTGTTGCACCGCGGCCAAAAGCGCCGCCCGCGCCTGCGTTTCGAAGTCGGCGGACTGCGCCGCGAGGGTCGGCACCAGGGGCGCCTCCGCGGCGCCGAGGAGGCCGCGAACTTGACTCCAGATCCGTATCGCAAACGAGTCGCTGTCCGGGCCGATGATCGGGTAGTACCCGGTGACGACCACGCGGGCCTGCGGAGCGAGCCGGCGCACCTTGCGCAGCAGCGTCGTCATTTCGTCCCGGCAGAAGTGCTGCGTCAGCTCGGTGAGGTCATCCATAGGCATCCCGGGCAGCAGGATGGCGTCGAGCCCGACGTCGTTGATGCACCCGCCCATCAGGATCAGGTCCATCAGCTCCGGGCGTTCGATCAGGTCGGCCTGCAAGGTGATCGAGGTGGACGCGACCGGCACCTCGCCGGAGCAGCTCCACTGGCACACCGAATCGCCCGGGGCGGGCACGATGCAGGCCCCGGACTGCGCGTACCGCTGCCCGATCACCTTGCGCCCCGTCTCGCGCTCGAGCGTCTGGGACGCCAGCGCGGTGAACTTGTCCTGCTCCTCCAGGCCGTTGCCCCACAGGAGCGAGTCCCCAATGATCGCGAGGTAGAAGAAGTCGCGCACGAGTTCCAGCGCGGCGGCGTTGATCGGCGTGCCATCCGGCGCGGCACTCGCGTACATCTGCAGCCGCGTGAAGGCCGACAGCGCCCCGGCCGGAATCAGCACGGCGAAGCGATACGTCGCGTTGCCCGCCCCGGCGTCGAGCCACCAGAGGCCCGCGCCCCCCGCGAGGCGGCTGCGCGTGTCGGCGTTGAAGGCGCGCGGGGTAGCCGCAGCGGCGCGCTCGGTGGCGTCGCCCGGCGGCGGCACGCGGACCAGCCGTGTGTCGGCGCCCGTTTCCTCGTCCGTAAGGCGAAACGCCAGGCTGTTCGGGTCGCCCGTAACGAGCGTGACGAAGAACCCCACGGCCTGCCCACGAGCGGCATCCGCGTCGTCCACGGCGAAGCTGTAGGCGGGGCGAAACACATCCCCGACGGAAGCCACCGCCGGCCGATCGAGGCGCTCGGTCCCGACCAGCACGACCGGGGCGTAGGGCCGCTGCGGCTCGCCACTCAGCCCGCTGAGCAAATTGCAGCCGGGCAACGCGGCGAGCACGAGGAGGGCGGCCCCGCGCGCGGCGTACGGGTGGAGCAGTCGGGCTTGGGCGACCTGTTCAGAATGACGGCGGCGGCGTGTCATGGCCTGCATGTCTCGTCCGGGCGGCCTCAGTGCTACTCGACGATTTCCAGCACGCGTTGGACCTCGACAATCTCGCCGACCTGGCACGAGACGGTGAGGTCGCTCCGCGCGGCGAGCTCCAGGCGTGACGTCACGCCCGGGGTCGTGATGCGGTCGAAGTCCGCGTTCTCCAACCGGCCGCCCTGAAACAGGTGATACGTTATGCCGTTCTCGCCGATCCACACCAGACAGGGTCCGCTGTTGTCAATGACCGCCGTCGTACCGCGCAGGATGAACGACTCGCCTGTGGCAAAGAGCGTCGTGTTGTTGCCGGGGATGTTCACCGTACACCCCCCCGTTGCGAGCCCGATCGCCACCAGGCACGCTATCAGCCGGGTTCGAGTCACTGGCCAGCCTCCGCGTTGTGCCCCGTTTGCACCGTTTCGCGACCGCGCCGCTCGCCTAGGCCATTCCGTGCCCGGCGGCAAGGCGCGTGATGATACCCGTCCGCGGCACACTTGTCAGCCCCGGCCTTGAAAGTCCGCGGCAGCGGGGCCATGATCCGCGCCGACCCTGAGGGTCCGTAATGCCGGCCGCCATTCTGGACGGGGCGGCGTATGCCGCCGAAATCCGAGCCGAGGTCACCCGCCAGGTCGCGTGGTTCAACGCCCACCACGGGACCATCAAGCTCTGCGCCGTGCTGGTCGGCAGCGATGCCGGCGGGCGGCTGTATGCCGAGTCGCAGCGCAAGCTGAGCGTGCAAGTCGGCGTCCAGTACGAGCTGGTCGAGCTGCCCGAAGCGACCGCGCAGACCGAGTTGCTGGCCGCGATCGACCGACTCAACGCCGACGCGCGGGTCACCGGGATCATCCTCCAGTTGCCGCTGCCGCCGCACATCGACCCCGCGACGGCCCAGGATCGCATCGATCCGTACAAAGACGTCGAAGGCGTGAGCCCCGCGAACATCGGCTGGCTGTTCTACGACAACCCGATCATCGTCCCGTGCACCGCGCTGGCCGTCGCCGAGCTGATCGGCCGCAGCGGCGTGGTGGTGCGCGGCGCCCACGCGGTGGTCGTCGGGCAGAGCCGCGTCGTCGGCCGACCGATCACGATGGCCCTGCTGACGCAGATGGCGACGGTCACGGGCTGTCACGCGGCGACGCAGGACCTGGCCGCGTACACCCGCCGGGCGGACATCCTGGTCGTGGCGATAGGCCAGCCGCGGGCCATCGGCGTTGATTACGTGCGCCCCGGGGCGGTGGTCATCGACGTGGGGATCAATCGCGTCGTCGAGCGCAATGCGCAAGGCCAAGAGGTTCGGCGTACCGTCGGCGACGTGGATTTCGGACCGGTGGCTCAGGTCGCCCAGGCGATCACGCCGGTCCCGGGCGGCGTCGGGCCGGTGACGGTCGCCATGCTGCTCCGGAACACGGTCGAGGCGGCCCGCAAGCAACTTCGGCGGCGGGATTGATCCGCAGGGCCGACGGTGGAGCAGGCGTCCCTGCCCGCCCCGGCAGGCACAGAGGCCTGCCCCACTCATGTGCAAGTTCCTGTGAGACGGTACGCTAGCCGCCGGGGTCCGGGTCGGCGTCGCCGGCGTCAGGGGTGGTGGTAGCGTCCCCGTCCTTCATGTGCTCGCGTTCGTACTGGAGGATTTTCTGCACGCGGCGTGCATGGCGCCCGCCCCCGAATTCGGTCGTCAGCCAGCCGCGCACGATGCCCTGCATCAGCGCGTCGCCCACCAGGTCGGCCGGCAGACACAGCACGTTCGCGTCGTTGTGCCGGCGCGCCATCTGGGCGGTCAGCTCGTCGTGGCAGAGGGCCGCGCGCACGCCGCGCACCTTGTTCGCCGTGATCGACATCCCGATGCCGCTGCCACACAAGAGAATGCCGCGGTCAGCCCGCCCGTCGGCCACGTCCTGGGCGACGGCCAGGCCGGTGTCGGGGTAATCCGAGGCCTGCTTGGCGTGCACGCCTTTGTCGTCAATCTGCAGGCCCATATCGAGGAGCAGCGCCTTGATGCGCTCCTTGGCCTCGTAGCCGCGATGGTCGCTACCAATTGCGATCTTCATCGACGAACTCCTTCAGCCGCAGACCGATCGCCCGCTCGATCTGATCGGCGCACTGCCGGTACTGGTCGGCCGAACCGCCAATCGGGTCCGGCACAGGGCCGACGGGGTCCAGCAGCGCCACGCGGCCGGCCGCCGCGGGAACCAGGTCCACGACGGCCTGCCGGTGCTCTACGCTCATAGCATATATTCTTTCGGCTCGGTGCACCAACTCAACTGAGAGCGGCTGGGAGCGATGGCCGCGCAGGTCGGTTTTCCGCCGGGCCAACTCCTCGAGGGCCCCGGCCGAGGCCGGCGCGCCAAGAGCGGCGAACGTACCGGCGGAGGACACGCGGTAGCCGGCCGCCGCCAGCGCTTCAACCGGGCGGCCGAGCCGCTTCGCCAAGCCCTGCCGGAAGAGGTACTCCGCCATCGGCGACCGGCATGAATTGCCCGTGCAGACGAAGAGGATCTCGCTGTTGGCCAGCCGCGCCACCGTGCGCTCGTCCAGCGCCCCGGGGCGCTGCACCTGCCAGGCGTCCCCGTGCACCGCGACGATCGTTGACGGGGCGCTGTGCCGCGTGCGTCCGCCGTCGATCGCGTACTCCACCAGCCCGCCGAGGTCGCGGAGCGCCGCGTCCACGTCCACGGGCGGCGGCCCCCCCCGCCGATTCGCGCTGCTGGCGACCACCGGCACCCCCGCTTCGGTCAGAAACCGCGCCGCGGCGGCGTGGTCCGGGCAACGCAGCCCGACGGTGCCGTCCTGATAGAGCGCGCTTAGTTGCTCGCCGGGGCATATGTCGGCGATCTCGGTGTCCTGGGGCGACCGCTCCTCACAGATCAGCGTCAGCGGCCCGGGCCAGGCCCGCCGCACCAGACGCCGAATCACCGGCGACGGGGCGCTCAGGAATCGCCGGGCGTGAGCGCGTTGGCCCAGGTGCACGGTGAAAGGCTGCGCGGTCCCGCGGCCCTTCACCTCGCGCAGCCGCGCGGTGGCCCGCGCATCGGCGGCATTGGCAGCCACGCCGTAGACGGTTTCCGTCGGGAAGACGACGAGAGCGCCGTCGCGGAGCGCCTGGGCGGCGGCGGTCAGGTTCCGCGCGTAAGAATTTGTGTCGGAAGTACTTATGATTATGGTCTGCATACACTGCCACCTGTGCAAACAGATTGTCGGCCGGGCTGCGCGGAGTGTCAACCGCCGACACTGCACGACCGGGGGCGCGCGGGTACGATACGCTCCGCCATCATGCGACCAGGGACCGATCACGAAGGGCACGACGCGGCGGAGCGCCGACGACGGGGCGCGCTGGCCGCCGTCCGTCACTTGCGGCGTGCTTCGTCGCGGCTGGGCGCGTTGATCGACCGCATCGGCCCGCACCGGCCGATCATCACGTCCAACCCGTTCGCGGCCCTGATCGGCTCGATCGTGCATCAGCAGGTTTCGATGAGCGCGGGCAGGGCGATCTACCGGCGTGTCGTCGAGCGCTGCGCGCGCCGCCGCCTGACGCCGCCCGTGCTGCTGGCGGTGTCCGAGACCGACCTGCGCGGCGCCGGGCTCTCGCGGCAGAAGGCCGCGTACGTGCGGAACATCGCGGAGGCCTTCGTGTCGCGCACGCTGACGCCCGCGAAGCTGCGGCGCATGTCGGACGAGGACGTTGTGGCGGCGGCGACGCAAATCAAGGGCGTCGGACGCTGGACGGCGGAGATGCTCCTGATCTTCTGCCTGGAGCGGCCCGACGTGTGGCCGGTGGATGACTTCGGCCTGAAGAAGGCCGTGCGGAACTTCCTCGGGCACGCTGAGCTGCCGTCAACCGCCGCGATGAACGAGCTGGCGGAGCCGTGGCGACCGTACCGGAGTTACGCGACCTGGTACTTGTGGCGCAGCCTGGAGGGGCCAGTGCTGCCGGCCGTCACACCTGCGGATTCGGGCTCCAAGCGAAGAGGCTGACAGCGCCTGTCAAAACCCGGTCGTTTTGACCCTCCCCCAGCCCCTCCCTGAGAGGGAGGGGGGTTCAGTTAGGCACACTGAGCCTCTGTTAGGCACACTCGCCCGCGGCGGAGTTTTGCAACGTCCGAATACTCCACGCCGATTCTGATTTGACCGCCGCGGGGTTCGTTTTGAACACTTCTCGTCGAGGGAAAGGAGTGCGCGGAGTACAGCACCATGCAGATCGACCAGATCGCGTCCCTCACCGCACTCCAGGGCTGGACGGGCCTGATGCCCGATCCCGTCACCGGCGCGCTTTTTACCCCCCCCACCACCTCCGTTTTCGGACCGCCCGCGCAGGTTTCCATCGGCGATGGCGCGCCGTCCTTCGCAGGTTTCAACGACTACACGCAGCTCGGCGCGTCCGGCACGTGGCAATTCAACTTGCAGAGCGTGTTGGACCCCACCGCCAGCCCCGTCTCCCAGACGGCGCGCTCGCCCGACCAGCAGAAGGCGGATGACGCCGCCGTCAAGCAGGCGCTGGACTACACCAACGGCGGTCAGTACGACGCGGCCCGCGAAGTGCTGAACAAGCTACTGTCCGAAAACCCGACGATCGCCGCGGGCGTGCAGGCGCTGGGGAACGTCGAGCTATCGGACGGCAAGTATGACCAGGCGGAGCAACTCTTCCTGAAGGCGAACGCGCTCGACCCGACCGCGGGGTATGACAAGGACGCCGCCAACGCCGGCGTCCTGCGGGGCGACGATGCGACCGTCCTGAAGACCGCCAGCGCGATGGTCAAAGCGAAGGACCAGCGCGACGACGGCATCCGCATCCTCATCGCCCTCACGAGCCGGAGCCCGGACAACGTCGACGCCCATCTGGTGCTCGGCGACGCGCTGCTGGACACCGGCGACGGCAACAACGGGCTCATGCAGTACAGCACGGCACTGCTGTCGGCCCAGGGCGCTCAGCTCGATACGATCGCACAGCGGCTGGCCGCGCTGGCGGACGAAGCGCCCAAGTCGGCCTTCGTGCGCCAGCTCCTCGGCAAGGCCCAGTTGCAGCAGGGCCACTTTGACGAGGCGCTCCAGTCGCTGACGACGGCGGCGGACCTGGCCGACGACAAGGTCGTCTACAACACGGAAATCGCCAAGGCGTATGTCGGCATCGGACGCGAGCAGCTCCAGGGGGGCGATGTGTCCGGCGCCATCTTCAGCTTCGAGCAGGCGAAGGACCTGAGCCCGACGGACAAGACGGTGGCGGCGGCGCTGGCGGAAGGCTACGTGCAGCGGGCCGGGCAAAACGCCGACCGCGGCGACTCCAACGCCGCCCTGGCGGACTACCAGCGGGTTGCGGACCTGCTCGGAGCGACCGGCGACAAGGCCCTGCGCACGCGGGCGGCGGACAGCGCCTACGCGCTCGGCCTGCGGCTCCAGCGGGGGCGCATCGCCGCCGGCACCGAGATCGACAGCGAGGTCGCCGCCTTCCAGGCCGCGTACGATCTGAATCCGGACAACACCACGTACAAGCGGAAGCTGGCCGACACGCGCAGCGCGCTCGGCGACCAGTACGCGGCCGACGGGGAGCTGAAAGACGCGGCGTATGCGTATCAGCGCGCCGCGCAGCTCTTCAAATACGACACGACGTACAAACAGAAGACGATCGACGCGTTCACCGCGTACGCGGACGATCGTCTGGCAAACATGAACTTCACCGACGCGATCAACATGTACCTGGAAGCGTTCAAGCTCGACCCGCAGAACGCCACGAGCAAAAGCAAGCTCGCCGGGGCGTACAACGCGCGCGGGGTGGACTACAAGTCGACTGAGGATATGGAGGCGGCGGTCAAGGATTTCAAAGCGGCCCTGCGGCTCTTCCCCGACAACGCGGACTACCAGGCAAACTACAACTCCGTCAAGGCGTGGGATCAGTAAGGGGGTCTACCGCCGAATCCTGGCGGCCGATGAGGATCAGAGGCCGGAGCGCAAGCGACGGCTTGCCAGGCGAACGCGCGCCGCCTGGAAACGCGAGCCCCTGCGGCAACCCCGCGATTGCGCTTGGGGCTCTGATGACCGCTAAGCGTCCGGCCAAGCACACGGCGCGGCGCCAGGGTGGGTTGCGCTGGGTGACCAGCGGTCGTTGCGGCGCGGTCGCGTCTTGCTGCTGGAACTGTTCCTTCGCCGCGTCCTCCACGTCATACAGTAGCCGGATGTACGCCAGCGCCTGGGTGCTGACCGCGAGACAATCACCGCCGATTTTGGTCTTTCTGCGCGGGTCGGCCCACCCGGAGACCTGGACGCGATGGAGGCCTTGCTCGACCACATCACCGAGACAGGTGGGATCGAGGCTTGCCTTGCCCCAATCGGCGCCTCGTCGGGCATGCAGGAGCGTATCCGCGCATGTCTCCTGGAACCCGGTTGATTCTGTCCCGCTACAACGCTCGACCGCATTTTCCGTACGGACAGCCGCTTGGCCAGAATCACTTGGCCACGTGCTTCGTCAGGTGCGTGCCAGTGCTGGCTTCCGCGCAGCCTCTGCGCGGCGCAGGTCATTGCTGCGCACGTCCATTCCCTCCCCATCGCCGGAAGGCCGCTCGGATCGGTGGCACCGAAGTTGCGGATCATACTCGCTACGGGCCGTCGCTATGTCCGCGAGCGGTTCGCGGCGTTGGGCATGTATGCGGCCCGCGAAGGAGATCCGTCGTATGTCGGCGATTTCCAGTATTGGTTCGGACCCGCAGGCGCTGCTGGCCCAGCGCCTGCAAAGCTTGCAGGTCAACCAGGATTCGGCGGACCGCGCCGCGCAGCGGAAAGCCGAGTTCGAGTCCGCCCTGAAAGCGGCGGGTGCGGATCCCACCAAGCTCACGGATCTGGAGAAACAGATCCAGGACGCGGTTCAGTCCGCACAGCAGAGCGCCAGTGGTTCGACGGATTCGCGCACCGCGGTGCGCGACGCCATCAACAACGTCTTGAAACAGAACGGGGTTGATCCCGCGAAGTTCGAGGCGCAGATGAAGGCGCAACACACCGGCGGTCACAAACACCACCGGCAGCGCGGCGTTGCTCAAACGGGCGGCGCAGCGAGTGCCACGCCCCAGGAGCCGTCGCAGCCAGTGCAGCCCGTGGCCACTGCGCCCGCGAGTAGCTCCGCGAACGCGACCGCGCTCAACGTAGTCGCGTAAGGCATCATGTGATCGTGGGCGACAGGCACGGTACGCGACAGGCGCGCCGTCCTGTCGCCATCACAGACGATCCGCAGACCGCCACGAGCAACAGCAAGCTCGCCGGGGCGTACAACGCGCGCGGGCTGGACTACAAGTCGACCGAGGATATGGACGCGGCGGTCAAGGACTTCAAAGCGGCCCTGCGGCTCTTCCCCGACAACGCGGACTACCAGGCGAACTACAACTCGCTCAAGGCGTGGGATCAGTAAGTCCGTCCGCTACCGGATTTCGGCGGGCGGGTCAACATCGGAGCCCAGAGCGCGAGCGACGGGTTGCCGGTAACCACGCGTCAACCGGAGAGGCCAGCCCCACCGGAACCCCGCGCTGGCGCTTGGGGCTCCGATGACCGGCGTTTCACGTCGCATTGCGGGCACGGTCACGTGAATGCGGCCCCCTACGTCGCGGCCAGCGCCTGCTCCGTGCTGAACCCCGCCGGCAGCTCCTTCGTGCCCTTGCACTTGGGGTAGCCGCTGCAGCCCAGGAACCGCCCGCGCCGGCCGGTGCGCACGACCATCGGCTGTCCGCATTCGTCGCAACGGATGTCCGTCGGGATCGGCGGCGGCCGGGTCGGGGCCGGCAGCAACTCGTCCGCCTGCTTCTTCGCCACGCCGCGCAGGTTGCAGTTGAACCGGCAGCGCGGGAAGTTCGTGCAGGAGAAGAACGGTCCGAAGCGGCCGCGCTTCAATTCCACCGTGCTGGCGCACTCCGGGCAGCGCAACGTGCCGGGCTCGGGCAACGCCTCGATCACCAGCCGCCCAGTCCGCGTCAAGGCGAAGCCGGCCGGCGGCGGCGCGTCCGGCTGCCAGGGCTTCCAGCCGCCATTCGGCGCTACAGCCCCCGCTGCCGGCAGCGCGCCGGCTATGTTTGGAGACGAGCCGGCCGTCGCGACCGTCGCGGACCCAGCCCGCGTCCGGGCGGCGTCCAGCTTCTCGACCGGCATGGTGTGCCGACAGCGCGGGAAGCCCGAGCACGCCACGAACTTGCCGCGCCGGCCCGCTCGAATCACCATCGGCCGCCCGCACTGCGGGCAGTTTACGCCGGCCTGCTCCGGCGGCGGGGCCGGCTTGTGTTCCAGGCGCACGTCCTCCGGCAGCGAACTGGTGTTCTTGCACGTCGGGAAGCGGTTGCACCCCAGGAACGCCCGGCGCCCCTTGCGCTTGACGACCATCTCGCCCTCGCCGCACACGTCGCAGGGCCGCTTGAGCTCGTCCTCCTTGACCAGGCGCAGGGGCTCGCCCTGCGGATTGCAGGGCATGGTGTTCCGGCACTCGGGATAGCCGCCGCAGCCGAGGAAGGACCCCGTGCGCGACTGGCGCAGCAACATGGGGCGACCGCACAGCTCGCAGGCCTGTCCGCTGGTCTTGGGCTGGATCGGCTCGCCCTCGCGATTGACGTTCAGCGTGCCGCGGCACTTGGGATACTTGCTGCACGCCAGGAAGCGGCCGGCGCGGCCCCAGCGATACACCATCGGTGCCTCGCAGGTGGGACAGGCGTACGGGCTCGGCTGGCTGCGCGTGGTCGGCATGGCCTCGCTCGCCTTGGCGAGCAACTCGCGGAACGGGCCGTAGAATTCGTGCAACACCTGCACCCAGTCGAGGTGCGCCTCCTCGATCTTGTCCAGCTCATCCTCCATGTGCGAGGTGAACTTGACGTCCACGATCTTGGGGAAGTGCTCGACCAGCTTGTCGGTCACGAGCTCGCCGAGCGCGGTCGGGTAAAACTTCCGGTCGTCCTGCTCCACGTACCCGCGATCCTGAATCGTATCGATGATCGCCGCGTAGGTGCTCGGCCGGCCGATCCCGTCCGCCTCGAGCGCCTTGACCAGGGACGCTTCGGTGTAGCGCGCGGGCGGCGAGGTAAACTGCTGCTTCGGCTCCAGGTCGAGCAACCCGACCGCCTGGCCCTGCGTCAACCCCGGCAACAACGCATCGTCGCTCGGAATTCCGGCGACCCGCAAGTACCCGTCAAACGCCAGCTTCCGTCCGTTGCCGCCGAACGCGGCCGTCCCCAGCGCGGTTTCGGCGGCGACGGTGACCGAGGTCGCGTCCCACTGCGCCGGCGCCATCTGGCAGGCGACGAAACGCTTCCAGATCAGCTCGTACAGCCGGTGTTGCTCGGGCGACAAGGCGCTGCGGATGCTGTCCGGCGTGAGCGCCGGGTCGGTGGGACGGATGGCCTCGTGCGCCTCCTGGGCGCGCTCCTGCCGCTTGCCGAAGACGTTCGGGCTCTCGGGCGCGTACCCGGCCCCGTAGTTCTGGCGGATAAACCCGCGCACCGCGTCGAGCGCCTCCTTGGCGACGTTGGTCGAATCGGTCCGCATGTAGGTAATCAAGCCGACCGGCCCCTGGCCGTTGAGGTCCACGCCTTCATATAGCGACTGGGCGATACGCATCGTCCGCGACGCCGCGAAACGCAGCACGGTGCTTGCCTGTTGCTGCAAGCTCGCCGTCGTGAACGGCCCGGGCGGCCTGGAGACGGTCCGTTTTGTGGTCAGGTTGGCGATGCGCAGCGCCGGCACGCGCGCTGGGTCCAAAGTCCCGATCACGGTGGCCCGCTGAAGACCGAGGTGCTTGTAATCCTGCCACGGTTCCCGCGCTACGCGCTCGATACGGAGCCCGAGCGCTTCCGCGACGCGCGCCGCGTCCTCCGCACTGCGGGGGGCGAAGGGCTGGCCGCCGACCTTGTCCAATTCGACGCGCAGGCCGCCGTGCTGGCCCAGCCAGGTCAGGATGTCCTTCTGCGTGCGCTCGCCGCCCCGCAAGAACTCGTGCCACGCCCCGCGCAGCCGGCCGGCGGCGGCGTCGTCGCCGGTCAAGCACGCGACGAGCTTCCAACTTTCCTCGGGTACGAACGCGCGGATTTCGCGCTCCCGCTCGACGATGAGGCGGACCGTAACCGATTGCACCCGCCCGGCGGACAGCCCCTTCGCGATCTTCTTCCACAACAGCGGGCTCAGCTCGTAGCCGACGATGCGGTCGAGGATGCGGCGGGCCTGCTGGGCGTTGACGCGGTCGAAGTCGATTTCGCGCGGATGGGCAAACGCCTCGGTGATGGCCGCCTTCGTGATCGCGTTGAAAATGACCCGGCGGACTTTGTCCGCCGACAGGTTGAGCGCCTCGACGAGATGCCAGGCGATCGCTTCGCCTTCACGGTCAAGGTCGGTCGCGAGGTACACGCTCTCGGCCCCGGCCGCGAGCTTCCGCAACTCGGCCACGATCTTGACCCTGCCCTTGACGATCTCGTAAGTTGGCTTGAAGTCGCTAGTTACATCGATGCCGAAATCTCGCTCGGGCAGATCGCGGACGTGCCCGAGCGACGCTTTGACGACGTAGCCGCTGCCGAGGTACTTGCCGATCGTCTTCGCCTTGGCCGGCGACTCGACGATTACGAGCGAGCGGCCCGACTGCTTGCGTTTACCCATGATGTCAACCTAACGTGCTTTCCGGTAACAAGTTACGCGTCAGCGGACGACATCCACAGTCCGCGCACGACCCAGCCGACGACCAGACCTTATCGGGATTCCGGCGTCTGATCTTCCCCTGATGCTTAGCCGGGCCGCCCGTTGTGTCAAGTTGCGCGCCTGGCGGCGCCGCCCGTTGACCGCCGGGCGCCAAGTGCAAAACGCTGCCCGGCGATGCTATAGTGACCGCGCCCGGCGAGAGTGGCGGAATTGGCAGACGCACCAGATTTAGGTTCTGGCGGGGAAACCCGTGCGGGTTCGAGTCCCGCCTCTCGCAATGAGGGCTGGAAGCCCAGGAACAACCAGCCAACGCCAGCCACCAGCCCGTACTACACACGTTCGGGATCGTGGCGCGCCGCGCAAAGCTCTCCGCAGCCTACGGCCGACACGGGGGTCGGCCGCTACGTCAACGCGGTCGGCCGCTACATTGGGTTGCGGGCGCAGGCCGCGCTGTGACGTTCTGCAGCGCAGCGGTAGTCGTCGCACGTGCCTTGACGAGGCTGCGCACGGCCCTGAGAATCGGCCGCCGTTTGCCTGGCACCGGATCCACACATGCAAGTCACCGTTGTCGGCTGGTTGCTTGCGGCGCTCGCCGTCGTCGCAGTCGGGGCCCTCTTTGTGGGCGTACTTGCGATCCGGCACCGGGCCGATCCCGAAGGTTCCGCGGCGGAGTGGCTCCTGGGGACCACCCTGATCGTCGTCCTCACGCTGTACGCGGAGGTCGAGCTGCTTTCGCGGGTGCCGGTCGCCCGACCGCTGGACTGGCTGCCGCTGGCACACGTGCTCGGTTCCGCGGCACTCCTGGCGTGGTTACGACGGCGCCACGGACCCGGCGCACTGCTCGCGGCGCCCAGACAAATCCTCGGGCGGCTCTGGCCGTGGTTCCGCCGAATTGGTTGGATCACGGGGATCGGCGCCGTCGGCGTCGCCCTGCTGATGCTGATCTACTTGGCCGCGGGCCTGTACGTCGTGCAGGGCGCCTGGGATGCCCTGAGCTACCACGTGCCGATGGCCTTTCAGCCATATCAGGACGGCCGCGTCGGGCCGATGGATGCGTTCATTCCGACCGCGGGGCGCCTCTATCCGCGCGGCTGCGAGCATCTGTGGTACTGGACGCTTCAGTTCACGCACACCGATCTCTTGTTCAATCCCGTTCAGCTTGCCTTCGGCGTGCAACTGCTGCTGGGGGTATACGTGCTGGCCCGGCGAACCGGGGCGCGCCCGCGCGAAGCAGCGCTGGGGGCGATCGCGCTGGCCACGATGCCGCTCTTCTTCATGCTCGTGGTATCCGGCTACACCGATATGGCCGTCGCGGCCTCCATCGTCGCGACCCTGGCGTTTCTCGCGCCGCGGCCGCAGAGCCACGATGTCACGGCGGACTGGGCGCTCGCCGCCGCGGGATTCGCCGAGGCGTGTCTGATCAAGTACCCCATGCTAGCGTGCGTCTTGGTGGGGCTGGCCCTGGCCGAGCCGCTGTTCTTGCGGACCCGGCCGGCGCAAACAGCCGCGTGCATCGGGCGGTTCATCATCTCACGCCGGGCGCTCGCAGCCGCGGTCTTTCTGGCGCTTGGTCTTCCGCTCTACGTGCGGTACGGGCGCGAGTACGGAAACCCGTTCTACCCCTACCGCATCGTCGTCGCCGGCCACGAGCTGCTGCGCGGACCGCATGACCCGGGCCCCGTGAATCTGGGCGGCCAAACGACGGCCCAGAAACCGATCGGCGATATGGGCCTGTTCGAGCGCTACTACCGCGCGTGGACCGACTTTGACGCGCCGCTTTCCGTCGAATCCTTCGGCAGCTTCGGACCGGTGCTGCCCTTTGGCCTCCTGCTGCCCGCGGCGGGCTTCGCCGTCGCGGCCCTGCTCCGGCGCAATACCTGGCGGCTGGCGCTGGTCGGCGGGATCCTCGTTTGCCTGTTCTTTACGCCGGTCGCGGTGCCACGCTACGGCTTCGCGGTGATAGCCGTACTGGCTGCCTGTGCGGTGTGTGTGTTCAGTGAGCTGCCGCGCCGCACCGGCACGGGGATTGCGCTGGGCCTGCTGCTGTTGGCTTGGCCCAATGTGCAGGGCGTCGTGCGCGAACTCACGTGGCTCATGGGGCAGGCGGCGCAGACGGGCGGCGTCTCCTGGACGCGGCGAACCGCCGATCGGCCGGAGCGCGTCGAAGTCGCCCCGACTTATACGTGCTCTCCGGCGCTGATTCACTACGTTCGACACCGCTGCCCGGCCGGCGCGCTGCTGGTCTGGAACGTGGACAGCTTCCCGGCCCTGCTGTTGAACAAGGACTGGTCGAATCGCATTTGCATGCTGCCTGGATCGCCACGGGAGTTGTGGCCCGGTACGCCGGGCAGTCCGGCGGCGTTTATCGAGCTTTCCTCCGAAGAAATGGCCGCCTGGATCGGCTCCGTCCAGCGGCTCGCGCCGCGCTACGTGCTGGTTTACAAGAACTCTGCGTACGCCCGCTTCCTGCGCGGACACCCCGAACTCGGTTACGGCATTGCGTATGAGGACGCACCGGAGCGTGGGGATTACCAGATGACGCTGTTCGACCATGAGGCCGGCGGCGTCATGCCCGGAACAGCGTCCGCCCCGGCTCCACCCCCACCAGCCTCAGCGCCGACAGATTGAAGTACCGAAACATCCGCACGTGCCTCATGGCACGCCTTATTCTCCCGGCGCGTTTCGGCGAAAACATTGCCATCCTGGCGGAGCGGCCACGGATTAGTTGAGCGCGGCGTGTGGCCGTCTCGCACCGGCAGCACCACGAAGCTCGCATAGCGACCGGCGCGCGTAGAATAGCCCTTCAAGGCGGACTAACGGTAAGATCTCGCCGGCGGCACGACCCGGCGCGCAGTGTTTGTGTACTCGAATCCTGGAGAGGCAACCATGTCAGGTAGGCCACGCAGGTCGATGGCGGAGCGGTTCGCGTCGGTCGCGCGCCGGGCGACGCACTGGCCGTGGCTTCTGGTCACTGTGCCCCTGCTCGCCGCGGTGCTTTGGGTACTCCTGGCACCGTGGGTACTCGAGCGGCAGATCCGGATCGACTTGCGCCTCAGTAATGCCAACGACGGGTGGTCGCTGCAGTGGGTGCGCGCGGCAGACGGGGTTGCGAACGGGGTATGGCTCGCCGTCGACGCGCCCACGGTCAACGGCGACGGGCCCGGGCACCGGGCCGCTGTGGCGGAGCAGTCTTTCGAGGTCCGTCAGGCCCTGCCGACATACGCGTTCACGCAACTCGCGCTGCATTGGGACAATTCGCCCGGCGCGCACGTGAGACTCAGCCAGGCTCGCGTGGCCGAGCTGGTGTACGGAATCCCGCTTCGGCAGCGTTCCCTGCGACCGGCCGCGTCGGCCGACGCGCGACTGACCACGGCGTCGTCGTGGCCGGTGGAGTTCGTGACCACCTCCCCCAGCGGCGCGCTGCCACTGGGCGTAGTGCCGGGCTTCGGCCGGACCGCGCATGGGGCCGGGTACGCGCTTACGCTGCTCGGGTTGAGTGTCGTCGTCGCGGCCGTCGCCGTGGCCGCACGCGTGGCGCGGACCGGCATGGCGCGGCGAACGCCGTGGGCCGTCCTGGCCGTCGCGCTGGTTGTACTGGTACGCGTCTGGATCGCGAGTTGGGCGCCGTTCTTTTACTCTTGGGACAGCACGGACTACATGGCCAACGGGCTCAAGTTCCTCGAAACCCACAGTCTGGAGCACTTCAGCGCCCTCCGGCCGCCCGGATTCTCCCTCTGGCTCGCGCTGTTGCTGAGCATGGGCGGTCCGTCATCGGTGATCCTCGGCGCCGGCAACGCGCTGCTCGGTGTGGCGAGCGCCGTCCTGACGTACCTGACGCTGCGCCGGTTTGTCCCGCCGCCGTGGCCGGTCGTGGGGCTCCTGCTGGTCGGTTTGGACCCGATCCAGTTGGCCTTCGAGCGGTACGCATTGACCGAGACGCCGACCACGTTCATGGTGGTGCTGGTCGTCTGGGCGGCTACCTCCCACTTCGTGCGCGATACGGCCCGGCCGGCCGGCCGCGCCCGTGAGTTGCTCAGCGCCGCTTTCGTGGGCCTGTGTTGTGTGGCTGCGACCTACGTGCGGTCGAACACGGCGCCGCTGCTCGTGCTGGCGCCCCTGGCGTTGCTGATGAGTACCCTGCAGCACCGGACGGACCGTTGGGTTCGCCTAGCCGGGCCGATCGTCGCCGTGGGGCTCATGGCGCTGTGCCTGCCGCGTTCGATACTGAAGGACCGCGCGGCGGCGGCGCGGGGTTTCACGCCCGACAAGCGTCTGGAGTCGGCCGACGAGATGAAGCAACTGGACCTGAACCAGACGGCGCTGTTCGCCTATGACGGCGCGGGGCACAAGGTCGGGCCGGATTTCGGCAAGTTCTCGCGGGCGCAAACGCTGGCGGAGATGCACGCGCGCCGTCCGCACGTGAGCCTGCTGATGGCCGCGCAATCCTACGGGTACCTGTCCGGGCTGCTTCTGCACCCGGCACCGATCGAGTTCATCGGCGCAAATGCCTTCCTCGCCCTGCCGCTGCGCGGGCGGCCGGCGGAAATGAACCCGCAGCGCAGCAACTTCGTGCCGGGAACCGAGAGCGCGCCGGGCTACCCGGCGGTGGCAGCGGCCTGCCCAGACCTGAAGGTGGATACCTCCTACCTGGCCTCCTGCCAGGCGTGCGCCTGGTTCGACCGCCTGTTCCAGGGCTATCACCTGCTGCTGCCGCCCCTGGCGATCCTGTCGCTCGCCGGCACCTGGCTGGCCTTGCGCAACCGCTGCTATGGTGTTTTCGCGGCGGCGCTGCTGGCCTTGAGCAACTTCGCGCCGTTCGTTTACCTGCTCACGCCGACCGACCGCTACGGGCTCCCGGCGCGCGTGGCGCTGATCCCGCTGGCGGTGTATGCGCTGTGGTCGCTAAGAGCGCCTATCAAAACCCGGGCGTTTTGACCCTCCCCCAGCCCCTCCCTGGGAGGGAGGGGGGTTCTGTTAGGCACACTAAGCACGGCGCGGCGCGGTGCCGCTACTTACGCAGCCCCAGCCCCAGCAGAACGAACGGGCGGAGCATCTGCCACCAGCCGGTGAACGGGCGGATCTTGGAGTACGCCACGCCCTTCTGGGCCGGGTAGGACTTCGTGACGGGGACCTCGGTCACTTTGTAGCGCAGGGTGTAGGCCTTCCAGTGCACGTAGTACTCGTACTCGTACTGGTCCAGCCAGTCCTGCCAGATGTTGATGCGCGGGTCGCTGAACAAGCTTAGCCGGTAGGCGCGGAAACCGTTGGTCAGGTCCGTGCAGCGTTTCCAGCTATACAGCCGGAACACGGCGCTGAGCAGCTTGATCGCCAGCCAGCGGAACGCCGGCAGATGCGGGCTCGACCCGCCCGGGAGGAAGCGGCTGCCCTGCACGTAGTCGTAGCCGCGGGCGACGATGGGCTCGAGGAGGCGCGGGATCTCCTCGGGATTGTCTTTGTTGTTGCCGGCCATGAGCACCAGGATGTCGAAGCCGCTGGCCAGAGCGTAGCGCACCGCCGTCTTGATCGCGGCCCCCGCCCCGACGTGCGCCTGGTCGAGCACGCGGATGCCAGCGTTGCGGAGCAGCGCGGGGCCGTCGTCCGTGGAGCCGTCGTTGACCGCGACGAACTGGTCCACGAGCCCTGGCCGCAGCCGCGGAATCATCTGCTGCAGCTTCGAGCCCTCGTTCCAGAAGGCGAACATCGCCAGCACGCGATGGCCAGGATAGACCGGCGAGCCCGCGGGCACTTGGCGTGAAGCTGCGGCTGGCTGCGCTACCTCGCTCAACGCAGATGTACTCCTGTTGGTGTCGAGTGCCGCCTCCCCGCCACGCTAACCGCGCCGCTGCCGCTTAGGTCCGGATCTCATCCGGGCCCAGCCGCCGAACCGGCCGCGCGGGAATGCCCAGAACGAGAGTCTCCGCGGGCACGTCGTGCGTCACGACCGCCCCCGCGCCGACGATCGCGTTGCGGCCGATCTCGACGCCTGGCAGGAGGCAGGCCCCCTGGCCGATCGTCGCGAAACGGCGGATCACCGGCCCTTTACCGATCCAATCCCGGCCGGAGGGGGGCTTGCGGCCCATCGCGTTGTCATTGGTCGTCGTCACATGCGTCGAGACGAAGACGTCGTCCTCGATCACCGCGTTGCCGGTGATGTGGCTGTTGTCCATGATCTTCACGCGGCTGCCGATGCGGGCGCGGTAGTTGATCGTGACGCCCATGGCGATGACCGTCTCCTCGCCGATCTCGCACTCCTCGCGCACGCAGGCGGTGTCACAGATCATGCTGCGGGCCCCGATGCGCACGTCCATGTAGATGACCGCGTGGGCCCCGATCACGCAACCGTCGCCGATGAGCACCGGCAGCAGCTCCGCAGTCGTCACGACGCGCGATGTGGCCCCGCTGCTGAGCGGCGGGCGGCCGATGACGGCCCCGGGGAACACCGTGACGTGATTACCAAGCTGAACATTCGGGAAGATGTACGCCCCAGGGTAGATCTGGCAGCCTTCGCCCTGCTTGTAACGCTCGAAGTCGATCATCTGTTTCGCCTCTCCCGGCAGCGCGGCAGAACACACGCCGGCGTCCGCAGCTTCCGTCCCCTCGTCGGCCCGCCTACATCAACAGCACCGGGCTGCCGTCGCGCTCCAGGCTCCGCTCCGCGGCGGTGAGCAGCCGCACGACGCGCAGCCCCGCCGCGCCATCGGTCAGCGGCGGACGCCCGTCGCGGATCGCACCGGCGAACTCCTGGCACACGAGCGCGAGCGGCTCGGTGTTCGGAATCTGCGGGCAGTGCATGTCCCCGATGCGGTACTGCACCAGCGTCTGGTGCACGCCGGCGTGCTCGATGAAGTCTACGCCCTTGTCGTAGACCTTGACCTGCTCCTCCGGCAGCGCCATGTCGTAGACCACCATCTTCTGCGTGCCGCCGATGATGATCCGGCGGACCTTCGTCGGCGACATCCAGTTCAGATGGAAGTGCGCCAGGGTGGAGTCGGCGAACTTGGCGACGACGAAGGCGACGCTGGTCTGCGCCCGGCCGAAGGTCGACCCGACCGCGGTCAGGCTGGTCGGGTACTGGCCGAGCAGGTAGTCCATGATGGCGAAGTCGTGCGGGCCGAGGTCCCAGATCACGCTCACATCGCGCTGGAACAGGCCGAGATTGATGCGGGTCGAGTCATAATAGAGGATCTCGCCGAGCTGGCCCGCGGCGATCAACTGCCGGACCGCCTGGATCGCCGGGTTGTACAGGAACGTGTGATCGACCATCAGGCAGCGCTGCTGCCGCGCCGCCACGCGCACCAGGTCCTCGGCTTCCGCGACCGTCGCCGTCATCGGCTTCTCGACCAGCACGTGCTTGCCGCTCTCCAGCGCCCGCTTGGCCAGCGCGTGGTGCGTCGAGACCGGCGTCACCACGGCGATCGCATCCACATCGTCGCGCCCGAAGAGTTGATCGACGTCGGTCGTCGTCTCCAGCGCGGGGTACTGCATGTGCGCTTTCGCCAACCGCTTCTCGTCCTGGTCGGCGAGCATGACGGGCGTCACGCCCGGCGTCGCCGTCAGGTTGCGCAGGATGTTCGGCCCCCAATACCCGTAACCCACGACGCCCACCCGCACGGGCTTCTGTTCCGGCTTGCCGCTCATACAGCCTCCGTCGTCACCGTCACTGGCGCCGCACCGCCGGCCCGAGCCCCAGGTTCGCTGCCCGGCAGCGACGTGCCAGCATCGACCAAACCGGCCGCCGATGCGCTCTTCTGCACGACAACTTCGGGTGGGGGCTTCCAGACAACGAGCAGTGGCGCCCCAGCGAGCGCTGCACAGACCGCGCCGAGCGCGAGCGCACTCAGCATGTCCAGCGCATGATACGTAATGATGCACGCCGCCGCCAGACCTGGTTCGACCCCCACCACTCCCAGGGCCAGCAGGCCGAAGTAGTGGAACGTCCCCACGTTGCCGGGCGCCGACGGCAGCATCGCGCTGGCGGCAATCAACCCGAGAATCAGCGGCGCGACCAGCGGCGAAAGCTGGATGCCGAACGCTTGCAGCGCCACGTACAGCGACGCGGCCAGCACAAGCCACAGCAGGGCCGTGCCCAGGACGAACGCGACGAGGAGACGGAGTTGGCCGGCGCTGGCCAGCCCGCGGCCGAATTTCTGTGCCACGTCCAGGACGCCCGCGCCGAAGGCACGGCGGACGGCGTCGCGCATGAGGCGTTGCAGGCCCGCGGCCCAGCGTGCGCGAAAAACGAGCGGCAGCACCAGCACGAGCGTCGCCACGACGACGATCGATCCGCTGAGGTAGCGGAGCGAGCGCATCGCGAGGCCGGGCAGCACCAGCGACGCGCCCAGCACTAGCGCGAACAGGACCAGCAAATCCACGACGCGCGTGATGACCTGGATCCCCAAGGCCTGGATGCGGCTGAGATCCGCCAGCCGGCCCAGCGCGTGAGCGGCGACGGCCTCGCCGAGCTTGCCCGGCAGGATCGCATTTCCGCCGACGCCGACACCCGCCGCCAACAGCAGCGGCGTGAACCGTGCGCCCGGGTGGGCCGCGAGAATGAGTCGCCAGCGCAGCGCGCGGAAGAAGATCGAGCTGAGCAGCAACGGGACGCACAACGCCAGGAAACCCCATCGCGCGGCCCCGAACGCGTGCCACGCCGCCGCCCAGTCCACGCTGCGGACGGTGAGCCAGCCGAACAACACGGCCAGCCCCAGGCCCAGGACAGCGAGCAACCAGCGGCCCAAACGCTACTCCTCGCGCCACCGAAGGGCGCCCCGTTCATCCAATCCGCACGCGCGACGTACCGCCCCCACTCTACGGCGGGCCTCCCGGTCGTCAAGACGCGCGCACCGCTACCGAGTGGCGGACCGGATCACGCCCGCGACACGGTCAATCTGCTCCGGCGTCAGCTCGGCGTACATGGGCAGGCTCAACTCCGTCTGACCCAGTTCTTCCGACACCGGGAAGCTGCCCGGGCCGTAGCCGCACGCCGCGAACGGCTTCTGCAGGTGGATCGGGATCGGGTAATGGAGGTTCGTGCCGACGCCACTTTCCTGGAGGATCGCCCGCAGCTCCTCCCGGCGCGGCGTACGGATCGCGTAGATGTGGTACACGTGGTCGCCGTCGCGGCAGGGCGCGGGGGTTGTGACGCCGGTATCCGCCAGGCGCTGATCGTACAGTGCCGCAGCGCGTCGCCGGCCGGCGTTCCAGGAATCCAGGTGCCGTAGCTTGACGCCGAGCACCGCGCCCTGGAACCCGTCCATGCGGTAGTTGAAGCCCAGCCGCTCATGCACGTACCGCGTCTTCTGGCCGTGATCGCGATACTGGCGCGCGAGGTCGGCGAGCTCGGCGTCGTTCGTCGTCACCGCCCCACCCTCGCCGTACGCCCCCAGGTTCTTGCCGGGATAGAAGCTGAAGCACGCCATCCGGCCGAGCGCGCCGGCCTTGCGGCCGCGATACGTCGCGCCGTGCGCCTGTGCGGCATCCTCAATGACGGGAATGCCGTGCTCGGCGGCGATGCGCAGGATCGGATCCATGTCCGCGCACTGCCCGTACAAATGCACGGGGATGATCGCCTTGGTCCGCTTCGTGATCGCCGCCGCCAGCTTGGCGGGGTCGAGCGTGTAGCGGCGCGGGTCGATGTCCACGAAGACCGGCTTGGCCCCGAGATAGAGCACCGGCCAAGCCGTGGCGATGAAGCTCATGGCCGGCATGATGACCTCGTCGCCGGCCCCGACCCCCAGGCACAGCAACGCGACGTGCAGAGCGCTCGTGCCGCTGTTCAGCCCCACGCAATGCTGTACGCCGCAATACGCCGCGAACGCCGCCTCGAACCGCTGGACCGCGGGGCCGAGGACGAACGCCGTGTTCGTGAGGACTTCGTCCAGCGCCGGGCGCAGCTCGCGCTCGAGCGCGGCGAATTGCACCTTCAGGTCGAGGAACGGGACGGGCGCGGCCGTTGCTTGCTTGGTCATAACGGTCTCCGCTGGGTGAGTCTGTGGCCGGGCAGTATACGGCACCGCGCCGCCCCTGCCCACAGACACCCAGCCGAGCCGGCGTGTCCTCACGCCGGTCCTCTCCCGCCCCGCCCCGCGCCGCAACTCAGCACGATGGCCCCACGAACGGCGGCGTCCGCATCACGCCGTCCACCGTCACTTCCGCGATCCGCGTCGCGGCCAGGCCGTCGCCGTACGTGTTCACGACCCGCGCCATGGCGGCGTAGGCGGCCGGATCAGAGAGCAGCCGCGTCGCCTCATCCACGATGCGCCCGCGTTGCGTGCCGACGAGCTTCACGACGCCGGCGGCGATCGCCTCCGGCCGCTCGGTCTTGTCGCGGAGCACCAGCACGGGCTTGCCGAGCGCCGGGGCCTCCTCCTGAATCCCGCCGGAGTCCGTAATCACAAGGTGCGCCCGCGACAGCAGCGCCACGAACCTCGCGTAGTCGACCGGCTCGACCAGCCGGACCCGCGGGCACCCGTCGAGGATCTCGTGTACCGGCTTCTGCACGTTGGGGTTCAGATGGACCGGGTAGATCAAGCAGGTGTCGTCGAAACGCTCCGCGATGTCCCGCAACGCGAGGCACAGCTCCCGAAACGGCTGGCCGAAGCTCTCGCGGCGGTGCGCGGTGACGAGGATCAGCCGGCGGCCGCCGGGGTCCAGCTCTGCGGGGAGCGCGCGGCCGGCCACGTGCTGCTGCATCCACCGCAGGGCATCGATCACCGTGTTGCCGGTCACAAACACCGTGGCCGGATCGACGCCCTCGCGCAGCAGGTTCTGCCGGGCCGCCTCGGTCGGCGCAAGGTGATAATCCGCGACGACGCTAGTGACGCGCCGGTTGACCTCTTCCGGGAACGGGGCCCGCTTGTCGCGCGTGCGCAGGCCCGCCTCGACGTGTGCCACACGCCCTCCGTGCAGAAACGCCGCCAGCGCAGCGCCCATCACCGTGGCGGTATCGCCTTGCACGACGACCATGTCGGGCCGGACTTCCTCCAGGACCGGCCGTAGCGCGAGCAGCAGGCGCCCGAGGAAATCGCTCGGCTGCTGGCCGGCCACCATCAGGTCGAGGTCGAGATCGGCCCGCAGGTCAAACGCGGCCAGCGTCGCGGCCAGCATCTGCCGATGCTGGCCGGTCGCACAGAGGGTCAACGCGACGTCAGCCGGACGGGCGCGATACGCGTGGACGAGCGGCGCGAGCTTGATGACCTCGGGGCGGGTGCCGAACACAAGCATGACGCGTTTCAACAGTCAGCCCTCTGGCGGCCGGGGTGCGCCCAGCGCCGCGGCGATTATACGGCGACCCGCGCGAAACGCGAGCTACGGCCGCCGCGCGCCGTCGGCCCACTCGGCGCGGCGCACGGCACTGGTTGAAAAAACCGCGTGCCCGCGCGATACTCCCCGGACCCGGGCGCTTGGCGCACTCGGCGTCCGGGTGCCGGCCCAGACATGGCGGCGCTGCAATGCGCGCCGGGCTGCGCCCTTCGAGAACGTCTTTGGTAGCCGCTGATGCAAGAGACGATGCGGATCGAGCCTCGTTCGCTCTCGGTCGCCCACTACCTGCGGCCGGACCTCATCCCGCGCACCCTGTGGCGATACCGGGGCCTGATCCGGCAACTCACGATCCGACAGGTGCAGGCGCGCTATCGTGGGGCCGCGCTTGGCTTGCTGTGGTCGTTCCTCCTGCCGCTGATCATGCTGGCGGTGTACACGTTTGTGTTCGGTGTGGTGCTCGGCTCGCGCTGGCCGAACGCCGTCAGCCAATCCACCGCCGGTTTCGCCCTGACGCTCTATGCGGGCCTGATCGTCTACGGGCTCTTCTCGGAAACGCTCGGCCTGGCCCCCAACTTGATCGCGGGGAATGTCAGCTACGTCAAGCGGGTGGTATTCCCACTGGAGGTCCTGGCGGTGTGCGCGCTGGGGGCGGCGCTGGTTCAGGCCCTGATCGGCGTGGCGGTCCTGTTGCTCGGCAGCCTCATCTTCACGTACACCGTCTCGCCGACGCTGGTCTGGTTCCCGCTGGTCCTCCTCCCGTTGTTGCCGCTGACGCTCGGGCTGGCGTGGTGGCTCGCCTCGCTCGGCGTCTATCTGCGCGACACGGGGCAGGTCATCGGCGTCGTGCTCCAGGTGCTGATGTTCCTGAGTCCCATTTTCTACTCCATCGAGGACAAGCCGTTCGCGTTCCAAGTCGCCATGCGGGCCAACCCGCTGACCGTCATCGTCGTGAACGCCCGCAACACGTTGCTGTGGGGGCAGCGGCCCGAGTGGTCCTGGCTGGCGGCGGTAACCGTCATCTCCCTCATCGTCCTGCAACTCGGCTACGCGTGGTTCATGAAGACCAAGCGGGGGTTCGCGGACGTGCTCTAGCCCCGCGGGGCTGCACCCGACGTTCGGGGCAGGATCAGCGCTACGGTTGCGTCGCCGGCGCCGACGCGGTAGCTGGCGCGGACGCGGACGCCGCGCTCGAAGCGGGCGCGGTAGCCGGTGCTGGAGCACCGCGCTCGAACAGCACGGCCTCTACCTTGTACTCCCTCCGCTTGGGGTCGTCGTCGCGGAGGACCTCGCGGTAGCCCAGCTCCGGGTGCTCGAGCAGGCCGCGCGCGTAGTCGGAGCTGGTGTAAAGGAGGACGTGCCGCGGTGCGAGGCGACGTAGCTCGGCCAGCCAGGCGTTCAGCCGATCGGGCGTCACCGGCGACTGGCCGGGCGCGCCCGGCCACATGTCCTTCTCCGACAGGCCCGGGAGGAAGTACAACTCGTTGTTCCAGCGGGAGTTGTAGATGAGCGTGGGGGCGAGGTAGACCGTCCAAACCAGCCGATCGCCGGCGCCGCTGTGCTCACGAATGTACTTGATCATCGGCAGAGAAGCGGAGCTTAGCGGGCTGACGTTGTACTTCTCGTGGAAGGTGCGGTTCCGGGCGGTCCAGGAAACGCCCCCTCCGTCCCGGTACACGTGCATCCACCAGCGGAGCTGCGCGACGCCGCGCGCCAACCCCGGCGTGCACAGCGCGAGCACAGCCAGCGTGACCGCCGTCGTCAACCGCCCGCGCAGCTCCGACCACATCCGCATGCCGAACGCGAACAGAATGCTGACGATGGGCAGCCCGTAGCGCGGCGGGGCGACAGGGGCGAACGCCAGGCACAGCAGCACGCCGATGCTGGCGGCCACAACCGGGGCGTCGAGCCTGAAGAGTCCCCACAAGGCGAGCACCAGCGCCGGAACCAGCAGAGCGAACGGAAAGACCTCGGCGAACGAGCCGAACGATTCGCAGGTGAGCGGCGCCCGGAAGTCGGTCCAGGCATAATAATACAGCTCGGGCCGCGACATCTCGGGGATCGGCTTGGCGGCCGTGCTTTCGCCGCCGAAGTTGGTCGTGCCGACATCACGCAAGCCGGGGAAGATCTCATGGCCGGCCACCGCAATGCGGAACGCGTAGAAGGGGTTGCGATAGTGGAGATAGTGCTCGATGTAGGTTTGCGCGCAGCCCGCGACAATGACCAGCGCCGCCGCGCCGCGCCATGAGAACACGAATCGCAGCAGGTGCAGCAAGCCGCGCCACGGGCCCGCGCGGAACAAGACGGCTTCGGCGGCGAGGACGCCGCCGATGATGAGCGCGAGGAACGGGTACTTGACGATGCAAGCCTCGCCCAGCGCCAGGGCCGCGGCGCCCCAGTTCGGCAGACCGCGGCTGCCCGGCCGGCCGTCGGGCGCCAGAAACGCCGCCAGCGCGACGACCGAGGCGCCCGTCCCGATATCGACGTAGCCCGTGGTCGTCAGCAGGTAGAAAATCGGCGTGCTCGCCAGCGCCAGCGCCGCAACCGTCGCGGCCCAGGGTGCAGCGCCGAGCCGGCGGGCCAGCACATAGATCGCCAAAAGCAGTTGCACCCCCAGTCCCAGCAGTACCGCGTGGAAAAGCAAGTCGGTGCCGGTCCACTGCAACGTCCAGTACCAGAGCGTTTCGACGCCGCGCGGGAACAGGTACGGTTGCGGGGCGTCGCTGCGGAACTGCCCGCGTGGCGACTGGACGCCGAGCTCGCGGACCGGCGCGTCGCTGCAGACCACGTCCAGGCAGCCGTCCTGCCAGGGCTGTACCGCCATGGGGACGTGATACGCGAGGTCGTCCCAGAACGTGGGGACGGTGTAGGCGCCGAAGGCGGCGTAAACGCCGAGCAGCACGACGAGGCCCACCAGGGCGACCGTGAGCACGGGGCCGACAGTGCGGAGGAAAGCCCAGCTTCGTCCGGTCACGGCGCGCAGCGTCTCGCGTGCGAAACCCGTGCCGTACCGCCAGCGGGCACACGCCAGCAGCGCGACGGTCAGGAGCACGTGCGCCAGCGGGAGCAGCCGCAACGGGCGCTCCAACGGCAGGAAGGAGAGCAGGTACGGCTCGCCATAGAGCGCGAGCACGGTGACAATGCTCGTCAGCAGCAGCGCTTCGCTGAGCGGCCGGTCCGGAAGGCTGCGGCGCACGACCACGAACACGCCGAACGTGAAGGCACCGGCCACAACCAGAGTGACGAACACCCACAGCCAGTCTGCGACCGTCACCGCCATCACAACTCCTCGCCAGCTATCGGCGTCGCGCCGCCGCCACCATCAGCTCCAGCCGGTGCCGACGTGCTGGCTGGCGCGGGCGCCGACGCCGCGCTCGAAGCGGGTGCGGTCGCCGGTGCCGGGGCACCGCGCTCGAACAGCACCATCGCGAACTCCTTGCGTGCGGGGTCGTCGTCGCGGAACACCTCGCGGTAACCCAGCTCCGGGTGCTCAAGCAGGCCGCGCGCATAGTCGGACTTGGTGTAAAGGAGGACGTGACGCGGCGCGAGGCGACGCAACTCGGCTAGCCAGGCGTTCAGCCGATCGGGCGGCACCGGCGACCGGCCCGGTACGGCCGGCCAGGACTCCTTCTCTGGCAGGCCCGGCAGGAAGTACAACTCGTTAGTCCAGCGGGAATTGTAGAGCAGCGTAGGCAGCGCGTGGACCGTCCAGACCAGCCGATCGCCCGCCCCGGCATGCTCACGAATGTACTTGATCATGGGGAGCGAGGGGGCGTGCGGCGGGCTGACGATGTACTTCTCGTGGAAGCTGCGGTTCCGCGCGGTCCACGACACGGGCCCTCCGTCCCGGTACACGTGCATCCACCAGCGGAAGTGCGCGAGACCGCGCGCCAGCCCCGGCGTGCACAGCGCGAGCACAGCCAGCGTGACCGCCGTCGTCAACCGCCCGCGCAGCTCCGACCACATCCGCATGCCGAACACGAACAGAATCGCGACGATGGGCAACCCATACCGCGGCGGGGCTACCGGCGTGAACGCCAGGCACAGCAGGACCCCGAGGGTGGCGGCCACGACCGGCGTGTTGAATGTCAGCAGTCCCCACAGCGCGAACACCAGCGCCGGAACGAGCAGAGCGCACGGAAACACCTCGGCGAACGAGCCGAACGATTCGCAGGTGAGCGGCGCCCGGAAGTCGGTCCAGGCATGGTAATACAGCTCGGGCCGCGACATCTCCGGGATCGGCTTGGCGGCCGTGCTCTCGCCGCCGAGGTTCGTCGTGCCAGGATCGTGCCAGCCGGGGAAGATCTCATGACCGGCCACCGTGATGCGGAACGCGTAGAAGGGATTGCGATAGCGAAGGTAATGCCCCACGTAGGTCTGCGCGCAGCCCGCGACAATGACCAGTGCCGCCACGCCGCGCCATGAGAACACGAATCGCAGCAGATGCAGCAGGCCGCGCCACGGGCCCACGCGGAACAAGACGGCTTCGACGGCTAGGACGCCGCCGACCACGAGCGCGAGGAACGGGTACTTGACGATGCAAGCCTCGCCCAGCGCCAGGGCCGCGGCGCCCCAGTTCGGCAGACCCCGGCTGCCCGGCCGGCCGTCCGGCGCTAGAAACGCGGCCAGCGCCACCACCGAGGCGCCCGTGCCGATATCGACGTAGCCGGTGGTCGTCAGAAGGTAGAAAATCGGCGTGCTCGCCATGGCCAGCGCCGCGACGGTGGCGGCCCAGGGCGCCGCGCCCAGTCGGCGGGCCAGCACGTAGATCGCCAAGAGCAGTTGCACGCCCAGCGCCAGCAGGACGGCGTGGAAGAGCAAGTCAGTGCTGGTCCACTGCAGCGTCCAATACCAGAGCATCTCGACGCCGCGCGGGAACAAGGACGGTTGCGGGCTGTCGCTGCGGAACTGCCCGCGCGGCGTCTGGACGCCGAGTTCGCGAACCGCCGCCTCATTGGGGACCGCGTCCACGCGGCCGTCCTGCCAAGGCTGTACCGCCATGGGGACGTGGTACCACAGGTCATCCCAGAACGTGGGGACGGTATACGCGCCGTAGGCGGCGTAGACCCCCAGCAGCACGACGAGGCCGACCAGGGCCACCGTGAGCACGGGGCCGACGGTGCGGAGGAAGGCCCAGCTTCGTCCGGCCAGGGCGCGCAGCGTCTCGCGTGCGATGCCGACGCCGTAGCGCCAGCGGGCACACGCCAGCAGCGCGGCGGTCAGGAGCACGTGCGCCAGCGGGAGCAGCCGCAGCGGGCGCTCCAACGGCAGGAAGGAGAGCAGGTACGGCTCGGCATAGAGCGCGAGGGCGGTGACGATGCTCGTGAGCAGCAGCGTTTCGCTCAGCGGCCGATCCGGAACACTGCGGCGCACGACCACGAACACGCCGAACGTGAAGGCACCGGCCGCGACCAGAGTGACGAGCACCCAGAGCCAATCCGCGACTGTCACCGCCATCACGATTCCTCGCGACGAACGCGTCCAGGGCCCCTCGCGGACGCCGCCCGCGAATTCGGCTGCGCAGGGTATCGGCGCCGAGCCAGCGCAGCAATCGGCTTCACGGGGACCGACGGTAACGAGCCGGCCTTGATCTAAACGCGGACTCGGGCAACACTGGTCTCGCCGGAATACTGCGGCGTAGGCGGATGGCGCCCACGGTGGGCGTTTGGGGGGTGTGGTGTGCGCGGTTGGCTCCGGTACGAGCGCGAGCGGTCATGTTGATGTGTGTGGTCATTCTGGGGCGTGCGGGCCGGACCGGTGACGCTGTGCACCCATCGTCGGCAACGACGGCGCCCGTCCGACCCGAGGCCGTGGCGCCCGCGGGGATTGCCGATGACGCCTGACCCGCCGGCGACCACGCTCGGCTCCGCGCCGGCCGCGGCGCTACGCGACGCGGACCCGGCGTACGCCAGTGCGGCTACGCCGGTAGTCGCGGTTCGCGCGCTGGGCAAGTGCTACGAGATCTACGCCCGCCCGCTCGACCGGCTCAAGCAGACGCTCTGGCGCGGGCGGCGGTCGTTCTACCGGGAATTCTGGGCGCTACGCGATGTTTCCTTCGAAGTGGGCCGGGGCGAGTCGTTCGGCATCATCGGCCGGAACGGGTCCGGCAAGAGCACCGTGCTCCAGGTGATCGCAGGTACGTTGCGGCCGACCGAGGGGCAGGTCGAGGTTCACGGACGCGTCCATGCCCTGCTGGAGCTGGGCTCGGGCTTCAACTTTGAGTTCACGGGGCGGGAGAACGTCTATCTGAACGGCGCGCTGCTGGGGCTGGCGCGCGAGGCCATCGCCGCCCGCTTCGACGAAGTAGCCGCGTTTGCCGACATCGGCGAGTTCATCGACCAGCCGGTCAAGACCTACTCCACCGGCATGGTGGTGCGGCTGGCGTTCGCCGTGCAGGCCCTGCTCGAGCCGGACGTGCTGATCGTCGATGAAGCGCTGGCGGTCGGCGACGCCGCGTTCCAGCGCAAGTGTTTCCGCCGGCTGGACCAGCTCCGGGCGCGCGGCGTCGCCATTCTCTTTGTCAGCCACAGCCTCGAGCTCGTGCGGAGCCTGTGCAGCCGCGCGCTGTACCTGCAGCGCGGACGCACGCAGTGCGTCGGACCGGCCAGCGAGGTCTGCGACGCGTATCTGAGCGACCTGCTGCAGGAGCACACCAGCACGCCCGCGACGCCGGACCCGGCCGGCGCAGGCAGCACTGCGGCGACGGGCAACGAGGACGGGCCGGTGCTCGACCGCTATGTGCACGCGCCAAATACGGCGACGAGTGTGCAGGACAGCGGCGTGCTGCGGGTGGTCACGGCCGACATCCGGCCCGACGACCCCGCCCGTGCGGTGCTGTTCGAAGGCGACACCGTGCGAATCCATGCCACCGTGCGGGCGTACGCGGACGTGACGGGTTTTCTGTTTGGCGTGCTGCTGCGGGACCGGTATGGGACGGATGTCTTCGGCTTCTCGACGCGCGGCGCGCAACTGGGGCTGGGGCCGCTGCGGGCGGGCGAGGAGGTCCGGATCGAGGCCTCCGTGAAGTGCGATCTCCGCCCGGACACCTACTTTGTGACCATCGGATTGCAGGAGGAAGGCTTCGCCGCCGTGCTGTACTATGCGCACGACATCCTCAAGTTCGCACTTGAGCTGCGCGAGCCGGCGCGCTACCAGATGATCGGCGGCCTCGCCCGCCTCGCGCACGCCGTGAGCGCCCGGCCCATCCGGCCGCAGGAGCCCTAGATGCCGTTGATGCCCCGGCCCGAGACCTGGGACGATGTCGCGCAGGACTATGGCGCCGAGGCCACACCCGCGGCGCGCGCCCTGGCGCGCGAGGTCACCGAGTTGCTGCGGCGGGAGGGACTGACGCCGCCGCGCCGGCTGCTGGAGGCGGGTTGCGGCTCCGGACACATCTCGCTCGAGTTGCGTCGGGCCGGATACGACACGGACCTGCTGGACTTCAGCGAGGTGGCCTTGGGAAAGGCCCGCGCGGCATACCGGGCCGCCTTCGGAGAAGAAACGCCGTCGCAGTTCATCGCGGGAGACCTGTTGGAGCTCGGCGCCGCCGTGGCCCCGCAAAGCTACGACGTCGTCTGGAACAGCGGGGTCCTCGAGCACTTCTCCCGCGACCGGCTGGAGACCGCCCTCGCACAGATGGGCGCCGCGGCCCGCGAGCGCGTGCTCTTCATCGTGCCGAACCCCGAGAGCCTGGTCTACCTGGCGTACCGGGCGAAAATGCTGGCCGAGCAGCGCTGGGACGTCGGTGTCGAGTTCCTGCGCTCGGACTACGAAACCGCCGCCGCCGCCGCGGGACTGCGGCCGGCCGGGTATGGCTACTGCGGCGCCGAGTACACGCGGGCGTGGCTGGCCTACGTGGTGAAGTCGCCCGGGGACCGCCGATGGTTCGAGGCGATTCTGGCGAGCGGGCAAGCGGCGCAGGGGACTGCCTATCTCCAGTATTTCGTCTACGCCCCGGACACGGCCGCCACGCCGGCCCCACGCGCCGACGACGACCGCGAGACCCTGGACCGCACTTTCTACCTGGACGCCCTGGGCACGGCCAACGGAGCCCTGGCCTCGATGCGGCGCCTGGTCGAGCAGGCGCAGGAGCAAGCGGCGACCGTCGTGGGGCGCGCCCAACGGGGGCAGGCTGGTGATGTCGCGGCGCTGCACCAGATGCTGGCGCAGCGCGAGGAGGAAGTGTCCGCCCTCCTGGCGGCACTCGCGCTGACGCCGCTGGCGGAAGTGGCGGTTCCGGCCCAGCTCACGGGCCCGCCGCCGCCCGTGGCGACGACCGTGGTCAACATCGTCTCGTATCTGTTTTTCGACCGGGACGGGCAACAGCTCATGGGCGGAGGGGCGGAGCGCTATCTGCCTGAGCTGAGCCGCGTCGTACGCGAGCTGGGCTTCGAGCCGCACATTTACCAGTGCGGCAACGAGGCTTGGGAGCGCAGCTACGAGGGGACGCCGGTGCACGGGCTGCCGACGTACGGGGACAATCGCCTGCTGAATGCACTTTTCCACCAAGGCGCGCCGCCCGGCGCGTTGACGATCTACTCCGCGTTCGACGTCGCGGAGCCGCTCTGCCACGCGCGGGCGCTCGGCATCAGTCACGGGATCTTTTGGGATCACGCCGCGTACCAGACGCCCGCCGAGACCCAAGCCCTGCGGCGGGCGCTGGCCAACTGCGCGCACGTCGTGTCGGTGGACGCCAACACGATCAACTGGGTGCGCGCGACGCACCGCGACCTGGCGGACCGGTTTACGTACATCCCGAACTTCGTCGACACGGACCTCTTCCGCCCGCAGCCGCGGGCGTCCGACGGCCGCTGCGTCGTGCTGTATCCGCGCCGGCTCTATCGCCCGCGCGGCTTCTGGCTGCTGGCCGAGGTCGTCCCGGAGCTGCTGGCCCGCCACGCGGAGCTCGAATTCCGCTTCGTGGGTCAGGCAGACCCGGAAGAGGCCCGCCGGATGGACGAGTTGCGCGCGCAGTTCGGCGACAAGGTCCAACACGACTTCCTCCAGCCCGACGAGATGGTCCGCGCCTACCAGAACGCGGACATCACCGTCATCCCGACGGTGGCCAGCGAGGGCACGTCCCTGTCCTGCCTGGAGGCCCTGGCCTGCGGCAACGCGGTCGTGGTTACGGACGTCGGCGGGCTGCCGGAACTCGTGTGCGACGGCTTCAACGGGCTGGTGATCTCGCCCACGGCGGCCGCGTTGCAGGACGCGCTCGAGCACCTGATCGCCGACCGCGACACCCGCCGGCGGCTGGGTGAAAACGCCCGGCGCTCCGCCGAGGCCTACAGCAAATCGATCTGGCAGGAGCGCTGGCGGCGGACCCTGCGGCGGTTCCTCACGCCGGAACCCACGGAAACCGAGCTCCTGGCGGCGTTCGAAGTCGTCCACCCGCGCAGCGCCGGCCAGCGCTGGGACACGCTCCCAGCTCGAGCGCGGCAGCTTATGACGGCCGTCGCCGCACGCGGACTGCGCGTGCACATGGTCGAAGACCAGCCCACCGCCGCGGAACGCCGTGAAGCGGGCGGCGTGCACGTGCTGGGCGCGCAGGCCGCGCTGCGCGTCGCGCGCCCGGTGCTGTACCTGCACGATGCACGCAGCTATCCGGCGGTGCTGGAATTCGAGCGCCCGATCGTGGTCTACCACATTCTGGAGGACCCGCGGCAGCGAGTGCAGGATGACGGCGAGGCCCCGCCCGGATACCTCCGCTACCACCAGGCGCTGCTGCGCGACGCCGACGTGGTGCTGACCGGGGAGCCGCGTCTGGCCGAGCGCTACGGCGAGCTGCGCCCAGATATCGTGCTGCTCGAGAAGGCGGGCGAGGCGGACGCGTCCGCGGGCGAGGACACGGCGCGGGTCTGGGTGGAGCAGATGCTGACCGCCGTGCGCGCCGCCGCGAAGCGGGGGTTCCGGACCGGCGGCGGCGCGCGGCGCGAGGTGTGGGAGCGGATCGCGGCGCTGCGCGTCCAGTCGCGGGTTTGGCACGAGCGTTGGAAAGAACTGACGACGTGGACCGAGCGCTTGCACACGGACCACAAGGCCAAGTGCGCGGAGACGGCGCAACTGTGGTCGCAGGTCCAGGAGTTGTCGCAGCGCGCGGCGGAGCTCGACCAGGCGTATCGCCGGGTTGACGAGCAACTCAGAGACAGGACGGCCGAGCTACGGGACAAGACCGCCGAGCTACGTGACAAGACCGCCGAGGCCGACCGCATCTGGCGCGCCTATTGCGAAGAGAAAGACAAGGCCGAAGCGGCGGCGCAGCAGGTCACCCGGCAGGCGGCCGAGCTGCACGAACTGCTCGCCACGAATCAGGAGCTCTATACCCAGCTCCGTGGCATCTTCGCGAGCACTGGCTGGCATCTCCTGCAAGGGCTCTACCGCGTCCGCTTCTTCCTGTTCCCGCGCGGCAGCCAGCGTGAGCGCGCCGCCAAGTGGTTCATGCGGAAGCAACGGGGCCTGCGGCTACGTGCACGCCCGGGGCGGCGCGGCTCCAGTCAGGCGCCCGCGCACACAGAGCCGGTACCCCCGGCGCTGCCCGGCGCCGCGCTGCCGGTCGCCGTGGCGTCCGCTGTCCAGGCCGGCGAACCGGGCTTGGTGAGTGTCGTTCTGCCGGTCTACAACCAGGCCAACATGCTCCGCGAATCGATCGAGAGCGTGCTGGCTCAAACCTACCCGGAATTCGAATTGATCGTCATTGACGATGGGTCGCCGGACGGCGTCGAACGCGTGCTGGGAGAATACGCCGGACACCCGAAGGTCCGCGTGCTCAGCCAACCGAACCAGAAGCTACCCAAGGCGCTCAGCAACGGGTTCGAGTTCGCCCGCGGCGAGTTCTGGACCTGGACCTCGGCCGACAACCTGATGGAGCCGCAGCAACTGGAGAAGCAAGTCGCGTTCCTGCGCGCCCACCCGGATGTCGAGCTGGTGTACTGCGACTATCTAGCCATCGACGATCGCGGCCAGCCGCTGGCCGATCAGTCGTTCCGACCGCACAACCGGCGCTCGCCCGAGTCGCCGGAGATCCATTTGCCCCGTTCAACCGCGACGCTGCACACGCGGGACGACAATTTCATCGGCGCGTGCTTTCTGTATCGCGGCTGGGTCGGGCGGGCCCTCGGGGACTACGCGCCGGACCTGGGCGTCGAGGACTTCGATTACTGGCTGCGGATGAACCGCCTTTTCCGGGTCGCCCACCTCGGCACGGACGACGTGCTCTACCGCTACCGCGTGCACGACAACACGCTCAGTGCACACGCACCCGAGCACCGCATCGCGGAGCGCGTCCAGCGGCTCATGACGTACGAGCAGGAGCGCGCGGCCTTCTATGCCCGGCCCTGGACGATCTACGTCGACACGCCCACGCGCGCCTGGCTTGAACCGTTTGCGGGAGAGCACACGCTGCGTGATCTCTCCACTGATGGTGCCCGGATCGAGGGCGCTGCGGATGAGAAGCTGCTTATCCTCGTGCGCGCCGATGCCCTGACCGCCCTCGGCCGGCGCGCCCCGACCGCCGCAGCCTGCGTCGCCGTCTGGTTTGACAGCGACCCGCGTGCACCTTATGCGCTGGCCGCCCACGTCCGGCGCCACGCTCACGTGTGCTTCGTGCCGGATGCGGTCACCGCGGCGCGCCTGGAGCAATCAGTTCGCCCTGTATTGCGCGCTACGCCCGGCCCCACGCTGTTCGCCACGGCGCTCGCGTTCGCGAACAACCGCGTGTTCTTTCGGGCGACGAACCCGCCGGACCGGAGAGCCCGCACGTTACCCCGCGTCTACACGCCGCCCGAGCGCCGCCTGCGTGTGTTGCTCCAGGTGGACCACTTCCTCCAGGGCGGGTTTGAGCGCGTGGTGCTCGACTTGGCGCAGGCCTTGGACCGGCAGCGCTATGAACCCGCGCTCCTGTCGCTCGGCCGCGAGGGGGCCGCGGTGGAGGAGGCCCGCGCCCTGGGCCTGCGTTATCTGCGGCTGCCTCCGGGCGACCCCGACGCCGCCTATCGCGAGCTGCTGCTGCGTGAGCGTTTCGACCTCGTCAATGCCCATTGTGCCCCGCAGTTTGCCGCGACGGCCGCCGCGCTCGGCGTACCGTTCATCCAGACCGTGCACAGCGCGTATGTCGGCCTGGACGCGCAGCAGCGGGCCGTGCACCGCGCCGCCGATCCGCACACTCGGGCCTACGTCTGCGTGTCGACCGCGGCGGCAGCCTACGCGGACCTGCGGCTCGGCTTTGGCCCCGAGCGCATGATCATCATCCCCAACGGCATCAACACCGAGGCGATCGCGGCGGCGCGGGCCCGCGTCGACCGATCCGCGGAACGCGCGGCGTTGGGCTTTGCGCCGGAGGCGTTCGTGTTTCTCCACGTAGGCTCGATCTACCCGCCCAAGGGGCATCACCTGCTCGTGGCCGCGCTGGCCCGCGCGCGGCAGCGAAACCCGCACATTCAGGTTGCGTTTCTCGGCGCGCCGATGGACAAGCCCTATGCGCGCCGGGTGCGTACCGAAGCCGCGCGCCTGGGCGTCGGTGCCGCCGTCCACTGGCTCGGCTTCCAGCCGGATCCGCAGCGGTTCTACGCGGTATGCGACGGCTTCGTGTTGCCCTCTTTTGTGGAAGGGTGGAGCCTCGCGCTGGCCGAGGCGCTCTGTGCGGGTCTGCCCATCGTGGCCAGCGATGTGGGGGCCGCGCGCGACGTGCTGGACGGGCTCCGACATTGGCTCGTCCCCCCGCCCGTGGCCAACATTGAGCAGATGGACCTTCACACTTGGTACCGGCTCGTCGAGCACGACCATCCCGCCTTCGTCGCGGCGCTGGCGGAGGCCCTGTGTGCCGCGGCGGAGTCGAACGAGCGCTGCGAACTGTCGCCCGAACGTGCCCGCCGCCTCGATCGGCGCTGGGCGTACCAGGCTTACTTGCACGTGTTCGAGTGGCTGGTCGCGGGCGGCCATGCCGCCGCCGCCCGCCCCTGGGTGTGGGCGCTGCACGACGAACCGTGAATACGCACGACCTACGCGGAGGTGCTGACCAGCAATGCCCCCCCATCGCACAAAACCCCGCTTCACCTTCGCACAACGCGCCGCCGGCGCCCTGTTGCACCCCACATCGCTGCCCGGCCCCCACGGCTGCGGCGACCTCGGCCCTGGGGCGTACCGCTTCGTGGACTTCCTCGCGGCCGCCGGCCAACGCTGGTGGCAGATGCTGCCCGTCGGCCCCACCCCGGACAACGGCGCGCCCTACAGCGCCCACTCGGCCTTCGCCGGCAACCCCCTGCTCATCAGTCTGGACGCGCTCGCCCGCGATGGGCTGCTGACGCGCGCCGAGCTGACGCCGGAGCGCGCCATGTCACCCGGACGCGTCGACTTCCCGGCCACGATCGCGTTCCGCATGGATCGTCTGCGCCGCGCCTACGCGCGATTCGCCCAAGCCGGCGGCTTCGCGCGACCCGCGTTCGCACGTTTCGTGACCACCGAAGCCGCGTGGCTCGCGCCCTACGCGCTCTTTTGCGCGCTGCGGCGCGTTCACCGCGGACGCCCCTGGACCAACTGGGCCACGGTCCGTGCCGCCGTCTCGCAGAACCGCGCCCTCCGCGACGAGTTCAGCTTCACGCTGTTCGCACAGTTCACGTTCGATCAACAGTGGAGCGCGCTACGCCGCTACGCCAACGACCGCGGCGTCGGGCTCATCGGCGACAGCCCCATCTTCGTCTCGCACGATAGCTGCGACGTCTGGGCCCACCCGCGCCTCTTCGACCTCGACGCCGCCGGACGACCGAAGACGAAGTCCGGCTGTCCGCCGGACATGTTCAGCAAGACCGGCCAGCTTTGGGGCCACCCGCAGTACCGCTGGCCGCAGCACCAGGCGACCGGGTTCGCGTGGTGGCTCGCCCGCTTCGCGCGGCTGTTCTCGCTGTTCGACGCGGTCCGTATCGACCATTTCCTCGGCTTCTATCGGGTCTGGGCCGTGCCCGGCCGCGCCCGCACCGCGCAGCACGGCCGGTGGGTGCGGGTCCCCGGCGGCGAGCTGCTGACCGCCCTGCGCCGGCGCCTCGGCCCGCAAGAGATCATCGCCGAGGACCTCGGCGTGGTGACGCCGCAAGCCGTCGCGCTCCGCGAACGCTTCGGCTTCCCTGGCATGCGCATCCTGCAGTCCGCGTTCGACCGTGAAGGCGACCGCTACAACCAGCCGCACGCGTTTCCGCCTAACTGCGTCGTCTACTCCGGCACGCACGACAACGACACCACGGTGGGCTGGCTTGAGCGTCTGCGGCGTGACAACCGCCGCCCGCGCCGTCGAGGGGCGCTCACACCGTACCGGCGTGTCCTGAGGTACCTCGGCACGACCGGGCGCGAGATTCACTGGGACTTCATCCGCCTCGCGCTGGCGTCGCCGGCAAACACCGCAATCGTCCCCGTGCAGGATCTCCTCGGCCTGGGCAACGAGGCCCGCATGAACCTGCCCGCGACGACCAGGGGGAACTGGCAGTGGCGGCTGCTGGCCGGCCAACTCACGCCGCGGATCGCCGCGCGCCTGCGCGACCTTGCCGCTGCCTACGGCCGCCTCATCGGTTAACATCGAACGACCGCGCGCCGGCCACGGCGCCGGCGCCAGGTTTTTCGATCACGCCGTGAATTCGAGCTGCGGAAAGCAAACATGACGAGCCCGCGAGACGACGTGAAACCAGCGCTGCCGCCCGAGTTGCCCCGGCGGGCATTCACCTTGCTCGAGCTGCTCATCGTCGTCCTCATCATCGCGCTTCTCATCAGCATCCTGCTGCCCTCGCTGTCGCGCGCCCGCGCCCAGACCTGCGCCGTCAAGTGCCGCGCGAACCTGCACAGCATCGGCCTCGGCCTCGTCCTCTACAGCAACGAAAACCGCGACTACGTCGTGCCCTCCTACAACCTCCCCTGGCTACCCGGCGCCGCCACCAACGTCACCGGCGGCCCCGATCAACCCCTCGACGGCTGGGCCCCCATCCTCGACCGCGACGCCGTCGTCCCCAGCCGCGAACGCGACACCAACACCATCTTCTATTGCCCCAAGACCCTCGACATCGAAGGCGTAAAGACCGGCCAGACCGGCTCCGACCCCGACAAGCCGCGCGGTTGGACCGACTGGCCGTTAAAGTTCACCGCCGTCGGCGGCGACGGCATGTCCAAGGTCGCCGTGACCATCCCGGAACGCCGCTTCACCCGCATCATCCGTGTCAGCTACTGGATCAACGGCTACAACCCGATCGGCAGCACTCCCGGCGACATTCCCGCCAACGACCTCCACTACACCGCCTCCGTCGGCCTCGGCCCCGACACCCACGGCAGGTTCATCGAGCTCCACAAGCTCGGCACCCGCCGCCCGGCCCAGCTCGTCGTCGTCTCCGACGGCATCTACATGGGCCGCCAGGCCGTCACGCGCCTCGGCGACGCCGACAGCCGCATCGGCTACCGCCACCCCGGCCTGACGCGCCCCGACTTCCTCGCCAATGTCGCCTTCGCCGATGGCCACGTCGATCCCATCCTCGGCGACCGCTTCCCGCGGGCTCTCAACAGGAGCGACACTGCCGCCGTCGTCAACGAGAAGAAGACCGAGAACTTCTGCGGCCCCACCGTCTACGCCAACCTCGAGGCCGCTTTCCCATGATCGCCTCGGTGCCACACCGCAGCCGAACGCACACGAAGGAGCACGCATGAACCCCCTGTCGCGAACGCCTCATCTCCTCGCCGCCCTGCTCTTCGGAATCGCCGCCGCGCCTCTGCTCGCTCAACCCACAACCTCGCGCCCGGCCACTACCGCTTCCGCGCCGGTCACGACCTCCCCCACTTCGCAGCCCGAAGCCACCACCAAACCCGACTTGTCGCCCGTGGTCGCCCCCGGCAGCGTGGTCAAACGCGATCTCCCCTACGTCCCCAACGCCACCGACCAGCAGACCCTCGACCTCTACGCCCCCGCCGCCGCCAAGGCCGCGCCCGTCGTCATCTTCGTCCACGGCGGCGAGTGGACCAAGGGCGACAAGTCCGAAGTGCGCTTCAAGCCAAAGTTCCTCAACGAGGAGGGGCTGATCTTCGTCAGCATCAACTACCGCCTCAGCGGCAAGGCCAAGCACCCGGCCCAGGTCGAGGACGTCGCCGCCGCGGTCCGCTGGGTCCGCGACCACGTCGCCGACTACGGCGGCGACCCGCAGAAGCTCGTGCTGATGGGCCACTCGGCCGGCTGCCACCTCGTAACGCTGGTCGGGCTCGATCCGCGGCCGCTGGCCAAGGTCCGCCTCACGGCCGCCGATCTGAAGGGCGTTGTGAGCTGGAGCGGCGGCGCCTTCGATCTCGTCGAAAAAGTCAAGAGCGGCGGCATGTACGCCGACTACATCCGCATCAACTTCGGCGCGGACGAAAGCACCTGGCGTGACGCGTCGCCCATCGCGCACATCGGCGAATCGAAGCCGATGCCGCCCTTCTTGTTCGCCAGCGCCGAAAAAGGCAACGCCGCGTCGCAGACGATCAGCGAGAAGATGGCCGAGCTCATCCGTGCCGCCGGCGGCACGGTGCGGACCGTCGTGCTGCCCGGCAAGACACACTCCGCCGCCAACCACGATGTCGGCGCCCCCGGCGATACCACCGGCCAAACCCTCGTGCGTTTCGTCCGCAGAGTGACTGGCGCTCCCACGCCGGACGCCCGGCCATAGCCGGCCTTCGGCGATCGCCGGGGGCCATGCGGACGGCCGTTGGCGTCTACGTCGGGTTCTGGACGCTGTTCCCCATCCCCACGATGGACGGCTGGGTGATCTGGCGCGGCTTGCTCAGGCGCAAAACGCCCCCACAACTGCCGTAGCCCCACCGGACCGTGGCATGGCCGCTTTCCCACACCGCATCCCCGCGCGCCGATGTACCCGCCCCCGACCCCCGACGCTCCCACGAATTCTCCCGAGGAGGCCAACAAAGAAAGGAGCCGGACCAGCGTCCGGCTCCTCGTTCGCTTCAGGCTTCTTTGCCCCCGTCACCGACTAGCGCCGGCGGAGGAGCAGCAGACCCAGACCGAGCAGCAACAGGCTGTCCGGCTCGGCTATATCAGTGATGACCCACGAGCCGCCGCCGTTTTGATCCACATGCACGCCGTTGATGCTGAGCTTGGGATAGAAGCCGCCAGATGCGCCGTCGTAGTCGTGATCCAGCACGTAGGTAGACGCGCCAGAACGGTGGTACTCCTTGACCCCCACGTACAGCGGGCCAGGGTCAATCGTCACCCCCCCGGCCAGCGTGCCCGCGGTCACGTCAACGGTGCCCAGCAGGATGTCAAACCGAGCGTTGAGACCCGCGCCGGTCTTGTACCCGAGATCGTCGAACGCGCCGGTCTCCTGAACCGACACGCCACCTCCGTTCGAGGTGCAGAAGTCACGGTCGAAGAGCAGCGGGCCAGTGCCGTCCCAGCGCTTCGCGGTGCCGGTGACCTGGCGGTAAAAGACCCCGCCCTGGTCGGTTCCATCAACGACGGGGCCGAACGTGAAGTTCGTGGCCGTCGAGCCGCGCAGATCCAACCGGTACAGGCTGACTTTCGAGACCTCCGGCGTCGACGCGGACTCCAGCGTGATCCCCGCCCAGATGTAGTACGACTGGGTCGTGCCGGGTTCCTGGATGAACGGGCAGTGCGGGGGTCCGTAGTCTGGCCTGCCGGTGAAGCCGTACGCGCCGCTATGGGCACTGTACGAGAAGTCCGCTTCGCCGGTCTCGTACTTGCTGTCGTCCGTCATGGCCTCGAAATCCGCGGCCCTGGTCAGGTAGATGTCGATCCCAGCGCTCGCCGATGTCACCAGCACGAGCAACGCCAACAATCCCAGTGCTTTCCTCATGGTCTTATCTCCCACCAGAGTGCCCGCACAAGTGCCGCTCACCCTTCCTCTCACAACTCTACTTATACCCCGGCGGCCGTTCGAATACAACCCTTGCCACTCGTGCCACGCGAGATTGCCCTGTTATCAGCACTCCCTCCGCGTCACGCCAGCAGCTCCCGTACCGCCGCCGCCAGATCCCCGCACACTGCCCGCATGTACGCCTGGCTGCCGATCTGGTGATGAAGTTGATCCGGCACGCCGAACTTGCGAAAGCGCACGCGCGCCCCGTCCATCGTCGCCAGCACGTCCGCCACCGCCGACCCCAGACCGCCGGTCACCGAGTGCTCCTCGACCGTGACGATCCCGCCAGTCTCGCGAGCTGCGGCGTGCACCGCTTCCTCGTCCAGTGGCTTGAGCGTGTGCATGCTGAGTACCCGCGCATCAACCCTATGCTCGCGTGAGAGCTGCTGGGCGACCTCCATCGCGTGCGCGAGCATTCCGCCCGTGCTGATCAGCGTTACGTCGCGACCGTCGCGCAGTCGAATCGCCTGCCCGATCGCGAAGGGCGGCGGCTGTGGGTGCACCACCGGCTCGCGGGCCTTACCCAGCCGCAGATAGCACGGTCCCGGCCGAGCGCACACGGCCCGCGTCGCCAGGTCCGTCTCGACCGGGTCACCCGGCGCGATGACCGTCATGTTCGGCAGCGACCGCATCACCGCCAGGTCTTCGAGCCCGTGGTGCGTGTAGCCTTGCGGCCCGTACGCGAACCCGCCGCCGACCGAGACGATCTTGACCGGCAGCTCGTTGTAGCAAGCGTCGTTGCGAATCTGCTCCAGACATCGAATGGTCGGGAAATTCGCGATCGAGTAGGTGAACACGATCTTGCCGCAGCTCGCCAGCCCCGCCGCGACACCGGTCAGGTTCTGCTCTGCCACGCCCACGTTGACGAAGCGGTTCGGGAACCGCGCGTGAAACGCCTCGAGCACCGAGAAGCCCAGGTCGCCGGTCAGCAACCAGATCCGCTCATCCGCCGCCGCCAGCTCGCTGAGCGTGTTGATGAACGTGGTCCTCATCGCGTCGCCCCCAATTCCGCGAGCGCGGCGGCGAGCTGCTCGTCGGTCGGCGACTTGTAGTGCCAGAGCAGTTTGTCTTCCATGAAGCCGACGCCCTTGCCTTTCACCGTGTGCGCGATGATCGTGGACGGCCGGCCGGGCTCGAATGGCAGCGCGCGGCACGCGTCCAGGATTTGCCGGTGATCGTGCCCGTCGATCTCGCGCACCGCCCAGCGGAACGCCCGCCACTTGTCGGCCAGTGGCTCCAGGTCGAGCACCTCTTTAACCGTGCCGAAGCTCTGGATCTTGTTGTAGTCGACGATGGCGACGAGGTTGTCGAGGCTGTGATGCGGGGCGAACAGGACCGCCTCCCAGATCGAGCCCTCGTCGCACTCGCCGTCGCTGAGCTGGACAAATACTCGGTATGGCCGGCCCTCACGCTTACCCGCCAGCGCCATCCCGCAGCCGACGGACAGCCCGTGCCCGAGCGACCCCGTCGAAAACTCCACCCCCGGCACGCCATAGCGTACGACGTGCGTCGCCAGGCGGCCCCCATCGTCGCCATACGTCGCGAGCCACGCGGGCGGGAAGAACCCGGACTCGGCCAGCACCGCGTAGAGCCCCGCGGCCCCGTGCCCCTTGCTCAGAATGAACCGGTCGCGGTCGGGCCACTCCGGCCGCGCAGGATCGACCCGCAGCACGTCGCGGTATAGCACCGCCAGCACGTCGGCCACGCTCAGGCACGAGCCAATGTGCGACGCCTGCGCGTGGTGCGTCATGCGCACGCAGTGCGCGCGTATCCGGCGTGCCAACTCCACCGTGTCCTGCGCGGGCGTAGCCATTCTGCCGCGGCAGTATCCGGCCCGACGGCGGGAACGGCAAGCGCAGCACCCCCCAATTCAAGAATGATAGCCCGGAATTCGAAATGCCCCGCGGCCTATCACCAGCGGCAGTAGTCCTCCGTCGTCGCCGCCGACCGCACGGTGACAGTCGCTCCCGGCCGGATGACGAATTCGCTGAGACCGACCTCGGACACCGCGTTGCCCCAATCGTACGTGTAGCCCAGCCGCGTCCACGGATACCCGTTCGCGCCGTACGACGACGCCTCGAGACTTTGGAACCACGTGACGTAGTTCGGATCCACCGTGGTGTAGGCGGACGCGGGGAAGTCCACTTCGGCCTCGCGGTCCGTGACCTCGGGGTCCGGGCTGGGCCGGTACAAATCCGCCGGCCGCACCCAGAACTCGACGAATCGCGTCTTGCCGTTGTTCGACGGCAGCCCCAGCAACTGCTCCAGCCGCAGCGTCATGTTCGCCGGCCCCAACAGGTGTGTCGCCGCAAACCGCTGCACTTCCGGCACCGCGGTAACCCACACCTCGCGGCTCGTCTGGATCGTCTGCCCGACCTGACCGTCGTAGCCCGTCCACGAGGTCCACGTCACGACCGCGACCCGCGCCTCGCCGGTCGAATCGTCCCAAACCAGCTCCGGACTGTCCGGCACGAGCGCCGTCAGGTCCCGCGAAATCTCGGACGGCTCCGCGACCGCGGCATCGGCGACGGCCGCTTGGTACTCGGCTTGCAGCGTCTCCGGCGATTGCAGCGTGGGATCAGCACAGCCCGACAGGACCCACAGTGGAAGTGTCAGCGCGACCGCGATACTCATTCGGCGCCACATGCGCAGCTCCTCTTTCCGCGGCCATGCCTTCGCTATCCCCTCCTGTCGGCCATTTTTGCCGACGACGTGAGCCCCCCCGCCGCGATTGTGTTACGCCGTGCGCGCGCTGCCCTTACGGCTTCACGAAAGGCGAGATACACGGCTCGAAGTGGCGGCAGCGTCGCTCATGCCTTCTGTGCCGCTGCACTGCGATACCACTCGACGGTCCGACGCAACCCTTCGTCCAGCGCGGTCACCGGCCGCCAGCCGGTCGCACGCGTCAGCCTCGCGATGTCCGCCTGCAAGTGCATGACCTGGTCGGGGCGGTATGGCACCGCGCCGAATTGCAGCGCCCGCGCCGGGCTCACGAGGTCGCGCACGCGCTCCACGACCTCGCGTAACGGACAAGCCACGCCCGACCCCAGATTCATGACCCCCGCGGCCGCGGACATTTCGGCGACGCGGTGAATCGCGTCGGCGGCGTCCGCGACGTAGAGGTAATCCCATTTCTGCTCGCAGCCCGTCAGCGCGGGCGTCTGGCCGCGGAGCAGTGTGCGGATGAGATACGGCAGCATCCAGTCCGGACTGTCCTTCGGGCCGTACGTCGAGAACACACGCAGCCACGCGAACCGCAGCCCGGCCTCGGTGGCGAGTTCGGCGGCGGCCAGCCCCGCACGGAGCTTGGCGACGCCGTACGCCGTCGTCGGCTCCGTCGGCGCGTCTTCGGCGATCACCCGGTTCAGCGGCCCGTATTCCGCTTGCGAGCCGACGCCGATCCACGTTTGGCAGCCGGCCCGCACCGCGAGGCGCACCAGATCGGTCGTAGTCTGCACATTCGCGTCGAGCTGGGCGGGGTCGTTGCGCTGCGCCCCCGCGACGCCATGCCAAGCCAAGTGGAACACGGCTTCTGGCGCAAAATCGCGGATTTCGCGTTCGACAGGGGTGAGTTCACGCAGATCGCCGGTGATGCGCGTCACGCGCGGCAGCAGATCAGCGATGCGCCACGGATTCGCCGTCGGCCGCACGAGCACCGCGACCGCCGCGCCGGCACCCAGCAGCCGCTCGGTCAAATACGAGCCAATGAACCCGGTCGCGCCGGTTACGAGGGCCCGCATGACAGCAAATCCAGTACTGACGTGAACCGCCCCCCGCGCGCCTCGAACTCACGCAGCTCCGCGCGAATCTCATCCATGTACCCGTACGAAAACACGATCACCTCGTCGATCGGCTCCGCCAGCAGCCGCTCCGGCGGCACCACCGGCACGTGCGTCGCCGGCGTGTACAGCCCGTGGAAACTCGCGTTGCGGTCGCACAGGAACACGACGTCGCCCGCGGTCAGCCCGGCCATCGCCAGCGTCATCACGCCGCGCCCGCCGGCCCCGTAGCCCGCGACGCGCCGCCCCTGGGCGAGTTGCTTGCGAACATAGGCGCGCAACCCCGCGTGCGCCTGCTCGACACGCTGGCCGAAGCGCTCGTACGTCGCCCAATCATCGAGTGGGTCCCGCGGGGAACTCCCCTCCCTCCCAGGGAGGGGCCGGGGGAGGGTCAGCGCGTCATGCTCACCCGCTCGCAGCCCCGCCGCAACGAGCAGCGAATTCCCCCGCCGTTCCTTTTCCGGCAGCAGATCCGCCGTCAGCAGCTTGAACCCGCTGCGCTCCAGCGCCCGCTCCATCGACGGCTCGTGCAGATAGATCGTGTGCTCGTGCTCGAACAGGCACGTCTCGCAGCGCGCGACGATCTTCGCCAGATCGTGCACCTCGATCAGCAGCACGCCCCGCTCCGGGTCCAGGACCGGCCGCACCGCCTCAAGAAACCCCGGCGGGTCCGGCAAATGGTCGAACGTGTACGTCAGCAGCACGACCTGCGCCGGCCGCATGTCGGACGGGATGCGGGCCACGGTCTCCGCACCGAATAAGCACTGCAAGGCGTCCACGCCCGCCGCCCGCGACGCCGCCACCAGGTCGCGCGACGGCTCGAAGCCGAGCACGCGCGCGCCGCAATCGCGAAAACACGCGAGCTGATGGCCATCGCCGGAACCAATCTCCAGCACGCGGGCGCCGGGCCGAAGCTGGAACCGCCGGAACGTCTCCTCGGCCAGCCGCTGCATGAACCGCCGGGCCAGCGGCGACGCCGACACCGTATAGCGGTAGTCGCGGTAGTAATCGCCCACGTCCACGTCGTGCAGCGTCTGCGCCGCACCGCACGCCGGGCAGAAGTAGATATCCAGGTCGGCGCGGAACTCCTGCCCGCGGCGCGCGGCTGTCACGAAGTCGTCCGTCAGCGGCATATTCGCGAAATGCAGAAAGCGGCGCGGACTTGCGGCCCCGCAGAGGCGACAGGCGGAACGGTGGTGAATGTGCCAGTCTGGCATTCTGACTCCGCTACCGCATCGGGCGCAAGACCGTCCCCCCTCTCAGGGGGGACCATAGGGGGGTTGAATAATCCCCGAACGCCACGCGGTCACCCTCCCCCAACCCCTCCCTGGGAGGGAGGGGGGTCATGAGCGGCCTCGTACGCCGCGATGTCGCCGAGACACGCCGGCCGCATATCGGCCCCCAGGTTCTCGTAGTACGTGCGATACCACGCCGCCGTGCGGCGCACGGCGGCGTGCAGACTCCACCGTGGCGACCACCCCAGTTCGCGGACCGCTTTCTCAATCGACAGCCGCAGGACGGCCGTCTCCGGCGGCTGGCGCGCGTCGCTCACGTCCTGCCACGTCCCCGCCCCCCACGCCGCGATAATCTGGTTCACCACCTCCACGACGGGAACGTCCCCTGCCCCCCGCGGCCCGAAGTTCCACGCGTCCGGCCAGCGCGGGTCGTCCGACGCCAGCATCCGCGCGGCCAGCGTCAGGTATCCGCCCAGCGGTTCCAGTACATGTTGCCACGGGCGCACGGCCCGCGGATTGCGCACGGGCACCGGCCGCTGAGCCGCGAGGCTGCGTACGATGTCCGTCACGATGCGGTCCTTCGCCCAGTCGCCGCCGCCGATCACATTGCCCGCGCGCACACTCGCGACCTTCATGCCGTGCCGGGCCAGCCGCTCCGGCGGGAAGAACGCCCGTCGATACGCGGCCACGACGTGCTCCGCGGCGGCTTTGCTGGCGCTGTACGGGTCCTCGCCGCCGAGCGGATCGGTCTCGCGCTGGCCCGCTGCGCCGCCGCCAGGTGCGTAACACTTGTCGCTTGTCACGACGATCACGACGCACGGTTTGCCGCGCATTCGCACCGCTTCGAGCAAGTTGGCCGTGCCCAGCACGTTGGTGTCGAACGTCTCGCGCGGCCGCGCATAGCTCTCGCGCACCAGCGCCTGGGCCGCCAGGTGAAACACGACCTCCGGCTCCGCGTCGTTCAGCGCTTGTGCAAGCCGCGCCGCGTCGCGGATATCCGCCTCATGGTGCGCCGCCAGCACCGCCCGCACGCCGGAAAGCTCGAAATTGCTCGGCTCCGTCGGCGCCGGCAGCGAATACCCGTGCACCTGCGCCCCCAACTTGTGCAGCCACAGCGCCAGCCACGAGCCCTTGAACCCCGTGTGGCCGGTCATGAAGACCCGCCGGCCCTTGAACGCGTCGGCCAGCGGCGCGCTCATGGCCACACTTTCCACGGCGCCTGGCCCGCGTCCCACATCGCGTTCAGCGCCTTGTACTCGCGGTACGTATCCATTGCCTGGAAGAAACCGTCATGCCGATACGCCATCAACTGCCCCTCGCGCGCCAGTCGCTCCAGCGGCTCCCGCTCCAGGATGCACTCGTCGCCGCCCAGGTACTCCAGCACGCGCCGGTCGAACACGAAGAACCCGACGTGCACCCACTCCTCCAGCGTCGGCTTCTCTTGGAATTGCAGCACCCGCCCATCGTCCCCCAGCGACACGATCCCGAACCGCGACTGCCCGCGCGCCGCGGTCAGGGTCGCCAGCTTGCCATGCCGCCGATGGAACTCGACCAGCTCGGCCAGGTTCAGGTCGGCCAGGCCGTCGCCGTATGTCACCATGAACGTGTCGTCGTCCAGGTAGCGGGCGACGCGCTTAATCCGGCCGCCGGTCATCGTCTCGCCACCGGTATCGACGAGCGTGACGCGGAAATCCTGCTCCTCGTGGGCCCCGTGGTAAGTGGTCTGCTTCTGCTGCCCGAGGCGGATCGTGAAGTCGCTGTTCATCGCCTCGTAGTTGAGGAAGTATTCCTTGATCATGTCGCTGCGGTAGCCCAGGCACAGCACGAAGTCGCGGAACCCGTGGTGCGCGTAGAGCTTCATGATGTGCCACAGGATCGGCCGATGACCGATCTCGACCAGCGGCTTGGGCCGAAACTCGGTCTCCTCGCGCATCCGGGTGCCCAGCCCGCCGCAGAGGATGACGACTTTCATTGCGCGCCTCTCCAAGTTTCAGCCCGCGGAGGCTAGCGTCGGCGCAGCGCGGGGTCAAGCGACGGCAGGGTGCGTGCCAACCGACGTACTCCGCGCGCTCAGGCTCGGCGGCCACCGCGCACAGCGCCGCAAAGGGCGTTGCATTCGCCGGCCGCAGGGCATAGACTATTGGGTCTTGCTCCTCACGAGGCACCGGGCGTCCGGTGCGAGGGGCGTGGAATCGACAGCGCTTTCCCCTAACGCTGTGCATAACGGGCCGCCGGGGCACGCTCACATTGTCGCATGCCGCCGGACGGCTCAGGACCCCGAATTCATGGCAGACCCGAAACTCTTCAAGGACCTCGACGTCACCGACGCCGACATTGACGCCCAGTTCGCGGCCGCATTCGGCGGCACGCCCAGCACCGAGGTGATGGAACAGTCCATCTCGCCCACGCTCGGCACCAACCTCGACTTCAACCAGATCGTCAAGGCCAGGATCGTCGCCATCAACGGCAACGAGGTCGTCCTCGACGTCGGCCTGAAGAGCGAAGGCGTCGTCGGCCTCGACGAGTGGGACAGCCCCGCCCAGGTCATCCCCGGCACCGAGGTCGAAGTGCTCGTCGAGGACATCGAGTCCGAGAGCGGCATGATCGTCGTCTCCAAACGCCGGGCCGACCGCATCCTCAACTGGCGGCGCATCGTCGAAACCACCCACGAAGGCGACCGCACCAAGGGCCGGGTCCTCCGCAAGATCAAGGGCGGCCTGCTCGTCGACATCGGCGTGCCGGTGTTTCTGCCCGCCTCGCAGGTCGACATCCGTCGCCCCGCCGACGTCGGCGAATTCATCGGCCAGGAGATCGAGGCCAAGATCCTCAAGATCGACAAGGAACGCCGCAACATCGTCATCTCCCGCCGGCGCCTGATCGAAGAGGAGCGCGCCAAGGCCAAAGAGAAGCTCCTGGCGGAGATCGCGGTCGGCCAACTCCGCACCGGCATCGTCAAGAACCTCGCCGACTTCGGCGCCTTCGTCGACCTCGGCGGCATCGACGGCCTGCTGCACATCACCGACATGTCCTGGGACCGCATCGAGCACCCCAGCCAGATGCTCAAGGTCGACCAGGAGGTCGAGATCAAGGTGCTCTCGATCGACCGCGAGCGCGAGAAGATCGCCCTGGGCCTCAAGCAGACGCAGGAAAACCCCTGGGAGAAGGTCGCCGAGCGCTACCTCGTCGGCTCGCGCGTCAAGGGCGAGGTCGTCAACATCATGAACTACGGCGCCTTCGTCAAGCTCGAACCCGGCATCGAGGGCCTCGTGCACATCTCCGAGATGTCCTGGACCCGCCGCATCAACCACCCCTCCGAGGTCGTCAACGTCGCCGACCAGATCGAGGTGGTCGTGCTCGAAGTGGACAAGGACAAGCAGGAAATCTCGCTCGGCATGAAGCAGACCGAAGTCAACCCCTGGACGACCGTCGCCCTGAAGTACCCGGTCGGCACCGTCGTCGAGGGCATGGTCCGCAACCTCACCAATTACGGCGCGTTCGTCGAGATCGAGGAAGGCGTCGACGGCCTGCTGCACGTCTCCGACATGAGCTGGACCAAGAAGGTCAGCCACCCCTCCGAGGTCGTCAAGAAGGCCGACCGCCTCCGCTGCGTCGTCCTCACCGTCGACCAGGACAAGATGCGCATCGGCCTCGGCCTCAAGCAAATGAGCGAAGACCCCTGGCTCCGCGCCATCCCCGACCGCTACCAGCCGGGCATGGTCGTCCGCGGCAAGGTCACCAAGATCACCAACTTCGGCGTCTTCGTCGAGTTGGAGCCCGAGCTCGAGGGCCTGCTGCACGTCTCCGAGCTCGCCGACCACAAGGTCGAGAACCCGCAGGACGAGGTCCAGATCGGCCAGGAGGTCGACGTCAAGATCCTCCGCGTCGACACCATCGAGCGCAAGATCGGCCTCTCCAAGAAACGCGCCGAGTGGGCCGTCACCCCCGAGAGCGAAGAAAGCGAGGCCCGCCGGAAAGAGAAGAAACGCCGCGGCGGCCTCGGCGACGAGACCGGCGCCGACCGCTTCGGCGGCCTGCTGGGCGGCCCCGACCCCGGCGCATAGCGGCCGACAAATGTAGCAACCCGCGTCCCCGCGTGGCCGAACGTACAGGCCCGCGCCACCGAATGTAGCGGCCGACCCCCGTGTCGGCCGTAGATCGCCGGTGGATGTTCCGGCGCCGTTGGCGCCAACGAGCGCCAATCCGAACGCGAAAAACGTAGGGTCCGCTGTGCGGACCATTCTCGCGGAGACCGCACGCGCAGCGCCAGCCAGCGCCCCTTGACCGAGCCGGCCCAGTCATGGGCCGGTCCCTCCTGCCTACGGACACGTCCTCCCGATCCGCGCCACGAACGGGTCAATATCTGCAAATGTCACGTTCCCGTCGCCGTTGCAGTCCGCGTTGAGCCACGGGCACCCGGGATGGTGCTGGTTCCACGCCGACTCTCCCATCAGCGCTTGCACGAACAACTCGATGTCCGCAAACGTCACGCGGCCGTCGCAGTTCATGTCGCCGGCGCACAGACACGGGTTGGGCGCGCAAGTCGTTCCGGCGCCCTTCCATGTTCCCGAACAGCTCGCCTCGGTCGTCACGGTACATGCGCCAGCGACACAGCAGGCCCCCGTCGGCGGCTGCGGGCTCGTCGTCCCGATTAACGCCACGAACGGATCAATGTCCGCAAACGTCACACGCCCGTCGCGGTTGCAGTCCGCGTCAAGCCACGGACACCCGGGGCTGTTCTGGATCCAGGCCGACTCGCCGGCGAGCGCCTGCACGAACGGATCGATGTCGGCAAACGTGACCCGCCCGTCGCAGTTCATGTCACCCACGAGGCCGGGCAGCGTCGTGACCGCGTCGGGCACGATCATGCCGTTCGGATCAGCCGGCGGCGCCTCCACGTTCCCGACGTGGTCCTGCGCTACGCTGTAGAACCGGTACGTGTGGTTGAGCTTCGTGTCGGTGAACGTGCCGCACGCGTCCTCGGTCATCAGCCACATGCCGTACGGCCCGCCGTTGTCCGAGACGTAGACTGTGTACGTGAACACGCCGGACCCGCCGGGGTCGTCCTGCCCGGTCCAGCATACCGGGAAGGTCGCGTGCACCGTCTGCGCCGGAAGAGCGGTCACCGCGCCGCTCGGCGGCAGGGCGTCAATTGTGTTGAGCACGGTCGGCGTGTCGATCGACGCGTTCCAGTCGAACACGATCGTCGCCTTGTTGGTAATCTGCGTCCCGGTCGCCAGGCCGGCCTTGGGCCGCACGGAGTACGTCAGATAGCCTTCGCCGGGGTGGATCATGACCGGGTTGTTGGGGTCCGGGCTGTTCGGGTCGGGGCAGAAGATCGCCTCCTGGTTCGGCGGCAAGAAGCCCGCGTATGGGTCCTCTGGGAAGTTGCCCGTGTTGGGGTCAGCGCACGTAAGCGTCCAGTGTACAAGGCCCGTGTCGACGTCGATGCCGGCATCGATGTCCACGACCAGCGGCATGACGGGATTCCCCTCTTCGTCGTAGCGGTGCCATCCGTCGGTCTCATTCCACGTCCATCCGTCCATTTGGATGCGCCCTTCATAGTGGCTCAGACCCGGGGGGACCTTGATCACCACCTCGCCGAAAGCGATTCCATCGAGTGTAAGCGTGCCCCAGTCGAGGTTGCCGTGCAGTTGGTCGGCGACCTCCACCTTGAGTGCCGTAGCCGTCGCCGCCGGCATGTTCTCGAATTGGACGACGTACCCCACCACGTCATCTCGCGAGACGAATCCGCTTGGTCCCCAGCCGTTCGGGCTGAACTTGTAGTCGGGGTCGCCCGGGTAGACAGTTGCGGTGTTCCAATACCACCATACCGGCCAACACACGGGGCTTGTTAGTGCACAGAGAGACGCGGCATCAGCGCACGCAGTTGGGAGGCCCATACCATTGCATTTGTCATACATGAATGCGTAGCATCCTCCAGCCGCTGCCGCCCAGCAGGCCCACGGGGCGACCGCCATGCCGGGCAGGACAGCGAAAACTCCCGCCGCCGAAAGCAGACCCGAGGACGAATCCACGAGCCAATCTCTCGCCTTGTCAATCCCGGTCGCCCTTCCATCAGAATCAAGCAGCCCCAATGCAGCCCAGCCGTCAAGATAGGCCTGACGCCATAAGACCTGGTTTTGCAGCCCCTCCGAAAGTGGGCCCCAGATGCTCGGATCGTTCTGTAACTGTGCGATTGCGTCGTTCAGCGGCGGCTCCGCAAGCATGAGGGTCCGAATGACCTCCGCATCATTGCCTAAAACGGCAATGAACTGCTCGCGCGTCAACGCGGCCAACCCAACTGCGACGTCATAGCTGGTATGCGCCGCAGCCCCTGGCGCGATATCGACGTCGAATTTCAGGTTGCCCGCGGCCGCCCCCATGCCCCGGAGACGGCTCTTAACCGATGCGCCGCCGGACGGGCGAACGTCCCTCCACAAGAGCGGGTAGTGCATGCGACCATCCAGCACCACGGTCGGGTTAACCGTTGTCCAGTCCAGGCCATCCACCGGGGGCGGGTACGCGATCTCAGGATAGGCGATCGAAATGCCATTCGCGTACTCGCCCGGAACCGAGATGTCCACGAGCAGGTACGGAATATCGACGTTGCCGGTGTTCAGAATGTTCGCGTAGTACGTCGCCTTCCGCCCCGGTCTGGCCGCGGCAGGCCCGGCGAGCGTGCCGGCCACCTTCAGTTCCACGCCCGCCTCAATCGTAAACACCTCGTCGAGCACGATAGCCGCGCCGCCGGGGTTCGTGACACGGACGCCACAAAGGCCCGCGGGCTTTCCGTCCAGGTCAAACGTCGCGCTGATCGTCCCAGCGTCGTCGAGATTCGTCCGCACGGGCTGTATTGGGGTCGCGCCGTACGGCAGGAGCGCCACCTGCGCGCCGGCTTGGAAGCCAGAACCCAGCAACGTAACGGTAACGTTCCCGGTGTTCCCCCCGCGCTCCGGCGTTACCTCCGTAAACGTGAACGGCAGGTACTGGGCCTTGATAATGAACAAGGCTGGGCTGGTCGGGGGCAGCTCGGCCGCGAACGCCAACACGTAGTACGTTCCCGCCTGCGTGCCGGGGATGCGCACGGTCTGATAGGTGTCGAACTGGCCACCGTAGCACGCGTCGTACACGCTGCGCGTCGGCGGCGCGCCGAACCGGACGTACAACTCGTTCGCCCCCTCCTCGTAAAGCCCCTCGAGCGAGATCTGGAGGTCCTCGCCGCCGACCGTCTGGAGCTTGTAGTACAGCGCCCGACGCTGGGCGCTGAACGCGGTCGTCAGCCCCGGACACGGCGACCCCGCGGCACACACCGGCAGTTCGGGCCACTCGATCGCAATCGGCCGGGCCATCAGATTGTCCGCCTCGCCGTTCTGTTCCGCCACCGCATCGGTCGCGTCCGTGCGGACCAGGATGTACCAGTTGCCCTCGAACACGCCCGGCAGCGCGACGTCCAGCGTCTGCGAATACGAATCGCCGCTCGTGCCGTGCTTGGTCAGCGTGCCCAGGAAGTCCAGCGTGCCCAGCCGAATGTCGTTGATATCCCACAACTCGTCGCGCGCCAGGTAGACGGCGTCCGTCCATTTTCCGGTGAGCGGCGTCGAAGCCTGGTTCTGCACGGTCCACGAAACGCTGACCACGTCGGCGGTCGTGCCGCTGCTGGGCGCAGTCATCGCCGTCACGGCCAGCTCACCGCGAATCTTCGCGTTGGACTGGTTGAGCATGACGCTGGCGTACGTAACCCCTGTGCCGGTCCAGCGGACGCTGGCGATGTCCGGGCGTCCGTCGCCGTCGAAGTCGCCGACCGCCATCGGATCGGTGGCGGTTTGGTTTCCGATCCGGTGGGCATACTCCTGATGAACCAGCGTCCCGTCGGGCTGTCCGAAGAAAATGTGTTGGGCCGCGTAGCCCGAAACGGCCACGTCCGGAAGGGTATCCCGGTCGAAGTCATCGACGATGATCTCGCCCAACGATTCGGATCCGGTGTTGAAACGCGTCAGGTTCCCGAAACCGCCCCCGGGCTGCCCATAAAGGACCGTGACATAGCTGTTCATCTCCTGGGGGGGGTTGGGTGTGGGTGAGGATGCGATCAGGTCCACCAGCCCGTCGCCATTGACGTCGCCCGCCCCGATCCGCGCGGACCAAGCCCCGGCGGGCGCTGTTATGCTGTAATCCTCCGCGGCAGCAAATGTCCCATCGGCCAGCCCATACAGGACCGAGATCGTCTGCGCGGCAACGGTGGCCAGATCGGCGAGGCCATCGCCGTTGAGGTCGGCTTGGACAATGTCGACGGCGCCGCTGGCGACGGTGTATTGCTCCGGATGCTCGTCGTCCAGCGATCCGCCCGGGACCCCGCGCAGGACCACGACCTTTCCACCGGCCAAGAACGCAACGTCCATTCTGTCGTCGTCATCGAAGTAACCCGCGACGAGGGCCGTAGGACTCCCGGGCAACGTCGGGTACAGGAACTCCCGGGTGGAGAATGACCCTCCGCTTGGACCGTCGCCGTGCCAGATCGTGAGGCTGTTGCTGCCTCCGTTCGTGACGCACAGGTCCAGCACATCGTCATCATCGAAATACCCGGCCACAATGTCGCGCGGCGAGACACCGACGTGCAGGTCGGGACCGCGGCGCTCCAGACTGCCGTCGCCGACCGCCCACAGCACCGTGACATCGTCGTCATCGCGATTCAGCACGGCCAGGTCTGAGAACCCATCTCGGTCAAAGTCGCCGGCCGCGAGGGCGCTCGGGTTATTCCCGACGAGATAATCACGCCCGGTGCCGATTAGGCCGCGCGGCCGAGACCGAAGCACCGCGACGCTATTGCGGTTGTAGCCGCCGGCAACGAGTATCTCAGCGCGACCGTCGCGGTCCAGATCAGCCGTGCCCAACGAACGTTGATAGTGCACTGACGCGAATCGCACGGGGCTGCTGAAGCCGCCGGCCCCGCGGCTGTAGAGCACCACGCCCTCCTGGACGTTGTTGTTCCCGCCGAACGTGCTGTCCGGGGCAGCGACGAGATCCATGCGTCCGTCACCATCGACATCGCCGACCGCGATGTTGCCGGTGTACGTCCCCACATCGATCGCTTGCGGCGGGGCGAAACCGCCCTCTTCTCGGGCATAGTAGACGTACACCTGCATCGTGTACTGATTGCCGTGGGCGATGTCCAGCCGACCGTCCCCGTTGAAGTCGGCGATGACGATCTTCTCCTGCTGGCCTTGGGCTGGACACTGCGGGTAGTCCTCCCCGCGGTCGAACCCCTCGCCCTGAGTACCATGCAGAACGGAGAGGGCGACGGAATCACGGATGACAAGGTCGCACCGGCCGTCCCCGTCGAAGTCGGCGGATGCCAGCCCGCTAGTCATCCATCCCAACGACGGTATGAGAAGCGGTTCCCCGAACCACCCGCTCGGCTGGGCGAAGCGCACGTAAGTTCCCCCATAGTGCCCGGCGTGCGCAATATCCACCAGCCCGTCACCGTTGTAATCGCCAACGGTGACGACTTCGGAGTGATCTTGTCCAGGAACGCTATACGTCTCATTCACGGCAAAGCCGTAGCTTGGCGGTCCAAGATTGCGGAGTATCGTCACAAGGCTGTTCGACCCGCTCGTCCCAACAACGACGAGATCAAGCAGGCCATCGGCGTCCGGAACCAGGTCTGCCGCAGCCATGTCGCTTCCTGAGAGGCCACCCGTCGAATAGCCATGGGGCTCGGAAAGCGATCCATCGGATTGGCCGTAAAGGACGGACACTTCATAGACGGTAAGAGTTCAGCCGTTTGCAGTACTTGCGGCGGGTAGCGGCGGGAGTTGGCCGGTTTGCAGGTAGGTGCGCAGGGCGTTGGCGATGGTCAGCAGGG
>CAIWOY010000151.1 GCA_903914415.1 uncultured Phycisphaerales bacterium | reverse complement strand
GTCGCCAAGCTGTACAGCGCGGGCAACCCGGAGCCGTTGCTGCAACGCAGCTTCAGCCTCGAGACCGTCAAGGAGAAATGACGGCGGGATTTCTGCAGCGGGGGCGACAGAACACGGGGGCCGGCACGGCTTGGCTGCGCCAGACCGTGCCGGCCGCCGTGCCTCCCTCCGCCGGGTACTTCCTTGGCGTTTTGGCTCCGGCGGCGTATGTGCGGAGGGCCTTTTTGCGGGAACCAGGGGGGAGGAGTAGAATCCCGCAAACACGTTTCGGGAGTCGCGGGCCGGCTTCCGAGGGACGACGGTCATCCGCGGACCGCAGAGCGAGGATGCCATGAAGATCGCAGTGCCAAAGGAGACCCGCGCGGGTGAGCGGCGTGTCGCCCTCGTGCCCGAGTCGTGTAAGAAGCTCAGCGCCAAGGGGATTCAGATCGCCTTGGAGAGCGGAGCGGGCGAGTCGGCCTACTTCTCCAACGCCGCGTATCAGGAGGTCGGGGTCGCGATCGTGGGTGGCGCCGGCGCGCTGCTGGGCGAGGCGGACTTCGTAGTGAAAGTGCAGCCGCCGACGGTGGCCGAGGTCGAGCAGCTCCGCGCCGGGACGCTGCTGCTCACGACGCTGCTACCGACGCGGAACCTCGACGTCGTGCGGAAGCTGGCGGAGCGGAAGATCAGCACGTTTGCGACGGACTGCATCCCGCGGACGACGCGGGCCCAGGCGATGGACACGCTCTCGTCGATGGCCAACATCGGCGGGTACAAAGCGGTGCTGCTGGCCGCCGCCGGGCTCGCCAAGTACTTCCCGATGCTGATGACGGCGGCGGGGACGATCTTCCCGGCCAAGGTCTTCGTGATCGGCGCCGGCGTAGCCGGATTGCAGGCGATTGCGACCGCCCGGCGCCTGGGCGGGAACGTGACGGCCACGGACACCCGCCGGGCCGTGGCGGAGCAGATTCAGAGTCTCGGCGCGAAGTTCGTCGGGGTGGAAGGCGCGGAGGACGCACAGACCGCGAGCGGCTACGCGAAGGAGCTGTCGCAGGAGTTCTACCGGAAGCAGGGCGAGGTGATCGCCGCCCAGTGCGCCGTCAGCGATGTGGTGATCACGACGGCCTTGATCGGCGGCGTAAAGGCGCCGAAGCTCATCACGCGGGAGATGGTGCAGAAGATGCAGCCGGGCGCGGTGATCGTGGACCTGGCGGCGGAGGGCGGCGGCAACTGCGAGCTGACGGTGCCGGGTGAGACGGTCGTGGAGCACGGCGTGAAGATCATGGGACCGGTAAACCTGCCGTCCGACATGCCGCGCGACGCAAGCACGCTGTACTCGCGCAACCTGACCGCGTTCGTGCTCGAATTCTGGAAGGACAATCAGTTCAACCTCGATCTGAAGGACGAGATCATCGCCGGGGCGCTCGTGACGCACGAGGGCGAGGTCCGCCACGGGCCGACGCGGAACGCGTTGGCGGCCGGCGGCGCGCCGTAGCGCGGTCGGCGCAGAAAGGAGACACGGCCTTATGCCTTTGCGACCTATGCTCTGGTTGTTGGTGCTCGCGCTAGTCGCCGTGCTGGCGATCGGCGCTTTGGCGCAGGTGACGCCGACCAAGCCGGTCACTTCCGCGCCGGGGGCGCCCGTCACAACGCCGGCTGCACAACCTGCTCCGCGGACTACGCTGCCGGCGCACCCGGAGATCGTGGTACACCCGGCTGCGAAGCCGGCGCCGGCCCGCGCCGAGCACGTCCCGTCGAAAGCGGCCGCGTCGGCGGAATCGCCGGCGGGCAAGGGACACGGCGAGTCCGCGCTCGATTTCACGTCGATGCTGTTCGTGTTCATGCTCGCGACGTTCATCGGCATCGGCGTGATCCGGCGGGTGTCGCGGCTGCTGCACACGCCGCTGATGTCGCTGACCAACGCGATCTCGGCAATTGCGGTGGTGGGGTCGCTGATGCTGGCGGGCGGGAAGGACTACCCGGTCGGCTACAAGATCGCCGGTGCCGTGGCGATGTTTGCCTCCATGACGAACATCATCAGCGGATTCCTGATTACGGACCGCATGTTGAAGATGTTCAAGACGCGGCCAGGAGGCAAGGCATGATCGAGCATTTGATCGAGCTGGCCTACCTCGTCGCCACCGCGTTGTTCATCCTCTCTTTGCACTGGATGAGTGATCCGAAAACCGCCCGCCGGGGCGTGTTCGCGGGCATCGCGGCCATGCTGGCAGCGGTCCTGGCGACCTGGGCGAAGCCCGAGGTCGTCAACCACCTGTGGGTCATTCTCCCGATCGCGGTGGCCATCGTGCCCGGCGTGTGGCTGGCGTTGGTGCCGCTCACCGCGGTCCCGCAGCGAACCGCCTTTTCGCACGCGTTCGGCGGTTTGGCGGCCGGCCTGGTCGGCACCGCCGAGTACTTCTTCTGGCTGAACCACGAGCCGTGGAACCTGACGACCTTCCGCATGGTGGCGATCATCGCCGAGATCATCCTCGGGTATCTGACGTTCACCGGCAGCCTCATCGCGGCCGCCAAGCTCCAGGAGATCAAGTGGATTCCGCAACGGCCGTGGGTCTACAAGGGCCAGCAGGCCGTCAACCTGGGCGCGCTGCTCGTGGCGGTGCTGCTGGGCGTGCTCCTGATCGCCAAGCAGGGCAATCTCGGCGCGTGGTCGCCGGTGGTCTTTGGCGCGATCATCGTGCTGGCGCTGAATTTTGGCTGGATGCTGGTGATGCCGATCGGCGGGGCGGACATGCCGACGGTGATCTCGATCCTGAATTCGTACGCCGGTCTGTCAGCCGTCGCGATGGGGTTCGTGCTCGACAACAAGTTGCTGATTACGGCCGGCGCGCTGGACGGGTCGAGCGGCTTGATCCTGTCGATCATCATGTGCAAGGCCATGAACCGCTCGTTCACGAACGTGCTGTTCGGAGCGTTCGGGCAGGTGCAGAAGGCGGCCGCGGCCGGCGAGAAGAGGACGGTCAAGAGCGAGACGCCCGAGGGGGCCGCCCAGATCATGGAGCAGTCCAACCTCGTGGTCGTCGTGCCGGGCTACGGCATGGCCGTCGCCCAGGCGCAGCACCGCATTCGCGAACTGTACGACCTGCTCACGAAGCGCGGCGTGGCGGTGAAGTTCGCGATTCACCCGGTCGCCGGCCGGATGCCGGGGCACATGAACGTGCTGCTGGCGGAGGCGGAGATTCCGTACGATCGCCTGGTGGAGATGGACGAGATCAATCCGGAGATGCCGCAGTGCGACGTGTGCCTAGTGGTGGGGGCGAACGACGTGGTGAACCCGGCGGCGCGGCACGACAAGACGAGCCCGATCTACGGGATGCCGATCATCGCCGCGGACAAGGCCAAGACGTGTTTCGCGATCAAGCGGACGATGAACCCGGGCTTCGCCGGCATCGAGAACGAGCTGTACTATGCGGACCACACGTACATGATCTTCGGCGACGCGAAGGCGGTCGTCGGGGAGCTGGTGAAAGCGTTGTCCGGCGGATTGCACTAAGGCACGATCCCGCCCATTTTGGATTTTGGATTTTGGATTTTGGATTCTAGATTGGATCAGCGCGAGACCTGGCCGGAATGGTGGCGCCGGGCGCGCGGAAAGGGACTCCCGCGTCACAGCGAGGATTGCTGAGGAGGCGTAACTGATGAGTCAGGTGCCTTCCAACCCCGTACCCGCGCCACCTTCACGCGACGTGAGCGGTGCGATCAAGTCGTCAGCTATCAACCTCCTCATCGGCGGCGCGGTCTGCTTGTACTTCGGCTTGACGCTCGCTGCGGACGCCCCGGCAGCCGCGAAAACCCGGGAGGCGGTCGAGCGCTGGTGGGCCGTTGACAACGCCTTCTTCTGGAGCCTGCGCGGGTTGGGTGGGCTGTTCATCCTGATTGCGGCACTCTCCTTGACCGGACGGCGGGTCGCGATGCTGTTCGCCGCGGTGGCCGAGGGGCTGTTCGTGGCGCTCATGGTGGCGATGAGCATTGCGTGGACGCTCGAAGCCCGGGTGGACGGCACATTCAACGCCATGGTCATCCTGCTGCTAGTCCTGGCTGTCATCGGCGTCGCCGGGGTTCGATCCTCTTGGCAGTTGTACCGGACGGCGGGCGCGGCAACCGTCTGGGCCGACCCCCCGCAAGGCGACCCGACATGACGGCGCGGGCCGGCGCGGAAGGCCGCCAGCCCGACCGCGGGCTCGAACGCTACAGCCGGCAGATGCTTTGCGCACAGATCGGCGAAGCGGGGCAGCGCAGCCTGCGGCGGGCGTCGGTAACGCTGCTGGGCTGCGGGGCGCTCGGCGGCGTCCTGGCCAACACGCTCGTGCGAGCCGGCGTCGGTGCGCTGCGGATCATTGATCGCGACTTCATCGAGCTGAACAACCTGCAACGCCAGACGCTCTTCGACGAGCAGGACATCGCCGCGAACCTGCCCAAGGCCGAGGCGGCCGCGCGGAAGCTGCGCCGCGTGAATTCGGCGGTGGAGACGGACGGGATCGTGGCCGACGTGCAGCCCGGCAACGTCGAGGAGCTGTGCGCCGAGTCCGACCTGATCCTGGACGGGACCGACAATCTGGAAACGCGGTATCTGATCAACGACGTCGCGGTCAAGCACGGCTTGCCGTGGGTGTACGCCGCGTGCATCGCAACCGAGGGGCTCGTGCTGGCGATCGTGCCGCAGCGCACGCCGTGCCTGCGGTGTGTTTGGGACGTGCCGCCGGCGCCGGGCGCGCTGGCGACGTGCGACACGGTGGGGGTGCTGGCGGCGGCGGCGAACGTGGTCGGGAGCCTGGCGGCGACGGAGGCGATGAAGATCCTGATCGGGCGGCCGGAGGAGCTGGCCGGGCTGCTGACGGTGGACGTGTGGACGGGGCGCGTCCAGCGCGTGAACGTGCAGGCCGCCCGCGCGGCCGGGGAATGTCCGTGTTGCCAGCGTGGACAGTACGAATTCCTCGACGGCGACCGCGCGTCGTCGGCGTGTGTGCTCTGTGGGCGCGACGCGGTGCAGGTGTCGCCGGCCGCGGTGACGCAGGTGAGCTTCCGGTCGATTGTCGGGCGTCTCCCGAGCGCGGCCAAACCGAGCTACAGCGAGTACATGCTGCGGTTTCGCGCGAACGAGCTGGCGGTCACGCTGTTTCCCGACGGCCGGGCCATTGTGCAAGGCACGACCGATCCGGCGGTCGCCCGCGGCGTGATCGCGAAGTACGTGGGGACTTGATGGCGGCGCCGGGCGAACCACCGACGGCAGCAGTGCCGGCAGCGCTGTCGGCCGCGAACCCCCGGCACTACAGGTACTACGACCTGGTGATGGCGGCGTTTGTGACGGTGCTGCTGTGCTCGAACCTGATCGGGCCCGGCAAGGTGTGCCGCGCGGAGTTGGGCACATGGTTCGGGGCGCCGCACGGCGTGAGCTTCGGCGCGGGGAACCTGTTCTTCCCGCTCAGCTACATTTTCGGGGACGTGCTGACGGAGGTGTACGGCTACGCCCGGGCGCGCAAGGTCATCTGGGCCGGTTTCGGGGGGCTCGTTTTCGCGGCGATCATGGGGCTTTTCGTCGTGCACATGCCCGCGGACGCGGCCGTGCCGTACAACCGCCAGATTCAGCCGGCCCTGGAAACAGTGTTCGGGAGCACGTGGCGCATAGTCGCGGCGTCGATGCTGGCGTACTGGGCGGGCGACTTCGCGAACTCGTACGTGCTGGCGAAGATGAAGATCCTGACCACGGGGCGATACCTGTGGACGCGCACGATCGGCTCGACCATCGTGGGGCAGGCGATCGATAGCGCAATTTTCTATCCGCTGGCGTTCCTCGGAAAGTGGCCGGCGGACACGATCGTCAGCCTGGTCGCCTTCAACTGCTTGTTCAAGGTGAGCGTGGAGGCGGCCTTTACGCCGGTGACGTATCTGATCGTCAACAACCTGAAGCGTGCTGAGCGCGAGGACTACTTCGACCGGCACACCGATTTCACGCCGTTTTCGCTGCGCGACTGACGGGCGCGGCGTGCCGGCCGGGCTCGTCCCGGACCCCGCTGTGAATGCGTCCATGGCGGGCAATTGCCACCGGCGTCCGTTCAGGCTAAAAGGGGATTTTGGCGGATGTGCTGTGGCGTCGGGGAGTGCCGTTGGTTTTCGCTGCGGAACGGAAAGGCGCTGGAACGGGCCGACATGCGTTTTCGCGAGCTGGGCAACACGTGCGTCTTCGGGCTCCAGTGGGGCGATGAGGGGAAGGGCAAGGTCGTCGACCTGCTGCTGGAGGAGTTCGACGTTGTCGTGCGCTACTCGGGCGGCGCCAACGCCGGCCACACGATCGTCGTTGACGGGCAAAGGTTCGCCCTGCACCAACTGCCCAGCGGCATCCTGCGGCCGAACGTGATCAGCATCATCGGCCCCGGAGCGGTGCTGGATCCCGCCGTGCTGCTCGGCGAAATCGCGTCCCTGCGGTCGCGCGGCGTGCAGATCGGCGACAACCTGCGGGTGAGCGACCGGGCCCACCTCGTATTCCCGTACCACCGCCGGGAAGACACGCTCGCTGAGGCGGCGGCCCGCACCGGCGAGAAGCTGGGCACGACGGGCCGCGGCATCGGCCCGTGTTATGCGGACAAATACGCCCGCTACTGGGCGATCCGCGCCGGCGACCTGCATCCGGCCCCGCGATTCCGCGAGCGGCTGGCCGCGGTGGTGGCCCACAAGAATTCCTACCTCGCGGCGGTGTACGGGACGCGCGAGTTGCTCGACGCCGACCGCCTGGCCGAGGAGTATCTGCAATTCGCCGAAGAGTTGCGGCCGTTCCTGTGCAACACGACCGTCCTTCTGCACGCGCTCATGAAACAAGGGCGTCGGGTGCTGTTCGAGGGGGCGCAGGGCAGCCTGCTCGACATCGACCACGGCACCTACCCGTTCGTCACCAGCGCCAGCGCCGGCAACGGGGGGGTCGTGAGCGGGGCGGGTGTGCCGCCGACCACGATCCGCGCCTCGATCGGCGTCATCAAGGCCTACGCGACGCGCGTCGGCGCGGGACCCTTCCCGACCGAGCTGAGGGATTCGGTTGGGGAGACGATCCGCCAGCGCGGCAACGAATACGGCACGACCACGGGCCGCCCGCGCCGCTGCGGGTGGTTCGACGCCGTCGCCGCCGCGTACGCGGCGATGTTCAGCGGACCGACCGGCCTGGCCGTCCTCCACTTGGACACGCTGTCGGGGTTCGGGGAGGTCAAGGTCTGTACGGCATACAAGTCGGGCAGCGTGCGGCTGAGCGAATTCCCAGCCGACGTGCACGTGCTGAACGAGGTCGAGCCGGTCTACGAGACGCTGCCCGGCTGGAGCGAGGACATCGTGGGTTGCCGGCGGCTGGCGGAGCTGCCGGCGGCGGCCCGCGATTACCTGCGCGTGCTCGGCGAACGGCTGGGCGCTCCGGTGCGTATGGTGGGTGTGGGCCCGGCCCGCGATCAGATCATCTTTGTCGAGGACGACGCGTAGCGATGCCGACCAAGCCCCCGCTTGATCCCGTACAGGTCCTCGGGCTGCCGCGCGAGGCGCTTCCGCGGCACATCGCCATCATCATGGACGGCAACGGGCGCTGGGCCCGCCAACGCGAGTTGCCGCGGATCGAGGGCCATCGCCACGCGGCCGAGGCCGTCCGCGAGGTGGTGACGCAGTGTGCCCGTCTGGGCATTTCGTGCCTGACGCTCTACAGCTTCAGCCTTGAGAACTGGAAGCGGCCCCGCGACGAGGTAAACGGCCTGATGGCGCTCTACGCGCAGTACCTGGCGTCGGAGCGGCAGGAGATCATGGACAACGATGTCCGCGTCGTGCAGATCGGGCGGCGGGCCGGGCTGCCGCCGAGCGTCCTGCGCGAATTGGATACCACCATCGGGCTCAGTCGGGCGAACAAGGGGTTGACGTTGTGCCTGGCGCTCAATTACAGCGCGCGGGCGGAAATCACCGACGCGGTGCGGATGCTCGCGGAGCGCGTGCAGCGCGGCGAGCTGCCCCCGGCCGACATCGGCGAGGAGACGATCACCGCGGCGCTGTACACCGCCGGCCTGCCGGACCCCGATCTGGTCGTCCGCACGGCGGGCGAAATGCGGATCAGCAACTTTCTGCTGTGGCAGATCAGCTATGCCGAGCTGTACGTGACGCCGGTGCTGTGGCCGGATTTTCGTGCGCAGGATCTGTATGATGCCATCCAGGCTTATGCTCGGCGGGAACGGCGGTTCGGCGATGTGGGCACGACACCCTAGCGCAAGACGAGTGGCGAGCAGCGAATTCAGGCAGGGGCCATGCTGCGAGTACGGTTGATCGTCGGCATTTCGTTGGCCGTGGCGCTGCTGGCGCTGCTGTATGCGGATGGCCGGCTTGCGGCGCGACCGGCGCCGGCGATTCGGCCGCCGGGATCGAGCGTGGACGTCGGCCCGTGGCTGTACAACGGGGCGATCAGTACTGCCATCGTGCTCGTGCTCACCGTTAGCGCCGCGCACGAGCTGGTGCGGCTGGCGCGGGTCCGGGGCTATCGTCCGTTCGGTCTCACGGCCTGCTTCTTCGCTGCGGGGCTGGTCGTCGGGCCGTACATCTCGGCGAACCTGGCGCCCGTGACCGGGGGGTACGACGCGTCGTGGGGGTTGCTGTGGGTGGCGATTGCGCTCGCGTACGTGTTCCTCCTTCAGGCGGTCCGCCATCGCACGGAGAACGCGCTGGAGAACCTGGCGATCACGATCTTCATCGTGCTCTACGCCGGCGGGCTGGCGAGCTTCCTGACCAAGCTGCGAATGGAGGTGGGTGGGGCGACGGGCATGGCGGTCGTCGTGTTCTCCGTCTTTCTGGTCAAAATGACGGACGTGGGAGCGTACTTTATCGGTGGCGCCTTTGGGCACCGCAAGCTAATTCCCTGGCTGAGCCCAAAGAAGACGTGGGCGGGGTTCTGGGGCGGCCTGGGGACCGCGCTGGTTTGCGCCCTGGTCATCGGTCGCTGGCTGCACACGTCCGGCCTGGCGCGGATCGAGGAGCGCTACATGACGTATCCCTGGGCGCTCCTGGTGCTCGGCCTGCTGCTGGGGATCTTCTCCGTCGCGGGCGACCTGTGTGCCTCGCTATTGAAGCGCGACGCCCAGGCCAAGGATTCGGGCCGGGCGCTGCCCGGCCTCGGCGGGGTGCTCGATATCCTCGATTCCCCGCTGCTAGCCGCCCCGGTCGCCTGGCTGTTCTGGACGCGGCTGTTTCACCTCGTGGCGTAGGGGGCAGCCACCTCGACCTGGGAGGGCGAAGCTCCTGCTGAGCCGAGGCTTCCCGCGCGACTCGGCAATCCCAGCGCGCCAGGATCGCCCTCCCGGCTGTAGGCACGTTCACGCGCCTGCCCCCGCGTTCACCCCCGCGCGACGAAGTAGCAGACCATTACCAGCGCGCCCAACAGCACGCGGTAAACAACGAACGGCGTGAAGCGGTACCGCCGCACGTAGCCGAGGAACGTTGCCACCACCAGCAGGGCCATCAGGAACGCCGTCGCGCTGCCCACGAACACCAGGCCCATGTTTGCCCCGCCCAGCTCGTGCCAGTGCTTCTTCAGCGTGTAGATGGTCGCACCCAGCATGGTCGGAATGGCGAGGTAGAACGAGAACTCCGTCGCGACCCGCGGCGTGAGGCCGAGGCACATGCCGCCCATGATCGTCGCCGCGGCGCGCGACACGCCCGGCCACATGCTGACGCATTGGATGAGCCCGATCAGGAATGCTTGCGGGAGCGTAATGTGGCTGAGATCCTGTGGCATCTGCCGGCGAAACCGGCGGTCGATGAATTCCATGATGACGGCGCCGACGATCAGCGCGCCGGCGACCGCCAGCGGCATCGTCTCCAGGACATCCAGGTGTTTCTTCAGCAGGACGGCCAGGACGACGGTGGGGATCATCGCCACGATGAGCTTTGTGAGCAGGTTGTCCCGCACGATGGCGGCCAGATTCTGCGGCCCAGGGCCGCCCCCGACCGCGCGACCGCGCCGGCGCCGCCACAGCACCGCCAGCGGGTCCACGATCCGCCGCCACAGGTCACGCCAGAAATACAGGATCACCGCCAGAATGGCGGCGAATTGGCTGACCCAGAGCAGGATGCTCCACGGCGCCTGGTCGCCGTCCAGGCCGAGCACCCGCTCCGCCAGGATCAGGTGTCCGGTGCTGGAGACCGGCAGGAACTCGGTCAGCCCTTCCACAATGCCCAGAATGATCGCTTTGACAATGTCCACGTCAGCCTCCTGCGGCGTGGGTTGCAGCCAAACGCAGGCCAAGCCAACTCGCCAGCGGCGTCGCGCGCCAGAGCAGTTGCCCGACGAGGTTGGCATACAGACCGGCAAACAAATCGTCCGTCAGAATGCCCCAGCCGGCGGGCAGCCGCTCCGCCTGGCGCGCCGGCGGCGGCTTGATGATGTCGAAGATGCGGAAGAGCACGAACTGACCGCCCGCGACGAGGACGAAGGCCCACGTTTCGGCGGTCAGGCTGGCGGGGAGCACAAGCAACGCGACCCACTGCCCGGCGAACTCGTCGAGCACAAACTGTTTCGGGTCGTCGCTGTGGAAATACGCCACCGCCCATTCGCCCCACGCGACCGAGACCACGCTCGCCGCGAGGATGCCGACGACCGTGATCGCCTCCAGGGCCCAGCGCGGCGCCGTCGCGCGGCCGAGTGCGATCCAGATCGCGGCGAAGACGACGAGCGCGACGAGCGACCCCCACGTGCCGGACATGTACGGTCCATAGCCGCTGCCCAGCACGGTGATGCAGGCGGTCTTCAGTCGCTCCAGGCCGCGACTCAAGGGGCGCCCCCCGAGGTCCCGTCCGTTGGCTGTCGCGGTGCGGGCGGAACCGGCGGCGCCGCGGGAGTGAGGTCGGCGGCGTTGGGTTGCGCGGCATCTGGAGCGAGCAGGGCGCGGGCGCGGCGCACATAGGCTAGGGCCGACGCCGCAGTGAAGATCACCGTGATCCAGACGCACGCGGTCCGGACGGGCTCGGCCGCGGCGACGTTCCACGCCAACTGCGCGAGGATTACGCACACGGTGAAGGACTGCACGAACATCTTTACCTTGCCGGCCCAGGAGGCGGCAAACTCCTGGCCCTCGGCCTCGGAGTGCGCGCGGACCGCGGAGACCAGCAGCTCGCGCGTCAGGATGACGACGACCATCCACGGGCGCACGTCGGTGAGGTTGATGTGGTGGGCCGAGTCCCAGAAATGGTGACTGGCGAACAGCACGAACGCGCCGCACACCATCACCTTGTCGACAACCGGGTCGAGGATGCGGCCGAGCGACGTGACGGAGTGCATCATCCGCGCCAGCAGCCCGTCGAGGATGTCCGTCACCGCCGCCACCAGAAAGATCCAGAAGCAGATTTGCAGCAGCCAGCGCTGCTGGGCGAGCTGGTCGGGGTTGAACCAGGACAGGAGCGCAAGGAACACGATGGCCAGCCCCAGCCGGCCAAGCGTGATCTGGTTGGGTAGGTTGATCACCATTCGGGCGGACGCGCGCCTCCAGTGCCGCCGCAGTGTAACGTGCCCCCGGGCGGGGCAAAAGCGATTTCGTTTTCCGGGGCGGGCTGGCAGGCGGTGGCACGACGTCGACGGGCCCTGCTCTCCCGGCCAACCGGGAATAGTGGGCCGCGACAAGTGGTTTCAATTGTGTCGTCCGCCATCGATGCAGATGACCCCGCCTTCTATCCTCACCCGACCACGGTGGCATCGGGCCTCCGGGCGAGCGAACCTCGACCGGGGACCCGATCCTTCTTTGTTCCCAGGCGCCCGGCCGCTTTTCTCAAGGCCGGCATGGGTGGTCCCGCGGCGCCAGAATATACTGCTGCAATGATTGCCTTATGGACCCACTGGGCGACGTTGAAAAAAGCGTGGCTGCGGAGCCTTCGGCAGTTGCCCGCCGGGGCCCGGCCCAACCCAGAGATCGTCGCGATGGTGACCCCAGGTTCGCTCGCGACGGACGCCAACCTGGCCGAGGCGCAGCGCATGCTGGACAAGCTGCGTGAGTTCGGCGTGAAGGCGTTCCCGGCGTGCGCGACCTTGGCCGCCGGCTGCGGTCACAGCTACGAGTCGTGGTTTGACTCGAAATCATGGGCCCGGATGGCCGAGACGCTGGCTCGGTGGGCGGAACACCGGACCGCGGACGACCCGCGCGTCGCGATCGACCTGGAACCCTACTGGGACCGCGAGCCGCGCTATCCGAAACACTGCGAACCGAACGGTGCTCCGAGCCGTGACGACTATCGTCTCGCGGTCGCCATGGCGCCGTTCATCGCGATGATTAAGCATGAGGGCATCACGCCCTGGCTGCTGCCGGGCGGGATCGAGTACTTGCCGACGTGGCACATTGCCGCGGCGTGCCCCGACACGGTGCTGCTGGACGAGGCCACCTATTCCTGTCCGACCGAGCCGAAGGCCTGGGTCAACTACGAGACGCGCAAGCCGGCCATCGAGGCCCTGCGACGCGGCTACCTGCCCGGATTCTATGGCACGGCGCTACGCAGCCCGGCGTTCCAGGCGGAGTTGCAGCGGAGGGGGATCGGCGACTATTGGATCTTCTTCCACCCCGAAGACCACGAGTGGCAATTCTGGGAGCCCGGCTGGGCACAACAGACCGACGGACTGCCGACGAGCGAGCCCACCCCGTGACCCGCGCCGCATGCCGCGCGCCTTTTTTGCTCAGTGAGCGGAAAAACCGCGCCGCGTAGGATTCGAACCTACCGCGCACGCGACGTAAAGGCTTGTGCGGGCTGCGGTTCTGAAACCGGCGACGGCGGTTGGACCGAATTTGCGCCCCAAACGGACCCCGCGCCGGACTCGGAAGCCCCCGGAGCCGACGCCACGGCAGACGGGCGCGCGGCGGCTCTGGACGATCCCGAGCTCGCCGAGCTGGCCGCGGCGTGGCCCACGCTACCCGCACTGCTGCGGTCTGCGCTGCTGACGCTGGTACGGACGGCGCAGACGGGCCGCGCGTGACGCCGCGGCCGGTGTCAGGGGTTTCAGGAACCCTTGAAAGTGCCGCGGGGTGCGGATCGCGCGGGGCGTTCCGGCTGGCGGCGGGTCCTCTCCCACCCGGCCCCCCAGCGCGGCAAAAAACGCGACGATCCCGGGCGAATGTCTGCGGCGGGATTTCAGCGGTCCAGCGGGCCAGCGGGCCGGACGGGTCAGACCGGCCGCACGGCGGGCTGGACCGCCCGCCCGCAGCGGCGCGGTAGAATGCGCGCATCGGGACGGCGCGGCGCCGTTGCAACGGCCCGCGCCAAGCGCTACCCGGCTCGTCGCGCTCTGGCACCATCCGACGCGACGACCGGGCGGCGGCCCGGCTTTGGACGGTGCCCATGCCACAGAAGAGCGCTGGCCAGCTCGGCGCCGCACGCAACGCCGAGCTGACGACCACGGTTGCGGAGTTTCTGGACTGTCTCTGCGAGCTCCGAGGGCTGGACGATGCACGACGGTACGTGCAGGCGACGCATAAACGCAAGCTGGTCAGAGAGCTCGGCCGTGAACCGACGCGCGCCCAAGTCCGTGAACGCTGGAAAGGTCCCGCAGAGTGGTACGGTGAAAGATGGGGGAGACTGGAGTACAACGAGGCTCAGATAAGGGTGTCTCTGCGCCTCAATCCGCTAATCGAGGCGCTGGCCGCGGCGGCGGAAAAGTGCGGTCTGGACTCTACACCACTGCGGCGGTTGCAGCAGACGCACGACCGCCGGGCGATTGATCGGGCCGAAATAACTGCGCAGCGGACCGTGTCGCGTGCCGAGCTGGCAAGCGCCGACGACAAGCGGACCGGAAAGGCGCGGTCCGCCAAGCGGCGCGGGGGGACGAAGGGCAACCGAACACCGCGCCATAGCGAAGTGCTCTCGCCAAAACAGAGCGAAGCCTACGCCGCGTGGCTCAGGCTCCACAGTGAACGGCGCGTCGCGGACGAATTGCGCATCAGCCCCAGCGCGGTGCACAAGCGGATCGACAGGGCAAGAGCGAAACTGAAACCAGCTCTGCGGGGCCGGTCGGTACCCACGATCGCGCTGCCCACCGATTCACGCGGGCAGGCTCACGACTGCCCCAAACCCAAGCGCGCCAGCTCGGCCGACGATTGACCTTGCCCGCACGGCCGGCGGGGCGCTAACCCTTTGCGCACCCCAAGCGCTCACCCCCTGAGAAAAAAACGATGCACGGTCCGGACGCGAAAGCGCCCCGGTATGCACGGTGTTCCCGGCGCGCTAACCCCAGCGCGACGCGCCAAAAGGTGAGCGCGCGGCCCCTTAAGTAGAGGGCTGTGACGTGCGGCCCGGACGTGGCCCATACAAGAGGGCGCGACGATGGTAGAAGCGGTGAAGCAAGGCCCCGCGACGAACGCCGCGGACCCGCGGTTGCTGGCCGTGGGGGAAGTGGCGCGACTACTGAGCATCAGCATCAGGGCGACGTGGAAGTTTGTGGCGGCCGGGCGATTGCCGGCCCCGGTGCGGCTCGGGCGCTCCGTGCGTTGGCGCGCGGCCGAGCTCGATGCGTGGATCTCTGCGGGCTGCCCGGAAGTTACGGCCGAATCGGGAGCGCGGGGCGCGGGGGGCCGACGATGACACAGCGGAGCCTCTGGAGCGACGGCCCGCGTGTTGGGCACACCGGGCCGCCGCGAAGCGAATCGAAACCACCGAATCCTACCGCCGCGACCCGCGCCGGCAACGCCGAGCTGGGTAAGCTCCGCGCCTTGGCGGTACTTGCGGCTCGGCACGGCGGGCGCGTGCTGGCGGCACAGCGGGCGATGATCGCGCTGCTGCTGGCACGTCCCGATGGGGCGGCCGTCACCATCGACGAAGTGCGCGCCGAGCTGGGGCAGCTCCCCGACAGGCGGCCTACGTGGCTCGGGGCCGTACCGCATGGCCTGCGCGCCGCGGGCCTGATCGAACGCGCGGGGTTCGTCGAATCGGATCGGGCGGCGTCGCACGCGCGGCCGGTTTCCGCTTGGCGCCTGCGCGACCGCGCCGCGGCGGCGGCCTGGCTTCGGGAACATGGCGGGCCGCCGGCCGGCGGCGTGGGGGCCTGACGTGTCTGTGACTTGGATCACCTACGTTTTTGACCGGAGCCCGTCGCGTGGCGGTCCGCGGCTCGTGCTGCTCGCCTTGGCGGATCGCGCCGACGATAGCGGGCGATGCTGGCCGTCGGTGGGTGACACGGCCCGGCGCGCGGGACTGTCAGAGCGTCGCGTGCGGGCCTGTCTGCGCCGACTCAGGCGGTCCGGCGAGCTGAAGGACCTCACGCCGGGCGGCGGCGTGCGGTCTGACGGGACGGGGCGGTCAACCGTGTACCAGCTCGTCGCGCTCGGCACGGGCGACGCGAACGCGGCCCCGGACGATCCGCAAACCCTGTCGCCCGCGTCAGGGTTTGACGGCTCGGGAACCCGGGCGAATCCGGCCGGAACCCTGTCGCCCGCGACCGCGAACCCTGACGAATCCGGTATCGAACCCTGTCGCCCGCGTCAGGGGAACCGTCAACAGAACCGTCAGTGGAACCGTCAACAGAACCGTCAGGGCGCGCCGAGCTGTTCAAGCGGGGCTGGGGGCTGTTCTGTTTCGGACCCGGAAGCGGACGCCTTCAACCGCACGCTGGCCGAGCGGCGGGCGGACGGTGCGCGACAGCGCGGCGCTCTGACGCCGCTCCCCGTCAGCAGCGCGACGACGGAAGCGGCGGGCCAGCTCAGCGGGGTCGTGCCAGCGCCGGGGCCAGCTCGGCGCCGGCGCCGTCTGCCCGCGGCCGAACAAGAGGCGACGTACAAGCTCTTGCAAGGTGTGCCGGGCCTGTCAGACGCGGACGCGCGAAACCTGGCACGCATCGGCACGGCCGCGGAGTTTCGCGCCGAGCTGGCGATCATGCCGGCGCACGTGCGCAACCCCGGCGGCTGGCTTCGGAAGGCTGTGACGAAGGCATGGGCGACAGCTCAGGCGGGCGACGGAAGCCCCGGCCCCGGGCCGGAACCCGCCCGCCCCTAAGCGCAGCGCGCCGAGCTGGGGCATCGGGACGGCGCCGCGGCTCTGCGGGGCTGCAAACGAGCCGCGCGGGTCCGGCGTTACAAAGGGCGCGACGGTTCATACTGGCGGCGATCGCCCACGGCGCGGTAGGGTGAACGCGACGCGTCGGAAGGATGGTGCACGATGCGACAGCTCTACAAACGCCCGGGATACTCTGACTACCACGTCCGAATCCGGGTTGCTCCGTACAAACAGCGGCGGGCGCGCTTGTGCACGGATCGCGACACGTCGCGCACGTGGCACGAACTGCTACAGGCGGCGGTGGACCGGAAGCAAGGCGGCGAGCCAGCGCGGGCGGAAGTGCTGGCGATGCTGCCGCGGCGGCTGCTCGTGCAATTCCAGCTCGTGCCGTCCGCGCTCTCCCGGCGGCGGCGCGGGACGTTCGCGGACAACGTGCGGGACTACAAGGCCGAGCTGGAAACCGCCGGCCGCGACGGGGTGTACGTCCGCAGCCTCACGGCGTGCCTGGCGGCCGTGGGCGCGGCGTGCGGCTGGCGGCGCGTGGCCGACGTCGATCGCGATGGGCTGCTGAAGTACCTGGCGGAGCGCAAGGCCACGGGCGCGGCCCCACGCACGTTGAAAAACGTCCGGGCGATCGTGGCGGGGTTCGTCGCGTGGGCGGTACAGGCGCGGCGGCTGGACGGGGACACGCTCGGAAAGCTCCCGAGCATCGACACGAGCGCGGGCCGGAAGCGGCAACGGCGAGCCCTGACGCCCGACGAAGTGGCGCGGCTGCTCGGCGGTGCGGGGCCGCGGGAGCTGGTCTATCGCGTGGCGCTCGGGTCCGGGCTGCGGCTCGGCGAGCTGCGCCGGCTCCAGTGGCGCGACGTGCACGTTGACACGACGCGCCCGCGCCTGGAGCTGCGGACGGAAGCGACGAAAAGCAAGCGGGCAGACACGTTGCCGCTGGCCCCGGCCCTGGCGGCACGGCTGCGGGCAGCTCGGCCGGCGGACCACGCGCCGACGGACCCGGTGTTCAACGGTCTGCCGTCGTGGAATACATGGCTGGCCGACTGCGGCCGGGCGCGTATCCAGACGCACGAGCCCGCCGACGCGGACGGCAAGCGCGGCGTGCTGGCGGTCGGATTTCATTCTCTGCGCGTCACGTTCGTGTCCGAGCTGCAGCGCGCCGGGGTGAACCCGCGGACCCTTATGGAGCTGGCCCGGCACACCGACTACCGGCTGACGGCGGGGACGTACACGGATCGCGCGGTGTTGGACACAACCGCCGCAGTGGCACGGCTGCCGGACTACGCGACGGGGCCGACGACGGACGCCGCGGCGGCGCGGCGCGAAGGCACGACGGACCAGCCTATCGGAGTTTCAGGTCCGAATTGTCCGGCTTGTGTCACAATACGTGCCGAAAAAGCTCGCCCGGCGGTGCGTTTGGGTGCATCGGCGAGCGCGGACGGCGCGGACGGCGGGTGTGCTGAAAGCCCTGGAAAACACCGCGATTCTGGCCGGAAAGCCCGAGAGGAGCAAACCGCGCCGCGTAGGATTCGAACCTACAACCTTCGGCTCCGTAGGCCGATGCTCTATCCAGTTGAGCTAGCGGCGCTGCGCGTCAAAGCTGCCCGACGACACCCAACCAGCCCGATGAGCACGTCTCCGGCCGGTCGGCAGGTCGGTTGGCCGCGGGGCCATGCCCGGAACTGGATTCGAACCAGCACGAGGTTAACCCTCACCAGGCCCTCAACCTGGCGCGTCTGCCAATTCCGCCATCCGGGCGTTGGGGGCGCGGGGGCGTTCACCACCCTCACACACATCAGTCTAAGACGCGTCGCTGCGCCCGTCAACGCCATTGAGCGGCACGTGGCCCTTGGGCCGCCGCGCTCGAACCGGTATAGTGACCGACATGGCGAAGAAACACGCGCTCCGCGGCGTCCTGGCTCTTGCCGTCGCGCTGGCGCTCGGCGGGTGTCAGCACGCCGCGGAGCGTCGAACGGCTCCGCCGGACGCGCGGCGGCCGGTCATCAAGACGGAGGCCGAACTGGCCGCCGAGCGTGAGGAGCGGATTAGCGCGGGACAGGTGGTTCCGACGAGTGCGCCCGTACTTTTGGGGGCGGAGCGGGTGGCCGCGGCCCGGCGGGCGCTCCCGCCGCCGGTCCAGCCGACCCCTGGTGCGATCGAGGGCGACATCCTGATGGTCAACAAGGCGGTCCTGACCGCCGCGGAGGTGTTGTACCCGCTGGCGGACCGGATCGAGGAAGCCCGCCGGACGCAGACCCCGGGCGGGTTTCGCGAGCGGGTTCGGAGCCTGGTGCGCGAGGAGACCCGCCGCCAGATCGGCACGCTGCTGATCTACGCGGAGGCGATGGCGGGCTTGCCGGAGGAGCAGCGCAAGTCGATCGAGAAGGCGGTACTGAAGGAGATCGACAACCTCGTCGCGCAGGATTACGGCGGCAGCTCGGCCCGGTTCAAAGCCCACCTGGCCGACAGCGGACTGACGCTGGAGCAGTACCGCGATGCGTTGCAGCGCGACCTGGTCGTGCGCCAGTACATGCGGGAGAAGCTGACGATCCAAATTCAGGTGCGGCGCGACGAGCTACTGACGTATTACCGTCAAAACAGCACACAGTACGAGACGCCCGAGACCCGCGAGTTGCTGGTCATCGAGATTCCGTTCGAGAAGCTCCTGCCCGCGGACCAACGGTGGGACACTGCGGACAGGACGGTCCGCGCCACCACGAAGCTGGCCGTGCTGCGGAAGGCCCGCGAGGCGGAGGCCGCCCTCGACCAGCAGCCGTTCGCGGAGGTCGCCCGGACCTACTCGGCCGGGTCACACGCGGAGCAGGGCGGCTCGTGGGGTCTGATCGCGCGGCCGCTCCAGCCGCCGTACGACCAGGTCAGTAAGCTGATCTTCGAATACGAGTCCGGGCAGCGCAGCGCGCCGCTGGAGACCGAGACGGGGTACTTCATCGTGCAGTGCGGGCGTATCGAGCCGGCTCGCCGCCGCTCGTTCATGGACGTGCAGGACGACATCCGCCGGGAGTTGACCGAACGGAAGTACGCCCGCGTGTCGGCGGACTACGTGCTGAAGCTGGCCGAGAACGCCACGGTGTCGGCCATCGACCCGTTCGTGGCGGCGGCCGCGCAACGGGCCGAGCAGCGCGGGGCGCACGCCGCCGCCGCCGGGGCCGGCAAGGAGTGACGGGCGGGTGGGGACCAACACCGTCCTGCAGGGGCCGGCCGATGGGGGTGGATGCCGGCCGCCCGGCGCCGCCGCTACAAATCCGGAACAAGCCCTAGGCAGGGCCGGTGAGACCGGCTAAGATTACAGATTGAACTCGAAAGGCACGCCTGGGGCGTGCGCGTTCGGGGCCGTGTGACCGGCGTGTGGGTGGCGGCCGGTTCAGCGACCTGTAGGTCTTGGTGCGCCCTTAACGGGGCTTCGACGGGTCGCCGGCGCGGCCCATTTTTGTTGGTCTGCGCCGCACGGCAGGATGACGAGTTATGAACCAGGAACTGATGCGCATCATCGACAGCATCTGCCGCGATAAGAACATCGAGCGCGACTCGCTCATCGGGGACATCGAAGCAGCCATGACCGGTGCGCTGCGCAAACACTACGAGACGGCGGAGCAGGTGGAAGTCAAGCTCGACATCGCCAGCGGCGAGATCACGGCGACCGTCGACGGCCAGCCCGTGGACGTCCGCGTCCTGGGGCGGATCGCGGCCCAGACGGCCAAACAGATGATCATCCAGAAGACCCGCGACCGCGAGCGCACCAGCATTTTCGACGACTTCACGGCCCGCCGCGGCACGATCGTGACCGGTACCGTCATCCGGGCCGAGGGCGGAAACCTGCTCGTGAACATCGGCCGGACGGAGGGCTTCCTACCGCGCAGCGAACAGATCCCAGGCGAGACCCACGCTTCCAGCGAGCGTCTGCGGGCCCTCATTCTCGAGGTGCGCGACCAGCCCAACCAGGTCAAGGTCATCCTCTCGCGCTCCCACCCGGAGTTCATCCATCGCCTGTTCGAGCTGGAGGTGCCCGAGGTGGCCGAGCACATCATCGAGATCAAAGCCCTGGCCCGCGAGGCCGGGTATCGCACCAAGGTGGCCGTCAGCAGCATCGACTCCAAGGTCGACGCGGTCGGGGCCTGCGTCGGCGTCCGCGGCAGCCGGATCAAGAACATCGTCGAGGAGCTGGGCGGCGAGAAGATCGACATCGTCCGCTGGAACGAGTCCAGCCAGATTCTGATCCAGAACGCGCTTAAGCCGGCCGAGGTTCAGGAGATCGCCCTGTGCTTCGAGCTGGACCGGGCGACGGCGGTCGTCCCCGAGGACCAGCTCTCGCTGGCGATCGGCAAGCGCGGGCAGAACGTGCGTCTGGCGGCCCGCCTGACCGGCTGGAGCGTCGATATCCTCACGCCCCCGGAATACAACAAGCACCTGGAGAACCTCGAGCAGACGCTCAAGTCGGTGCCGGGGATCGACGACGTGCTGGTCGACAAGCTGATCGCTTTCGGGTGCGTTTCGGTCGCCGACATCGATGAGATCGGCCCCGAGCCGCTGGTCAAGGAACTGGAACTCGACCCCGAGCTCGCCGCGCGGCTGGTCGAAGCGTGCGGCGAAGAGGCCATCCGCCTGGAAGAGGTGCGCGAGGCCGAGGCAAAGGCGAAAGCGGAACAGGCCCGGGCCGCCGTCGCGGCCGCCGCCACAGGGGCCGCGGAGGCCAGCATGTCGACGTTCGTGGCGGGGACGGTGGACCCGGCTTCCCCGGTCGAAGTCGCGGCCGGCACGATCCCGGTCGACGAGACACTCAGTGCGTCCACCTTGGGCGCTGGGCCGGACATTCCGCCCGTCGAGGCACCGCCGCCGGCCGAACCGGAAGGCGTGACTCCGCCGGACGAACAACCCCAGGCCGTTTGACGCTCACGCCGCGCAGGCGGACCGCGCGCCATGAATGTCGCGGCTCCGATGGACAGCGGTTCCAACGAGGCAATCCACTAGCTGCTCAGGCGCGTTTCGACCGCGCGCAGCTCCTGCTCCGCCAGCGCCCGCTGGGCCGGCTGGCGCAGGCCGGCCAGGGCCTCGCGCAGATAGCGGGCGGCCCGCGCATCGTCATGCAGATAGCGGCTGCAAATGAGCCCGAGGAACAAACGCACTTCCGACGCCTCGCCCGCGGCGGGGTAGGCGCCGAGAAAGGCCTCGTAGGCGGCCGCCGCCTCGGGATAGCGCCGCACCTGGGCCAGATGGTTGGCCACCTCGACCTGCTGTGCGGCGGACAGGACGTGCCCCGGGTCCAGCGACATGAGCTGCTCGTGGGCGGCCAGCGCCGCCTGGGGATCGTGCCCGGCTAAATGCGTGGTGATGTCCTCGCGCAGTTGCTCCACCGGCGTCAGCGCGACCGTGTCGATGGGCCGCGAGTCGAGCTCCTCGACTTGGATCGGACGCGCCCGAATGGGATCACCAACGACCGCCACGCCGCTCCAGCCGCGCCGCCGGCCCAGGCGTTGCCACAGGGCCACGATGTCAAACTGCGTGCGGGGCACGGCCCGCACCAGCAACAGGCCCAGCGCCACGGCGAACCCGAACGCGTACCCGCCGAGGTGCGCCGAGTGGGCGACGTTCAGCGCGGTGCCCTGGTCGAAGCGCGGGGCGATGATGTTGTCCCAGAGGATGATCTTGAACACGATCAGGAGCGTGGCGGGCACCTGAAACGTAAAGACAAAGAACATCCAGACGAGCATGGTGATGTGCACGCGGGGGAACAGGGCCAGGAACGCGGTCGTCACGGCCGCGATCGCCCCCGACGCGCCGATCAGCGGGTTCTCCGCCCCCAGCGTGAACGCACAGCCCGCGAACACCCCGCCCGCCACGTAGAAGAACGCGTAGCCGAGCGACCCCATGCGGTCGCACACCGCGTTTCCGAAGATCCACAGGAACAGCATGTTCCCGGCCAGGTGCAGAATGTCCCCGTGCAGAAACTGGTACGTGATGTACTGGTGCAGGGCGGGCCGGGCGGCGTCGAGTGCGAAGTACGTCTTGATGTACGTGCCCAGCTCGTCGTTCAAGCGGTTCCCGATGACGTCCGTGAACAGGAAAACCAGGACATTCACGCCGATCAGCGCGTAGTTCCCGAAGGGCACGCGCGGAGTGCGAACATCCGTTCCGATCGGAATCAGCATTTCGGCCGTCTCGTCCTTCGCCGTCCTTCGTGCGCGGCGCTCACGGTCCGCCGCCCCGGGCGCACCGGTCCGCTGCCTCCAACAGTCTACTCCGTATCTCGGCCGGAAGCGTCTCTGCGCTCTCATCCAGCAGCCGCTGCCGCATGACGGCGCCCCCCGCGCCCAGCACACGGCCAAAATGGTCCCAACCGGGCGCGCCGCGGTCCAGCAGCGTCGTGTCGCCCACGTCGAGCCCCGCGGGCCAACCGCTCGACCAACGGCCCGTGCGCGCGTCGAAGCGCCCCAGGACCGTGTACGCCAGCGCACGCACCCAGGGTGGCTGGTCCGCCGCCCCGCGCCACAGCTCCAGTTGCGGGCGCAGCGCCTCGTCGTCGCGCACCGCCGCGATGACCAGCGCCGCCGCCACCGCCGGATAGTCCGGCTGACGCTGTCCCGGGCTCAGCAAGGCGTGGATGCGCGGCGTGGATCCAAGGCCGCCGGCCAGCCAGCGCTCCAGCGCCGGCAACGCCGGGCTCCATCCGGCTTGCAGCGCGCGCAGCAGTTCCTGCTCGAGTTGGCGCTCCGCCGTCAGGGCGCGGTACGTGAGCGCGGGCGGCGTCGGGTAGGGTTCATCGAGTACGGGCGGCGTACCGGGGCGCGCCCACTGCTCGGCGACGGCGATCTCCGCCGCGCTCACGTCCAGCGGGTTCTGCCGCGCGACCGGTCCGAACAGCTTGCCGCGGAGCTGAGCCAGCACCCAGGTCAGACGCTGCTGGTCCACGGCGTCGCAGGTCGGCAGCAGCTCGGCGAGCGTGTCGCACACCTGCTGGCTCGCACTGCGGTATTGCGGCACGTTGTATAGGGCCATCCCCGCCGCCGCCCGCGCCGCCGGCGAGCCCCGCTGGGCCACGCGTTTCATCACGTCGCGCGGCGTGCGGATGTCCTCTGGCTTGAACGTCAGCGAACCGTCGCGCGGCTTGGCCAGCGCGAACAGCTCGGCAAGAAACGAATCGCCGGGTCCTTGCCCGAGCCAACACCAGCTTTCCCAGTAGGACTGCGCGAGGCGCTCGAACATCAGGTTGTCCGGGTTTTGACCGAGGTAACGGAGGCCGTCCGCGCAGCGCGTCAACTCCGCCTGCCCCTGCGTCAGCACGAGGTGCGCGGCCGGCTCGCGATCCGCGCGGGCGACCGCCACGAGGCGGCCCAGGAACATGAACCGCCGCAGCTTGTCCAGCCACGTACGCACGAGGTCGTCCAACACGCGGGCATCTCCCAGAATCGCCCGCGCCCGCAGCGCCGCCTCGCGCAGCCCGGGTTCGTCCTGGCACCGCGCGAGCGTCTCCACCCACGACGCGACGGCGGCCGGATGCGACGTGCCGTGGCGGGCCAGGAGATCGATCGCGGCCACGCGATCGGCCACGGTCTGCGGCCCGCCGGCCGAGCTGTCCAGCGACCCTTTGAGCGCGTCCGCGACCGCCGGCGCGGCCCGCATCTCCACCCCGGCGAGGCGCTGCAGGGCCGCGGCGCGTGCTGTCGCGTCCGGCGCGTTGAGCAGCGCGGCGGCCAACTCGGGCGCCGGGAGCGGCGCGGGCGTCGTCGGGGCGAACGGCGCCGTGACCGGCCGCGCGCGGATGCGATAGACCGCAACGCCCATGGAAACGAGCACCGCGAAGGCGAGCACGCCGCACGCGGCCAGCACCCAGAACCGTGCGGGCACGAGCCGCAAGCGCCGCTTCCATGTCAGACGCCGGCCATCGACCAGATCGGTAAAGCAGCGGCGGCAGTAATCGCCGAGCGGGGCGACCTCCGCGCCGCACCGTGGACACTGGGCGAGCGTGCCGTGCAGATCGGTCGCCTCCGGGACCGCGGCGCTCGGCAGCGGTGCGTTGAACACGCCGCCGCAGTCCGGACACGTCGTGCGCAGCCCGGCGGCCTTATCGCCGACCACCAGCACGTGTCGGCAGTGCGGACAGCGGATCCTCAGCGGCATGGCCATTCTCCCGGCGGCCGCGCGGCCACGGGCGCTTCATCAGTTTTAGTTGGCCTCCCCGCCAACATCAAGCGGACCGGCGCGATAGCGGCGCGCGGGGGCGTCCGTGTGGCCGCACGCCAGGCGGGGCGGTAGAATCCGCCGACTCCTTGCCACCCACACAATGGAGGGTGCGCTCGTGCTGCCCGACACAAACGCCCCGGACTTCATGCAGCTTGCGGACCTGCTCACGGAGGACGAGCGGCACGTGCAGGCCGCCGTCGCCCGCTTCGTCGACGAGTGCGTCCTGCCCATCATCGCGGACTGCTTCGAGCACGAGCGCTTTCCGACCGAGTTGGTCCCGGAGATGGCTGCGCTGGGCCTGTTCGGCCCGACCTTCAAAGACTACGGCTGCGCGGGGCTCGGCAACGTCGCCTACGGGCTGATCATGCAGGAACTCGAGCGCGGCGACAGCGGGCTGCGGAGCTTCGCGTCCGTGCAGAGCGCCCTGGTGATGTACCCAATCCACCGCTACGGGTCGGACGAGCAGAAGCAGCGCTGGCTGCCGACGATGGCCAAGGGAGAGGCCCTCGGTTGCTTCGGGCTGACCGAGCCCGACGGCGGCTCCGATCCCGGCACCATGAAAACCCACGCAAGAAAGATGGGCGGCGACTGGGTCCTCCAGGGCGCTAAAATGTGGATCACCAACGGCACCGTCGCCGACGTCGCCGTCGTGTGGGCCCGCACGGACGACGGCGTCCGCGGCTTTCTGATCGAAAAAGGCACGCCGGGCTACACCGCCCGCGACATCCGGCACAAGTTCTCGCTCCGCGCCTCCGTCACGTCGGAGCTGTCCTTCGACAATTGCCGGGTGCCCGAGCGGAATCGCCTGCCGCTGGCGGATGGCTTGGCGGCGCCGCTGAGCTGCCTGACGCAGGCCCGCTACGGAATTGCGTGGGGCGCGATCGGGGCGGCCCAGGCGTGCTATCGCGAGGCCCTGCAATTCGCCCGGCAGCGTGTGCTGTTCGGCGCGGCACTGGTCAAAAAGCAGATTGTCCAGCAGCGGCTGGCGAACATGGCCCGCCGGATCGCGACCGCACAATTGCTGGCGTGGCAGCTCGGGCGCCTGAAGGACGCGGAGAAGCTGCATCACACCCAGGTCTCGCTGGCCAAGTGGAACAACGTGCGCATGGCCCTCGACGTGGCCCGCGACGCCCGCGACCTGCTCGGCGCCGGCGGCATCACAATCGAGCAATCCGCAATCCGCCACATGCTCAACCTCGAAAGCGTGATCACGTATGAGGGCACGGAAACGATCCACCAACTGATCGTCGGCCGAGAAATCACCGGCGAACCCGCCTTCTGACGCACCCCGCACCAGGGTAGGGCACAGCTCCAGCTTTGCCCTCCGGTCGCCCGTTTTCGGCCGTCGCCGCGCCAAGAGTATCAACATTCTCATGCTTTTGTGGGGCGCAAATGAGTATCTTGCCGCGGGCGGGGGTGCCGAGGTAACAAACTCCGCCAGAACACAGCAGAATCGCACAATCTCCGGCTGCGCCGGCGACAGGCCCAGTTTGTGACATCCGAGCCGCGGCGTCCCCGCCGCGCGGTTGCGCAGCGCGATCCGAACCGCGACC
>CAIWOY010000150.1 GCA_903914415.1 uncultured Phycisphaerales bacterium | reverse complement strand
GGCCGCGAGCCCACGGACTTGGAGCTGGAGTCGCTCGCGCAGACGTGGTCGGAACATTGCGTGCACAAGACGTTCAAGGCCGCCATCGTCTACCGCGGGACGCCGCTGCCGTCCCCGGACGGCGTTGGAGCGGACGCCGCCCCAGCGGGGCCGGAGAAGACGCTCCGGTATGGCAACCTGCTTGGGGAAACCGTTGCACGGGTAACTGCGGAGCTCATCGCCGCGGGCCACGGCCCACAGTGCCTCTCAGTCTTCAAAGACAACGCGGGTGTGATCGCATTCGACGAGAACTACGGCGTCGCGTTTAAGGTTGAGACCCATAATCATCCGTCCGCGATCGAACCCTACGGCGGCGCGGCGACGGGCATCGGAGGCGTGATCCGGGACGTGATCGGCTGCGGCCTTGGCGCCAAGCCGATTGCGAGCACAGACGTCTTTTGTGTCGCCCCGGCGGACTGGCCGCAGGATCGGCTGCCCAAGGGCGTGCTGCATCCGTGGCGCGTGCTCCGCGGCGTCGTGCGAGGTGTGGCGGACTACGGGAACCGGATGGGGATCCCGACCGTCAACGGCACGGTGTACTTCGATGCGCGGTACCTGGGCAATCCGCTCGTCTTCTGCGGCAGCGTGGGGTTGATTCCACGTCGGATGGTTCAGAAGGGGGCGCAGCCCGGCGACCTGGTCGTGGTGATTGGCGGGCGGACGGGGCGGGATGGGATTCACGGGGCGACGTTCTCGTCGGCCGAGTTGACGGACACGCACGCGGACGAGTTCTCCCACGCCGTCCAGATTGGCAACGCGATCACGGAGAAGCGGTTCCTCGACGCGATCCTGCAAGCACGCGACGACGAGCCCGGGTGCTTATACACGGCGATCACCGACTGCGGGGCCGGCGGATTGAGCAGCGCAGTGGGCGAGATGGCCGAGGAAATCGGGGCCGTGGTCGAGCTGGACCGGGTGCCGCTGAAGTACTCCGGCTTGCGCTATGACGAGATCTGGATCAGTGAAGCGCAGGAGCGCATGGTCGTCGCCGTGCCGCCCGGCCGGCTCGACCGGTTCCTGCACATCATGCAGGACGAAGAGGTTGAAGCGACGGTGATCGGCGTGTTTGGCCCGCCACGGTCGGACGCCGATCGGGAGGCCGCGGCGGGTGGCTCGCCACGCCTCGTGCTCCGCTACCAGCAGCAGGTGGTCGGCGACCTCGACCTGGCATTCCTGCACGGCGGTTTTCCGAGGCCGGAGCGCATCGCGGAATGGTCGTTGCCCGCGGCGGCGCCCGCCTGTGCCGCCGCAGCGGGGGCGGGCGACGAAACCGGCGGCCTCGCGACGGCGCTCCGGCGATTGCCGGACGAGCTGGCGCGTCCGAACGTCTCGTCGAAAGAGTGGATCATTCGCCAGTACGACCATGAAGTGCAGGGCGGCAGCGTGGTCAAGCCGCTCGTCGGTCCGGGGCACGGGCCGGCGGATGCGGCGGTGCTGCGGCCACGGCTGGATTCGTACCGCGGCGTGGCCCTCGGGTGCGGGCTGGCGCCGCACTTGTCGGACAGCGACCCATACTGGATGGCGGCCGCGTCGATCGACGAGGCGCTGCGGAACGTCGTCAGTGTCGGCGGGAATCCGGACCGAACGGCCCTGCTCGACAATTTCTGCTGGGGGCGGAGCGACGACCCGCCGCAACTCGGGGCGCTCGTCCGCGCGTGCCAGGCGTGCTACGACGTCGCCAAGGCGCATCGCACGCCCTTCATCTCCGGCAAGGACTCGCTCAACAACGAGTTCGCGCTGGATGAGGCCGACGTCGAGCCGCTGCTCGAGACCTTGCGGCAACGCGCGGCGGCAGGCGGCGTCGAGGCCGAGCGCCTCCGCGCCCTGCTGCCCGAGTTGGAGGCGCGTGTGCGCAGTCGGCGACGGCTGGCGATTCCGCCGACGCTGCTGATCAGCGCCGTCAGCGTGGTTGACGACGTCCGGCGGTGCGTAACGCCCGATCTGAAGCACGCCGGTCACGACGTGCTGCTCATTGGCGGCCTGCCGCAGACGGGCTTCTCGCTGGCAGCCGCGGCGACGATTCATCGCACGGTGGCGGAGCTGATCCGCAAGCGGCTCGTGGCGGCGTGCCACGACGTGGCGGACGGCGGCTGGCTGGTGGCGCTGGCGGAGATGGCCATCGCCGGCGACCGCGGCGTGGAGCTGAACGGCGATCCGCGCGCGTCGCAGGCGCCGCTGGCGGAGTGCTGCGCCGGCTACGTCGCCGAGGTCACCGATGGCGCGGCCGCCGTGGGCGCGCTCGAGCAAAGCGGCGTCACGTGGGCCAAGGTTGGTCGCGTGCGCGCGGATAAAGCCCTGGCATACGGCGGCACGACGATGGAGGTGGCGGACCTGCGGGCGGCGTGGTCGGGCCGCCAGCGTTGAGCGGCGTGCGTCAAGCCGGATGCGACGATTGCTCGTCGACTCCCGTGCGTTCTTCGGCTTGGTTGTCAGGCAGGGGGTGAGCCGGGCCTGGCGCGCGGCCTGGGTTGCAGGAATGGGTGCGCCACTCGTTTCGGGTCCAGCCGATGATGGCGGCGGTTAGCACGACGGTGACCGCGGCTCCCGCGACCACCCACGTCCATCCGCCGAGCTCGGCGATCGGGCCCATTGCACCACCGCACGCGGGGCGCCTTTACCGGCGCGCCTGCCGCTATAGAATGAAACGGATCGCGGCGTTATGCAAGGAGGACGACGCTTGCCAGGCAGTCAGGTGTGACGACGGGACCGGGTACTTTGGAGCGCCAGAGTCCGACGGCGGGCTCGGTCGAGCTGCGCACGCTGCGCGAGCGCAGCCGACGTGTTCTGCGCAGCGTGCTGATGATCGTGACGGTTTCCCTGGTGATGGTCGCGGTCGTCGTCATCAACCGCGACGAGGCCAGTATTCGCTCGTGCGCACAGCGCATGGAAGCCGCGCGACAGGTGTTTCAGACGCTGCAGGACCAGGGGCTGCCGCCGCCCCCGACGTTGCCGCTGCCGACGGAAGGGGTTGACGCCGACGAGCACCGGCGTCTGGTTCGGGAGCTGCAGAGCCACGTCTACTACGATGCGATCTTTGACCATCGGCCCGGCACGTCGCACGACGTCGGCGTGTGCTGCTGCCGCGAGCCGCACGCACGTCTGATCGGCCCCGACGGCCGCCACGTGCTCGTTTTTGACACACAGACGGGGAAATACGCCGTGCTCTGGCTGCGCGACACCGAGTTTGCCCGGCGTGCCGGCGAGCTGGGACTGCGCATCCCGGGCGAGGACTAGCCCGCATGCGCCACAGCTCCCCGAGGCGGTCCCCGCGATGAACCGGTTCGAGTACCACGACGGGCAGCTACGGTGCGAGGGGCAGCCGCTGCGCGACCTGGCGGCGCATTTCGGCACGCCGTTATACGTGTACTCGGCCGCGACGTTCCGAACGCACTTCGCACGCCTCGCACACGCGTTCGGCGCGCTGCAGCCGCTCATCTGCTACTCCGTCAAGTGCTGCCCGAACCTCGATATCCTGCGCTTGCTGGCGGAGTGCGGCAGCGGCTTCGACATCGTCAGCGGCGGGGAGCTGTTTCGCGTTCTGCGCATCGGCACACCCCCGGACCGGATCGTGTTCGCCGGCGTCGGCAAGACCGAGCGCGAGATCGACGAAGCCCTCGCGGCGCGCGTCGGCCTGCTGAATGTGGAGTCCGCGGGCGAGTTGGAGCTGCTGGCACGCGCGGCCCAGCGCCGCGCCGTCACGCCGGACGTTGCCCTCCGCATCATCCCGGATGTGGACGCGCAGACCCACGCCTACACGACAACCGGCACGCGGCACAACAAGTTCGGCATCGCCCTCGACCAGGCGGCCGACCTGTATCGCCGCTTCGGGGCCTCGCCGCTGGTACGGCTGCGCGGGCTGCACCTGCACATCGGCTCCCCGGTGAGCGACCCGGAGCGGTACGCGCTGGGCATCCGCCGGGCGCTGCAGCTCATCGAACGGCTGCGGGCGGAGGGGCTGACGGTGGATACGCTCGACATCGGCGGGGGGTACGGGGCGCACTACGTCGGCGACGACGCGCCGTCCGCGGACGCGTATGCGCAGGTTATCGTGCCGCTGCTCGCAGGCCGCGGGCTGCGGGTGATTCTGGAGCCCGGGCGGTCGATCGCCGCCAACGCCGGCGTGCTGGTGACGCGCGTGCTGTATGTCAAGACGTCGGGACGGCGGCGGTTCGTGGTCGTGGACGCCTCGATGAACGAGCTGATCCGTCCGGCGTTGTACAGCGCCTATCACTTCATCTGGCCGGTCGAGGCCGGCCCGCGCATCCCGCGGGACTGGTCGCCGAATCAGCCGTTCGACGGGCTGCGGCGGTGCGACGTGGTTGGCCCCGTGTGCGAAAGCGGCGATTTCCTGGCCAAGGGCCGCCGCTTGCCCCCGCTGCGACCCGGGGACCTCCTGGTGGTGCACACGGCGGGGGCGTACGGGATGGCGATGGCCAGCCAGTACAACTCGCGGCCGCGGGCCGCGGAGGTGCTGGTCGACGGCGGCGCGGTCCGTCTCATCCGTCGGCGAGAGACGTACGAGGACGTCGTCGCGTCAGAGAATGTCACGCCATCGCCACCGTTGCCGTAGCACGGCTCACGGTGTCATCGGCTGCGACGACGGCGGGCGCCGCGACCGGGCGAGCAGGGTGTTCAGATTGGCGCGGGCCTCTTCGCGGCGGGGGTTGAGTTCCAGGGCGCGCGTGAAGTGCTTGATCGCCGCCTCGATGTTGCCCCGCCGCGCGTATAACACCCCCAGGTTAGTGTGGATGAAGTCATCGTCCGGACGGAGCCGCAGGGCCTGCTCCAGAGTGCGCAGAGCGTCGTCGATGCGACCGGTTTTCACGTACGCCACGCCGAGGTTGTTGAGCGTATCGACGTCGCCGGGCTGCGCGCGGAGCGCGGCCTCCAGATGGGCGACCGCCTCCGCCGCGCGGTCGGTGTCGATCAGGTGGCGGGCCAGGTTGTAGTGCGCGACGGGTGACTGCGGATCGTGCGCGAGCGTGTCGCGCCACAGCGTCTCGACGTCGGCGTAGATCAAGTTCTGCCGGGCCGTGCCCGTCCCCAGGGCGAGCAGCGTCAGCCCGGCCAGCACGGGCGCGGCGCGCCCGCCTGAGGAACCGAGCTGCCGGGAGGCCGCCGCCGCCACCGCCGCCAGCAGCGCGAGGACGCCCAGGCTCGGCAGGTACAGAAAGTGATCCGCGACAAACGTGTAACGCATGAGGCCGTAATCCGCGAAACCGAGGACCGGGAGCAACGTGCCGACGAAATAGAGGCCGGCGACGAGCGGACCGCGACCGATCCTGCGCCGGCCGAGCCAGAGGCCGAGAAGCAGCGCCAGGCTGGCGAGGGGGTAGAGATATTGCCACCACACGCGGGGGTCGATCGCCCAGCGCGCGTAGATGAAGGCCAGATCCGTGGGCCAGACCAGCTTGCCCAGGTAGAACCACGGGACGCGCCCCGCCACCAGGACGCGTTCCAGCAGCGTGTACGCGTGCACCGTATGCGGCGCGCGGGCCAGGTCGGCGGATTCCTGCGTCAGCGTCCCCAAGGCGGACACGAACGCCAACACGAAAAATGGTGCCACCCCGGCGATGTCGCGCCACTTGACGCGACCGCACTTCCACCAGATCACGAGCAGGATCGCCGCCGGCAGCGCGATCGTCGTCGTCTTGGACAGCAGCGCTGCGGCGTACGCGGCGAGGGCGGCGACGTAGAAGCCCCAGCGGCTCCCCGGTCGGTCGGGGGCCGCGCCGGCGAGCGGCCGAAAACGGAGGTACGCGAGCGCGGCCAACAGGTAGAACAGACCCGACAGCGTGTTCTTCCGCTCCGTGACCCAGGCCACCGATTCCACGTGCACTGGGTGCAGCGCGAAGAGGGCGGCCGCGAACCACGCGCCCGGCAGCTGTAACCGTCGCAGCAGCATCCAGAAAAGCACCGCATTCACGCCGTGCAGCACTACATTCACGACGTGATAGCCGGCCGGGTTCAATCCCCAGAGGTGGTACTCCACCCAGAAGGTCGTGCACGTGAGGGGGTAGTATTGCGCGGTCGCGCTGTGGTCCAACCAGAGCACGCGCAGGCCGTCGAGGCTGCGCAGGGCCCAGTTGTTGACGATGTAGTCTTCGTCGTCAAAGACGAACCCGCCCCGAAAGGCCGGCAGGTACGCCACGAGGGTTACGACTAGCAGGCCCGCGCCGGCGGCGAGCCGCTTCCGCGGCGAGCTGGTCGTCATTGTGTTCAGCACAGTCGGCGGCTCCACCTCCGTCGCGAGCCAACCCGGAAAACCGACCGGAGCCCGGACGGTCCGAAGCATGTCCGGATCATAGCGTGCTCCCCCGGACCAGCAAGAACGGCGTCCCGTTCCGGGGGCCGACGACCTCGGCCGGGCGGGGCAGCGCTCGATGTCCGGAACAGACGCCCGGCGCGTCGCGGGCTTGCGGGGGCGCCGCGGGCACGTCTAATATCTCGGGCGGCGCGGATTGCGGAGCGTGGCGTGTTGCAACCGAACCGACAGGATCGCGGCCGCTGGTTGGTTCTCGCGCTCGGCGTCAGCGCGGCCGCACTGGCCTGGCATATCATTCTGCTGCCAGGCAGCCTGACGTTCGGGACGCCGGGCGACCACGACGAGTTCGTGCGCTGGGGCATGCAGGCGGTCGATCAGGGGCTGGTTACGCTCTACGATCGGCCGCCGCCCCGACACGACTGGCGCGTCTGGCACCGCGGTGCGTGGCACGTCGAGCAGCACGCCTTCGAGCAAGTGTGCAATTACCCGCCGCTGTCGGGCTATCTGCTCTATGTCTCTGGGTTGGTGTTCGAGGCGCTCAGCAGCGACCGCTTGATTAACACCGTCACTTCTCATGCGTGCTTCTCGAGTTGGAGCATTCTCTGCGATTTCATCGTGGCGGCGGGCTGCGCCGCGCTGGTGGGGCTCTTCCGGCCGGGGTGGCCAGCGCGGCTCACATATCTGGTGGCGCTTTTTTTCCCGCCGTTCTGGTGGGACTCTGTCGTGTGGGCACAGATGGATACCGTCCTGATGGCGACCGTCGTTTGGATGGTGTACGCCATGCTGCGCGGTCGCTGGTTGGTGGCCGGCGTCTTGTGGGGGCTGGCCTTCGCCATCAAGCCGCAGGCGGTTCTTCTTATCCCGCTGTGGGGCTACGCGCTCGTTACCGCGCGACCGCGTAGACGCGTGGTTCTCGGCGGACTGCTTGCTGGCCTGACGCTGCTCGTCGTGGCCCTGCCCTTCCTGATGCACAGTGGGTGGGCCTGGCTACGCTACAGCTACGTGCACAACCTCAGCCCGGAGTATGGCGACGAGACCACCATGAGCGCATTCAACGTCTGGTACGTCGACGTGCTTAGGACCGACTCGCTGAGTGCGTCCGCGCGTTGGGGACCTCTGACGAAGAGCCTGTGGAGCAAGATCTTCCTGCTCACCGGCCTGGTGGGCGGCTTCGGATTGGCGGTCTGGCGCTGGCGGCATGACCGCCGCGGGCTGATCTTGTGGGCGGCGCTCAGCCTGCTTTTGTTCATGATGCTGCCGACTGCCGTGCACGAGCGCTATCTGCTGCTAGTGCTGCCATTTCTCGGCGTCGGGGCCGTCCTGCTGCCGTCTCGCCTGATGGCCGGGTTCGTGCTGTTGAGCATCGTGGCTTTTGCGCAGGTAACCTGGCCGGCGTGGAAACCGGTCCCCGCCGGCAGCTGGCCGGACATCGAAAAGGAGATGACGTACATATGGGCCGTCGAGAGGAAGACGCCTGCGGGACAGCGGCGCCCACCTTTCCAACTGTGGGTGCATCAAGCCCGCCTCGACTATCTTCAGGACCGCGCGCGGACAAGTCCATTCGAGTGGACCTTCACCGTGTTAGCCTTGGTTGGGACGGCGGCCACCGTCGCGGGCTGCGTTATACCTCTGCCCCGGCGGCCTGCCTCTGTGGCGGTGCCGCCCGACCTGTCGCCCGCGTAGCGTTGACCCCGGTGGCCAACGCCTGATCCCGAAGGCAGCGCGGTTCGCCCACTACGTCGCCCGCAGGGGGGCGAGGCTACCGCTACGAAGCCCCGCTTGCGGTGCGCCGCGAAGGGTTCTACTATTTCGCGCGGGGCGGGCGCCGGAGCGTGGTGTGTCGCCAGCGGACAGACAGGATCGCAGCCGCTGGTTGGTGCTCGCGCTCGTAGTCACCGCAGCCGCGCTGGTCTTCCGCATCGCGCTGCTGCCGGTGAGCCTGACGTTCGGGTTGCCGGGCGACCACGACGACTTCGTACGGTGGGGTATACAGGCTGTCGACAAGGGCGTGCTGACCCTTTATGAGCAGCCGCCGCCGCGACACGACTGGCAGCTCTGGTACCGAGGCCAGTGGCACGTCGAGCAGCGCACCTTCGACCGCGTCTGCAACTACCCCCCGCTGTCGGCCTATCTGCTCTATGCCTCGGGGCTCGTGTTCAAGGCGGTCAGCAGCGACCGTCTGATCAACACGATTACGGCGCACGCCTGCTTCTCGAGTTGGAGCATCTTGTGCGACTTCGTCGTGGCTGCGGGCTGCGCCGCGCTGGTGGGGCTCTTCCGGCCGGGCTGGCCGGCGCGCGCCACCTATTTAGTGACGCTGTTCTTCCCGCCGTTCTGGTGGGACTCGGTCGTCTGGGCGCAGATGGACACCGTGCTGCTGGCCAGCGTCGTCTGGATGGTATACGCGATGCTGCGCGGCCGCTGGCTGTGGGCCGGCGTCCTATGGGGACTGGCCTTCGGCCTCAAGCCCCACGCGGTTCTCTTCATCCCGCTGTGGGCGTACGCCCTGCTCACCGTGCGTGCGCGTGGACGCGTGCTGCTCGCCATGCTGCTCGCGGCAGGCACGCTGCTGCTCAGCGTCTCGCCGTTCATCCTCCATAGTGCTTGGGCCTGGTTCCGGCTCAGCTACATGCAGAACATCGGGGGCCAGTACGCCGATCAGATCACGCTCAACGCGTTCAACATCTGGTACATCGACTTGCTGCACACCGATTCGCTGGACGCCTTCGCGCATTGGGGACCGTTCACGAAGAGCCTCTGGGGCAAGATCTTCCTGCTGGTCGGGCTGGCGGCGGGCTTCGTGCTGGCGGTCTGGCGCTGGCGGCATGACCGCCGCGGGCTCGTTCTCTGGAGCGCGCTCAGTTTGCTGCTGTTCGTGATGCTGCCGACCGAGGTGCACGAGCGCTATCTCCTGCTCGTGCTGCCATTCCTCGGTGTGGCGGCTGTCCTGGCGCCCCGGTTCTGGGCGGGATTCATCCTGTTGAGCGTCGTGGCCGTGGCGCAGGTGACCTGGCCGTCCTGGAAGACGATCGAGCCGGGGACGTGGCCGGATATCGAATACCAAGCGGGGCACCGCTGGGCGGTCGATCGGGATACCCCGCGTGGCCGGGGCCGTCCGCCCCTGCAGGTGTGGCTGCACGAGGCCCGCCTCGACTACCTTGAGCAGCGCGCGCTCACCAGTCCCTACGAATGGACGTTCACCGTTCTCGCGCTCGTCGGCGCTACGGCCACCGTCGCGGCTTGCATTACGCTCCGGCCCCGCGACGCTGCGTCCGCTACGGCGCCGCTCCGCGCGCCGCTCCCTGCCTAGGTCGACACGACTCCGCGCGCGGACTATCCTCGGTGTATGGAAGTCGTGCACGGGCTCGAGTCTTTCGTCGCCCCCGCCGCGGGAATCGTGCTGACGATCGGCAACTTCGACGGCGTGCACCTCGGCCATGCGCGGATTCTCGAAACCGCGCGGCAGGTGGCCGTGCGGCTCGCGGCCCCCGTCGTGGCGATGGCCTTCGAGCCGCACCCGCTGGCCGTGCTCGCCCCGGAGCGCGCCCCGGCGAATCTGACCACGCTCGCGGAGAAGCTGGCCCTGCTGGAGCGCTGCGGAGCCGAGCGCTGCGTCGTCCTGCGCAGTAACGCGGCGCTGCTGGCGACCGAGGCGGAGGACTTTCTCGCCAGCCTCGTAGCGCACTGCCGGCCGCGGGCCTTCGTGGAGGGACCGGACTTCAACTTTGGGCGCGGGCGCGGCGGGTCGGTGGAAACGCTGGCGCGGAACGCGGCCCGGTGGGGCTATGAGGTGCACCGGGTGCCCGCCGTGCATTGCGAGGGCTTGCCCACGCGGCCGACCGTCGGCAGCTCTTCGATCCGGCAGGCGTTACGCGACGGCCGGGTCGAGGAAGCCAACGCGCTGCTCGGGCGGCCATACCGGATCGTGGGGACCACCGGGCACGGCGCAGGGCGTGGAACAACCCTCGGTTTCCCGACCGCGAACCTCGAGCGGATCGCGCACCTGTTGCCGCAGGACGCGGTCTACGCCGCGGTGGGACAACTCGAGGGCGACGAGCTGCGCCTGGCGGCCGTCAACATCGGGCCGCAACCGACCTTCTCCGAGCCGCGAACGCGCGTCGAGGTCCACCTGTTGGACTACGGGGGCGATTTGCGCGGCCGGCGGGTTGGCCTGCACTTCCTCGCGCGCCTGCGGCCGCAGGCGAAGTTCGCCGGTCCGCGGGAGCTGACCAGGCAAATCAGCGCGGACGTGGCGGCCACGCGCGCATTCGAGCCGGAGGTTGACGCGCTGCGCCGCGGCGTCCCGATCGCGCTGTGACGGACGGGGCTGGAGCGGATTCAGAAAAGGCCCGGGGTCGCCTGGGAGGGCGAGGCTCCTGGCGAGCCGCGGCCCGCCGGGCGGCTCGCCCCCTCGGCCAACGCACCATCATTGAAAACGCTCCGAAAAGAAAGGAGCCGGACGAATGTCCGGCTCCTCGTTTGCTTCAGATTTCTCTGCTTAGGTCATCGGCTAGCGACGACGAATCAGCAGACCGGCAAGGCCCAGCAGCAACATGCTGGCAGGCTCCGGGGTCCAACTAATCACCGTCACAGGGCCGGTCGACTCAGTGATGTGCGTGCCGTTGATCGACGCCTTCGGATAGAAGGAGACGGCGGAATTCGGGTCCGTGGCATAGTTCCTGTCCATCACGTAGGACGACTGGCCGGACCGGTGATACTCCCTGACCGCCATGTACAGCACGCCGGTGTCCATCTGGAGACTGCCGGCCGAAGTGCCCGCGGTGAGGTCGAAGACGCCCAGCAAGAAGTGGAACGAGGTGACGCTTTCTTTCCACCCGAGTTCCGAGAAGTTACCGAAGTCCTGGGCGGTAACGCCCATACCGGTCGAGGCACAGAAGTCACGGGTGAAGAGCAGCGGGCCAACGCCCTCCCAGCGCTTCGCGGCGCCCACTTGGCGGTAGAAGAGGCCGCCGGTGTCATTGCGATTGGGGTCGGGGTCAGTGGTGCCGCTGAGCGAGCCGTTGGTGATCGTCGAGCCACGCAGATCCAACCCGTACATGGCGACTTTCGCGACCTTCGGGGCGGCGGTCGGCTCGAGCGTGATTTGCGCCCAGATGTAGTACGTGTCGATCGTGCCGGGAGCCTGGACGAACGGGCAGTGCGTCAGGTTGGGCGACGTCGCCTCTGTGTAGCCGTACGAGCCGCCGTTGGAGGCGTACGAGTAGTCCCCCTCGTCGGTTGAGTACCTGGTTTCTTCGGTCATCACGTTGTCTTGCGATGCCCTGGTCAGGTAGATGTCGATCCCAGCACTTGCCGACGCGACAAGCATGAGAATCGCGATAAGTCCTAATGTTTTCTTCATAACCCAATCTCCCATCAAAGTGCCAGCGGAGGTGCTTCCTACCTCCTAGAACTGTGTATTCCGCGAGGGTGACGCTCACCCTTACTCTCACGACTCTTAGTTATACCCCGGTGGATTGCCGATTGCAAGCCCGAACTATTGAATTTTCTCTTACCGAGGTGAATGTCCGCCATGTCGCCACCGGCCGACCCCGTCAAGCCCCATGCGAGGCCACTCCACCGGCAAGCGCCGCGACTCTAAGTCGATATAAAATAGCCTGTTATGCGACCTAGTGCGGGCTCGGCACGCGTGTAGCGTCCGGCGCCCCTGCCGGACGTGGAGAATCAGTTGGCATCCTACGGCCGACCGGGGCGTCGGCCGGTACGGGTTGGCTGAAACTGCTCTAGTAAACCGTCACCTCTTATTCTTTGGGTCAGGCGTCGCGTTTTCCCTGGTTTCGCACCGGTGGGACGCCGATGCTCCCAGAAAATTGAAACGTGACGGACTACTAGTCGCTCGCCGCGCCATCCGAGCGCCGCCCACGTGTTGCGGCGATCTGCACGGGCCCGGATTGGCGCCGCCGATGGGCTTTCCGGACTGGCCCCATGCGCGGCGGGGGGTGTACCGCAAAACTATGGCGGTCGGCGCGCCACGCGGCAGTACGGGGTGGGACCCGGCCAGCAGAGCCCTAAGCGCCAGCGCGGGGTTGCCGGCGGGCGTTGCGTTTCCGGTTGGCCCGCGTTGGGCGGGAACCCGTCGCTGGCGCTCTGGGCTCCGATCCCCGCCACCCGCCAAGATCCGCCGGTACACCCGTGGCGGCCTACATTCTCGGAATAGGCTTGCCGTCGGGCCCGCGTTGTGGTAGTCTGCCGCGGTTGTCACAAGATGTAGTGGTCGCGGTCGCGCACGGCCCCGGCATGTAACGTGCGCCCCTGGAACAGCGCCTGTGTTTCTCAAAAGAGCTGTCCTACACGGTTTTAAGAGCTTCGCCGACCGAACCGAGTTCGAGTTCGGCGGGGGGATCACTTCCGTCGTCGGCCCGAACGGTTGCGGCAAAAGCAACATCCTGGACGCGATCCGCTGGGTGCTCGGCGAGCAATCCGCCAAGAGCCTCCGCGGGGACCGGATGGTCGACGTGATCTTCGCCGGCTCACGCTCCCGCAAGCCGGCGAGCTTCGCCGAGGTCGAGCTGACCTTCGACAACGCCACGGGGGTGCTGCGCCGCGACGAGGCCGAGGTGATCGTCGGTCGCATGCTTTATCGCAGCGGCGACAGCGAGTACCGGCTCAACGGCACGCCGTGCCGGTTGAAGGACGTGCGCGAGCTGTTCCTGGACACGGGCGTCGGCGTGGACGCGTACAGCGTGATCGAGCAGGGGCGGGTCGACCTGCTGTTGCAGTCGAGCCCGCAGGAACGGCGGGAAACCTTCGAAGAGGCGGCGGGAATCAGCCGGTACAAGCTGCGGCGCACCGAGGCGCAGCGCCGGCTGGAGCGGACGCAGAGCAATCTCCTGCGGCTGAAGGACATCATCGACGAGGTCGAGCGGCGGCTGCGCAGCGTGCGCCTGGCGGCGGGCAAAGCCCGGAATTTTCAGCAATACGACGCGCGCCTGCGGGAGCTGCGCGCGACATTCAGCCTGGCGGAGTATCACGAGCTCGAGCAGGGGCGCGGCCAGGTGCAGCACGAGATCGACGAGCTGGCCGAGGCGCTGCGGGCGGAGCGCGCCCGTCTGGCCGAGCTGGAGGCGACGGCGACAGAGCTCGGACACGCGCTCCAGGCCCAGGACGACCGGATCCAGGCGGCGGATACGGAGCTGTACGAGCTGCAGGCGGGGCTGCGGGCGCTCGAGGAACGCATTACACAGAGCGAACGGCGTCTGGCCGATGCACAAGCGGCGCGCGAGCGCCGCGAGGTGCAGATTGCGGAAATCGTGCGGCAACGCGAGGTGCTGACGGAGCGCCTGGCGGCCGAGCAGGCCGTGCGCGCTGACCTGGTGGCGGCCGAAGAGGCGGCGAGCACGCGAATCGGCGTGCTGCAAGCCGAGCGGCAGGCGGCGGAGCAGCGGTGCGACGAAGCACGGCAGGCGTTGGAGCACGAGCGCGTGGCGTCGTTCGACGCGGCGCGCCGCGCGGCGCTGGTGCAGAACGAGCAAGCGAACCTGCAACCGCAACGCCAGCGCCTGGCCGCGGTCATCGAACGCTTGACTGCGCGGCAGCGCGAGATTGAGGACGAAGTGGGGCGGCTCGCGGAGCGCCTGGCCGGTTTGGTGCAGCGCGGCGAGCAGCTCGACCAGCAGGCGGCCGCGCTGGCGGAAGGGCTGCGGGCGGACGACGCGCGCCGGGCCGCGCTTGACGCCGAGGCTGACCAACTCGACGAGGGGATCAGTCAGGCGAAGGAGCAGCGTACGGCGCTGATGTCGCGGCTGGCGCTGTTGGAGGACATGGAGCGGCGCCTGGAAGGAGTCGACCAGGGGACGCGCGCCGTGTTGGCCTGGCGCGAAGAGCCTGGGTCGCCCGGCGGGGTGCTCGGCCTGGCGGCGGAGCTGCTCCGCATTGACGATCCGCGCGTCGCATCGCTTCAGGTCGTGCTGGCCGGCTTTGAGAGTCACGTGGTCGTGCGGGACACGGCCGCTTTCGTGGAACAGGCGCAGCGCCGCGGTGCGCCGTCCGGGCCGCTGCGCGTGCTGGGCCTGGATCGGGTGACGCCGCGGCCGCTGGCCGCTGGCTACGAAGGCACGCCGGGGTTCGTGGCGCGGGCGTGTGACTGGGTGCGTTGCGCGGAGGAATTCCGGCCGCTGGCGGAACAGCTCCTCGGGCGGACGATCGTGGTGGACACGTTGGAACGTGCGTTGCGGCTGGCGGCCGAGGCGCTGGCCGGCTACGCGTTCGTCACGCTCGACGGCTGGACGGTGCAGCCCGACGGGCGCTTGACGTGGGGCGCGGCGCAGGCGGCGGGGGGGCTCATCAGCCGCAAGGCCGAGATTCGGCAACTGCGCGGCGACCTGGAAGACGTCGAGGCGCGGCTGGTGCTGGCCACACGGCGGCGGATGGAGCTCGAGCAGGCGATTTCCGACCTGCACCTGCGGCGCGAGGCAGCGCTGCAGCGGATTGCGACCGTGCAGCGCGAGCACGCGGACGTGCGCGCCGAGTGCACCCGCGCGGACGACGCGCGGCAGCGGCTCGCGCGCGAGACGCTGCTGGTAGCGGGTGACCTGGCCAGTCAGCAGCGCGCGGTGGCGGAACTCGCCGAGCAGGCGTCGCGGCTGAGCGCGGAAAGTACCGCGGCGGACGCGGCCCAACGCGAACATGAGTCGCGGGTCGGGGTGCTGGCGCAGGAGCTGGGGCTGTCGGAGGCCGCCGTCGCCGAACGGTCCGGTGCCTGCACCGAGGCCCTCGTGGAAAGAGGGCGGGTGGTCGAGAAGCGGGCGGCGGCCGAGCAGAGCCTGCGCGAGTTCGAGAGCCGTCGGGCCGCCTGCGCGGCTGAGGAAAGCCAGGTGCGGCGTGAGACGGAGGAAGCGCAGCGGCAAAGCGCGGCACTGACGGAGGAGCTGCGGCAGGCGCGCGGACAGCAAGCCGAGCAGCAGGCGGAAGGCGCGCGCCGGCAGGCGGACGTGCTGCAGATGCGCGAGCAGCGCCAGGCGCTGCGCCAGCGGCTCGAAGAGCAGAGCGCGGCGGCGCGCGAAGCGCAGCGGCGGATCGAGGCGGCCGACGCGGTCTTGCACGAGCAGCAGGTGGCGCTGCGCGAAAACGAGGTTCGCCGGGAGGCGCTGGTGGCGCGGGTGCGCGAGGAGTTGAGGCTGGACCTCGCCGAGCATTACGCAACGTACCAGCACGCGGAGCAGGACTGGGAGGCCATCAAGACGGAGATCGCCGAGCTGAAGGGGAAGGTCACGCGGCTGGGCAACGTCAATCTGGATGCGATCGCCGAGTTGGAGGAGTTGACGCCGCGCTACGAGCACCTGATCTCGCAGCAGGCCGACCTGACGAGCGCAATCGAGCGCTTGCAGGCGTTGATCGTAGAGCTGGATGCCGAGTCGCGGGCGCGTTTCCTGGCGACGTTCGAGCAGGTGCGCCTGAATTTTCAGGAGATGTTCCGCAAGCTGTTCGGCGGCGGCAAGGCCGACGTGCTGCTGGAGGACCCGGAGCGGCCGCTGGAGTGCGGGGTCGAGATCATCGCGCGGCCGCCGGGCAAAGAGCCGCAATCAATCTCGCTGCTCTCGGGCGGCGAGAAGACGATGACGGCGGTAGCGCTGCTGATGAGCGTGTTCAAGTGCCGGCCGTCGCCGTTCGCAATTTTAGATGAAGTCGATGCGGCCCTTGATGAATCGAACACCGAACGCTTCAATAGCGTGCTGCAGGAGTTCCTGTCGCATACGCAGTTCGTGGTGATCACGCACAGCAAGCGGACGATGGCGAGCGCAGACGTGCTGTACGGAATCACGATGGAAGAGCCGGGCGTGAGCAAACGCGTGAGCGTCCGGTTCGAGGAGCGCGTGCAAACGCCCAATGTGGCGTGAGTGTTTCCAGTTTCCTTTTTTTAGTGAGGTTGCGCCATGGCTAAGAAGAAAGCCAAGAAGAAGACCGCGAAGAAGGGCAAGAAGGCAAAGAAGGCCAAGCGCGCTAAGACGCGCTGCGGACCCTGCTAGCCCGGACGGAGGCGTGTCCGGTGCCGCATTCGATGGTGAACGGCATGCGACCGATCTGCCCGCGCTGACTGATGGTCGGACCGACAAGCGGTCGACGGCCGGAGCGCGGGGTAAGCGCCATGTAGAACGGCCCGCCTGACGGGCGGGCCTGACAGAACAGTCGCGGAATCCATCGCAAGGCGATCGAAGACACGCAGGCCTTTCTGGGGCACGCGCAACACGTCGCAGTCTCTGCCGGCGAGCGACGTACGTATCGCCGGCCTCCTGCCCGATGGCAGGGAGACACAACCCATTGGGGTGTTGCGCGTGCCCCCGGTTTGTTTATTTGTGATCCCGCGGGCCTCGCGGCGGAGCGGCTCGCGCGTGCAGCCGCCGCCGGTAACCGTCCGTGTCTGATCGGCGACCGGCAGCGAGCGCCGTCTGCGATCACCGGTCGGTCTCGCCCGGCGAAACGTCTCCTGCCGCGGCCACGATCGGGCGTCGCTTCCCCCGCCCCGTCCCGCAACCAGCCAGCCGCAAGCTTCGCGCGCTGCCGCGCGCGGCTCGGATGTGGCGCCACGATCCGTTTCCGGGGCCGACACTCGTCGCCGGCCCCGCGAACTTCTCCGTGCCCACAAAGAATAGTCACACCCGTCCCGCTGCTCGGGTGGCGCAAGCGGAAACTGACCGATAACCTGCTGCATTGCGACGCCTCGGTGCGCTCGACCAAGGCGGAGAAGGCGGCGCCGGTGTCGCAAGAGCTGCTGGACGACGTTGCTGAACCCGGCGTGGTGGAGCACCGGGGCTCGACGTATCGCCTGGACACGTACCCCGTGGGTGGCGCGCTCATTTGCGGCGACTTGTCCGGCTGGCTCGCGCTGCAGCCGCCCAAATGGCCCTACAAGAACTTCCAGGACAATCTGAAGCCACATTAGCTCGTTCCACGCACGAGACGTGCTTGAACGGCCCGAATCTGTTGAGCCGACTGGCACCGACGAAGGCGTGGACGGTTCGCGCGACGGGCCGTCCGGGAACGGTCCCGGATGCGCGCGACCCCTGCTCCACATCGGTTGGCGCCGGCCGTTGAGGACGGGCCGGCGGCTCAGACGCCGCGTCGGATCGCAACCGGCCACGTCCCGGCGTTGGTCGTGTGCGTAGGAAATTTGGTTGTGGACAAATCCCCCGGCGACAGTAATATAAGTGGTGGTATGAGCGGAAACGCCGCCCGTCGAATGGGCGGGTGGCGGTCTGTGTTGGGTCGACTGGCGGCCCGGAACGGGACGCGGCCCGTCGTTTCACGCTATCGCCAGCGTATGTTGTGCCTGCTGGTAGCGAGACGGTGTGGTTGTGCGCGTCGCCGGGACGCGGTAGTTGCGCTGGTGAACGGCGAGTAGCTTACGATTCACGGCTGCGTGGTGAAGGTGATACGGTGGCGCTGGCGGGCTGAGGCCTTCGGCCTTGCAGGCGCATCGGAGAGCGTGCAGTAGTGCGCCACTCCACGTGTTGAGCGAGCGGCGTAGCGGGTCAGATTCGCTGGCCAGGAGATGAGCAATGCGAAGAGGTTTGAAGAGAGCGGCATTCACGCTGATTGAGTTGTTGGTGGTGGTCGCGATCATCGCGCTGCTGCTGTCGATCCTGCTGCCGAGCTTGAGCGGCGCCCGCGAGCAGGGCAAGCGGGCCAAGTGCCTGTCCAACCTGCGCAGCATCGGGACGTCGATCTACCAGTACGCAAACGACGACTCGGCGGAGCAGACCATCCCGATCATGCGGCAAATGGTGACAGACGTATCGAACGCACAGCTTTATCCGCCGGGAACCATCGACAACGGCTACTGGCTGTGGCGGACGGCGAACTGGTTCTGCTGGGGCGGGCGCTCGTCGCAGAAGGTCTTCAAGGTGCTCAATACGGGTGGGTATGCCCTGGCGCGCGACAAACCCAATGACTCCTCCGGGGGTGTTGCGGTGATGGCGAGGGCGGACTACGACGCCACTGAACGTCCTTTGAACCTATACATGGTCTCGGGCGTTGGCGGCGGGGACCAGAAGCGGATGGAGTGGTTCAGTTGCCCCGGTGATACCGGGTACCCGGATAGCCCCTATATTGACGACTCTCCGCCGGCCAACGCGCTGCGACCGTGCTACGACACGTTGGGGACGAGCTACCGGGCCAGTCTCTCGAGCTATAACTGGGCCGAACAGCAGGGCAATAGCGCCTCGAAGGCGGCGTTTTCCTGCGGCGTGTGGGGACTCCGGCTCTCGAGCCTGGTCGACACCGGGAGGCTCGTGTGCGCCGGCGAGCCGACATTCTTCAACATGATCGGCATGGACAGCGGCAGCAACGAGGACGCCGAAGTCCCGGTCCTGGGCTGGCACAAGCGGAAGATGACCGATAACCTCTTGTTCTGCGATTCCTCCGCGCGCTCCACTAAGGCAGAGAAGAAGGCGGATGTGTCGCAGGCGTTGCTCGACGATGTTGTCAACGGGGATGCGGGGTTTGTAGACCGCCGCGGCGCGAATTGGCGGCTGGACCCGTACCCCGTTGGCGGCGCGATCATCTGGGGCCGGGCGACACTGAATCAGTGGTTCCAGAGTATGGACAAGACGAAGTATCCCCTGAGGAACATGCAGGACAACTTGAGGGCGGATTAAGGGCTGATCCCCGGCCGCGACCGATGTCGCGGCCAGAACGTGACGCAAACGACCCGGGCCCGCGGCGGAGCACGTCGCGGGCCCTTTGCATGGGCGCGGCTTATAGCGGTGGCCCCGCCTCGGGACGGGATATCCTCGGCACCGGCAATCCCCGGCGCGGGTGCCATCGAGCGCGCGCGGGCTACACGCGATGCGCCAGGAGCACCGTGATGTCGTCCGGCTGCGAGCCGCCTTCCGTGAAGTTCCGCAGGTCGGTGAGCATTTCCTTCAGCGTGGCGCTGGCGAGTTGGCCGAAGCCGTCGCACAGAATGTTCATGAAACGCTCCTCGCCAAACGTCTCCTCGCGGCGGTTCTTGGCGGTCGTGACGCCGGGCGTGGAGAGCACGAACGTCTCGCCGGGCTCCAGTTGCTCGGTGAGGAGCGGATACACCGTGCTCTTGACGAGGCCGAGTTCGGGCGCGGGCTCTTCCGGGGCCAGCGAGCGCTCTTCGCCGCGGGCACTGACGATGAGCGCGGCGACGTGTCCCGCTTGCGCATAGCGCAGCTCGCCGGTGGCGGGGTCGATGACCCCGGCGAAGCAGTGCAGGGCGTGGTCGCGCTGCCCGTCGTACAGCAGCCAGCTCAACGAGCGCAGGAACGCGTTGGGGCTGTCCTGGTGCATGGCGGCGACGCGGAACGCCGTCTGCGCCTGCGCCATCAGGATGCCCGGCAGCGCACCGGCGGCGGGCGTGTGGGCCACCATGAAGGCGATGGAGTTGTTCGGCAAGCGCACGACGTCGTAGATGTCCCCGGAGCGCTCGTGGCCGGGCTCGCGGAACGCACCGAATTGCAGCTCGTCCGACTGCGGCAGCTTGCGGGGGGTCAGACGTTGCTGGACCTCGTGCGCGACGCTGACCTGTCCCTCGATCATCGCGGCCCGGTTGCGCGCCAGCCACTTGAAGACGGCGTCGAGTTGGTACGCGCAGATGTTGAGCAGCAGGACGAGCAGGTCGATGTCACGCAGGTCGAAGCGCCGCCCCGAGTCGCCGTTGTCCAGGTAGACCATGCCGAGCGTCCCGTCGGGGCCGGCGAGCGGGCCGGCCAGCGCGGACACGCGCTCTTCCGCGCTGATGACGGGGATCAGGACGAACTGCGCCCGATCCAGGATGCGCGGCTTGAGGTCGTGCCCGAGCGGCGGCAGGTCCGTGGGCTGCCCGGCGATCAGCCGCCCTTCCTCGTATTCCATGGGGCCGTAGTTGACGCGCCGGACGCCGATCCAGACCCGCTGCGCCGCAAACGTCGTCAGCAGCGTGCCCAGCAGCGCGTCCATGAACTCTTCGACCGAGACGCAGCCGGCGACCACGAGGTTGGCGCGGGCCACCGCGTCCAACTGGGCCGCGTGAATCGTCAGCGGCTCGTCGGGTTTCCGGAGCGTCGCACCGACCGGCAGCTTGGCCTGCGCAAAACGCTCCAGAGCGGCGCGCGACGTGCCGACCGCGCCTCGCCCGGGCGACTTCTCGTCATAGTCGGGGTACACGCGCACCGCGTAGTCGAGGATCTGAATCTCGTCCCCCGGCTTGAGGTCCGCCTGGTCCGTCACCGTCATCTGATTCAGACGCATCTCGCAGGCGGCGTCCAGTTGCTTGAGCGTCCAGACGCCGTTGCGCTCCGGCCAGATGACGGCCTGCTGCGCGGCGACGCGCGCGTCGGGGAGCTGGATCCGGCAGCCCTCGCGCGAGCCGACGTAGACCGCTTCCAGGCCGCAGACCACGTCGGCGATCATCGCCTCGTTTTGCAGGACAATCAGGCGCATTCGTTACAGTCTTCCGGGCGGCGGCACCGTGACGAACGTGTTGGCGGGCGGCCCGACGGCCAGGGGCGCACGCGCTGAAGGGTCTCGTGCCGCGCCGCCCGAATAGTAGCGGCCCCCGCGGCGGCCGGCCAGATCCCCGGCGCGATTCCGGGGCGGCGGCGCAGCGGCGCGGCGCTCGCGTCGGACGCAGGGCTGGGGCGGGCGCGGCCCTACCCCGTGGGGGCGCCAAGGACGCTTTTCACCTTCGCGGCCAGCTGATCGGGCGAGAAGGGCTTGATGAGGTAGTCGTTGGCGCCGGTCTTGATGGCCTCGATGACGCGGGATTTCTCCGCTTCCGTGGTGACCATGATGACCGGAACCTTCTGGCCGGCCTGGCGCAGCGCCCGCAACGTGTCGATCCCGCTCATCTTCGGCATGTTCCAGTCGAGCAGGATCAGGTCAAACTTGTCCCCCGCGAGGGCCCGCAACGCTTCCGTGCCGTCGCCCGCCTCGGCGGCCTCCGTAATGCCGACCAAACCGAGCGCCTTGACCACGATGCGGCGAATCGTCAGCGAATCGTCGACGACCAACGCTTTCATTACAGGGCCCTCTAGTTCGGGTTGTACGTGACTTCCATGCTGAATGTGCCCGCGTCGGACGCGAAGCCCACTTCCAGCCACACCGACTTGCTCGGGTACTTGAGCTTGTACCCCGTCCCCTCTACGACGGTCGGCAGTCCCAACTGCAGGGGCGGGTGGCAGCCCAGCTTGGCCTTCGCCGAGCCGGCCACCATGTTCACCAGTTCCGAGATGACGTCGACGACCTCGTCGTTGACGTGGCTGATCGTGGAGCCGAGCATCCGGCTGGCTACGCACAGCGCGGTTTCCGGCGGAAAGCGCAGGGCGACCACGCCGCTGATCTGGCCGCTAATGCCCACGATGGACGTGAGGCTGGGGCGGTCCTGCGCGTTCTTATCGTCCTGGCTGACACGGACTCCGTTCCGCTTGGGCTGGACGTGCAGCATGGTGGTGAAGACGGTGTCCACGGCCTCGATGAACGGGTTGATGCAGTTCGCGTCCACAGCCAGTACTCCCTCAGCGTGGGTTTCAGGGGTTCGCCGGCGCCGTCACGCTGTACCCGCGGTGCGCCCCGTGGTCGCCTTCCGCGGGTGGCAGCTTCGGCGCCACCTTCTGTTTGTCATCGTCCGCTCCACCGGCCGAGTTTCGGGATTTTGCCGCGCGCGTGTGCCCGTCGGCGTGTTTTTCGCCCGTGTGGTGCGTCGCGCCGGACGCCGCGCCGGCGCGCTACCGCTTCGCGAGCGCCGGACGCTCCTCCCTTTGAATCAGCCGCGCAATCGTTGCCGGAAGCGCGGAAAGCGGGACGACGTGCTGCACGCGGCCGGTTTCGGCGGCCGCCTTGGGCATCCCGTACACGAGGCTGGTCTGTTCGTCCTGCGCCACCGTGCGGGCGCCGGCGGCAGCCAGCGCGACGATGCCGGCGGCGCCGTCACGTCCCATACCCGTCATGACGACGCCCACCGCCCGGGGGCCGCAGGCTTCGGCGACCGACTGGAACATCGCGTCGACCGAGGGACGGTGCCCGGAGACCTGCGGACCCGCGTCGAGCTCGGTCGCGAGCCGGATTCCGCGCCGGGTTACGCGCAGATGCCGATCCCCGGGCGCGACCAGGACGGTTCCCGGTTCGAGCGCCTCGCCGCCGACGGCCTCGCGGACCTTCATCGCGCAGACGCCGTCCAGGTGCTTGGCGAACGGGCCCGTGAACTGCGCGGGCATGTGTTGGGTGAGCACGATCGGCACGAAATCGCTGGGGAACGCGGGCAACAGCCGGTAGAGCGTCTGCGGCCCGCCGCAGCTTATCCCCATCGCGACGACCCAGCCCGTGGCGCGGTTGGGCGGCAGGCGGGGGACCTGGCTGCCCGCGTCGGCCCGGGCAAGCTGGCGGGTGCGTCCTTTGGCCTGCGCGGCCGCCAGGACTTTGGCCTGCAGGTTCCGCTGGAACTCGGGGCGCGCGGTGCGGGCGGCGTTCTGGGGTTTGGTGACGTAGTCGAAGGCCCCTCTGTTCAGGGCTTCGAACGTGACCTGGGCGCCGGCCTGCGTCAGTGTCGAAACCATGACGAAGCTCACCGGCAGCTTGCCCGCCGCCCGCTCCAGCACGCCGATGCCGTTCATGCGCGGCATCTCGACGTCCAGCGTGACCACGTCGGGACGAAGGGCGGCGATCTTCCGCAGCGCGTCGAGGCCATCGACGGCTTGGCCGACCACTTGGAACTGCGGGTTCCGTGTCAACGCCCCGCAGATGAACGCGCGGACGACGGTGCTGTCATCGACGACGAGGACCCGGACTATTGGAGCGTTCATCGACCGTCTCCTGCGGGCCGGGAGCCCGGGCATGTCCGATAGGATCTGAGGCTGGCGTCGCCTCGGGCGCGCGGCTTCTGCTCACTGCTGTAATCGGTACAAACCGCCGCCGGGTTCGATAGCGCCGCCCGTGCGCCGTGCCCGTCGATCCTGCCACGGACGGGCCGTGTGCCGGAATTGGGTTTGACTTGGACGCGGTGGGGCGCGATACTACTCCTCAAGTTCGTGCCGCGTACCGAGCGGCAGCGGCCAACGATTGGGGCCGTAGCTCAATTGGTTTAGAGCGCCGCCCTGTCACGGCGGAGGTTGCGGGTTCGAGTCCCGTCGGCCTCGCTTACCCCGATCGTCTCTACGCGGCGCGGGCTGCGCCCACCGCGCTCAACGCCGACTGCCCGCCCGCTGCTGCTTCAGAATCCGGTCGCGCACCATCACCCCGAGCACGGCGCAGCCGGCGTACAGCGCGAGCTGCGTGCCGGCCCGGATCAGGGCGGTCTGCGCGGCGCCGAGGACCGGGTGTGCCCCGGGAATCAGCAGCACGGCGGCGACCACCGTCACCGCGAGCGTGACAAGCTGGATGGGGACCTGGACCCAGAAGATGCGCATCTGCGTCGTCGCAGCGCCGAGGACGTTCGTGAGCAGCGCGAGGCAGTGGGCCAGGACAATAATGTGGAACTCGGTCTCGAAGCGCGCATAGTCCGCCGTGTACAGCACGCCCAGGATCCAACGCCCGTAGAGCAGGGCGAGCACGAGCACGCCGGCGCCGCTGACCAGGGCGAGCGTGAGCAGTCGGACGCCCAGGCGCAGGAAGGCCCCCAGGTCGCGCTGGTAGTACAACGACAGGCGGTTGGCCGCTGCGGTCGAGGCCTGGATCACGATGAGATTGCCGACCAGCGTGAGGTAGGCGAGCGCTCCGAAGTAGCCGAGCTGTGCCGGACCATCCGGCACGCGGCCGCTCTCGAACACCCAGCGCGGGAAGCTGTCGCACAGGTTGATGAACAGGGCGACCAGCCCGAGTGGCAGCGTCTGGACCGCGAGCCGGCGTAGCGCCGGCGGGCTCCACGAAAGGTCCCACTGTCGCGGGTCGAACACCCGCGGCCGGTCAAACAGGTAATAAACGAGCACGAACCCGAGGGCGTGCAACGCGACGGCCAGCGCGACGGCGTTTGCCGCGCGCTGCGGCCGCTGGCCGGCGTGCGGCGCGAACAGCGGCAGGAGGATGGCGAACGGCAGAAGTGCGGCCACGCCGCGGAGGACGTACGCCGCGGCCAGCAGGTCGAGTCGCTCGCGGCGCTGAAAGGTGCCCCAGCCGACCTCGGCGAGCGACCAGGCGCTCCGCGCCGCGAAGACCCCGGCCAGGATGAGAACCGCGGCCGGACGCGGATCGACCAGGGCACGCCAGGCGGCGACCACGAGCAGCAGAGCGCCGGCGAGCGCTATCATCCGCGTCCGCAAAGCCAGATAGGCGCCCACGGTAAAGTGCCCGGCGACATCGGACACCAGGGCGCCCCGCAGCTCCAGCCCCAGGAGGAGGACGACGGGTGTGGCGACGGCCAGCGCGAAGAAGTACTGCCCGGTCAGCTCCGGCGTGCTGAACTTCGTGAGTAGCACCACCACGCCGAGCTGGCACAGGTGAAAGACGCCGGTGCCACCCACCGCATAGATCGTGTTCGCGACCAGTGAGCGGGGTGGCGGCGTGGCCGGAGTCTTGACGCGATTCGTCGGCTCTTCCGTCGACACAATACACGTTGCCCGCCGCGGTTGGCCGCGCGTGGAAAGCCGGTCTTCTTGCCTGAGGAGGGCGAACCTTCCGGCCCGCCGCGGCTCGGAGGTCCCGGCGCGCCGGGATCGCCCTCCCGATCGACGCCAGGCTTCGTCGAAAAACCGTCCTACGGCAGCGGCACGTTCGAGGCCTCGATGGGCATTTGAATGTCTTCGACTTCCGGGTGGACCTCGAGCATGAGCTGCATCTCGTCGTTGAAGGCGGCGGTATCGAACATGTACGCCGAGCAGTCCTCGCCCGCCGCGGTCGCGATGTGCGATTCGCGGTAGCGCATCGGCTGCATGTTGCCGTCAAAGAACGCCACGCTCTGGACGTTGTCCGGCTTGGTCTGGAACCGGAGGATGATCGTGCGGTCGGCCGGCGGCGGCTGGGGGAACGCGGACGGCGACATGAACTCGATTTCGAGGCCCAGTTGCTTGAGGCGCGGGTCGACGATCCGATGGCCGAGGAACTGCAGGGGGTTGAGGATCGTGAGCTTCTCGGACTTGTCGGCGAGCACCAGGCGGATCGTGCCCTTCAGAGACTTGATCTGGCGGGCGCCGCGTGCCGGCAGGTTGGCCTTCGCACCCAGCCGCAGGCCCTCGCGGGTGAGCTGGTCCGGCGGGATCTGTTGAGCCGGACGCATAATGGTCCGATCCTGGTCGCTGTACAGGTTGGGGTCGACCATCGAGTGTCCGGTGTCGTCGACCACGTTGGTCAGGATGACGTTGCCCATCCGCACGATGTGCTTGATCTGCTCCCCTTGCAGACGCAGTCGCATGGCGAAGTTAGACTCCATGGCGCTGCGTTCCGCGGAATCGACGTACGCGATGCGGAGCTCCCGCATCGCATCGATCTCGACCTTCAGCGGCCCCTGGTCATAAGCCGGTGGCGTCGTCGCCGGCTTCTCCGGCTCGGCCGGCTGCGCGGGCGCCGGCTGCGTCGTGGGGGCCGGCGCGGCCTTCGGTTCCGTCTTCGCCGCCGCGGCCGGCTTCGCCTCGCCCCGGGCTTTGGGAGCCTGGGAGCTGGGCACGGTTTCGCAGCCGGCTAGTGCGATGACCACGAGGCACAGATACATGGGCATTCGTCGCATTCGACCATCCTCCAGTGGAATTCAAGAACGATGACGTCCTAACCCGCCGGCACCCGTCGCGCCGTCAGCGCCCACGGATCCGGCCGCACAAGCTCTCAATATACTCCCGACCCGGTCGGAGCGCGTCAATACCGGCGCCCGCGTCCCGGCGGATGACCAGGACCGCGTCCCCGGCACCTCCGAGGATCGCGGCGAAATCGACCACGCCATCGCCGAACGGGACTTCGACCAGTCACCCCCCGCGGTGCTGGACGTAGCGCACATAGACGGTGCCGATTTGTACGCTGCGATACCCCTGCCGGGCAGCGCACTCGAGCGCCTCGCGCCAGCCGAGGCCGTACGATTCCAGCCACGCCGACAGCCGTTCCTCGGGCATCTTATTTGGCCAGCAGCCGTTCCGCTTCCGCGACGAGCTGATCCATGCGGAAGGGCTTGTTGAGGTAGCCGTCTACGCCGAGGGCCTCGGCGTACTGGCGATGCCGCTTGCCCGCGTTGCCCGTGATCATGATGACGCGCGGGCCCTGGCCGCGCGGCTTGCCCTGGCGCAGCTTCTCGAGCACGAGGAAGCCGCTCTTGCCCGGGAGCATGATGTCGAGGATCACCAGGTCGGGGGCGAACGCTTCGGCCTTGGACACGGCGGCGTTGCCGTCCGCGGCCGTTTCGAGCGTCGCCTCGGTGTCCTTGAGGGCGGCGGTGACGGCGGCCAGGACATCCGGGTCGTCGTCGACGATGAGGACCTTCTTGCCGGGGAACTTCTGCGTCACGACATTCTCCTGTGCGTTCATACAGTGTAGTATTGCCGCCGCTGCGTGACAATGCAGCGGGTCTACGGGTAATACCCGCGGCCGGACGAGTGGTTCACGGCAGTCGCGGAAAGACGGAGCGCAAGCCATGGACGAGATGCGTCGGAACGTGTGGGTGGGGGTCTTCGTCGCGTGCGGACTGGTGGCTCTCGCAGCGCTGGTCGTTCTCTTCGGACAGGGGCCCAGCTGGCTTAGCGGCGGGCGCTACCTGCTGCACATCAACTTCGACGATGCCGGCAGCATCCGCGTGGGGAATCTCGTGACGGTCCGCGGAATGAGGATTGGCGAGGTTTCCAGCGTCGATCTCGTCGATCTGGCGCGGCTGGACAAGGGGGTCGACGTGCTCGTCTCGATCCAGAAGCGCTATAGCAGCTCAATTCACGAGGGGGCCTCGGCGCAGACGGGCGCGGGCATGTTCGGACAGGGACGGCCGCCGATCGAGATCGACCCGGGGCCGGCCAACGCGCCCCTGTTGGCCGCGGGCGCCACGCTGACAGGTAAGACGCGCCCCGCGCTCGACTCCATCCTCCCGCCGGGAGTCGTCGGGACATTCGAGACGGTCGCGCGGCAGATCGGCGATGCGGCCGAAGCCATGCCCCCCGTGCTCAACGAGTTACAGGACCTGTTTCAGAAGCGCAGCCCGGAGCAGGTCGACCGGGGCGCAGCGCCGGGCAACATTTCGAGTGCGGCGGCCCGGTTCGACGCGTCGCTGAAGCACTTCAACGACGTGCTGGGTGACCCGAATGTGAAGAGCGAGCTGCGCGAGACTGTCGCCAACGTCCGCGACATGTCTGAGAAGGGGCAGCGGCTCATGACGGACTTCGAGGCGGCGGTAAAGGACGCTCGCCAGTTGCTCGCCGACGGGCGCGAGATGATCGCGAACGCGAACAAGAAGATGGAAAATCTGGACACGCGGGTCACGGACGTCGCCCGGGCGCTCGTCGACGCGCTCGACCGCGCCGACCGCGTTCTCGACAACTTGAACGTGCTGAGCGAGCAGGTCACCAGCGGCAAGGGCAACGTCGGACAACTGTTCATGGACAACCGGCTGTACGAAAGCCTGCTTGAGACCACCGGGCGGCTGCGGCTGGCTATCGACGAGTTCCGGGGGCTGATTGCCGACTGGCAGAAGCACGGGATGAAGACGACGCTGTAGCCCGGGGGGCGGCCGGGCAACACTCATCCGGCGGGCCGGTGGCGGCCCGCTAAAGCGCCGGCCGCCTCGTTTGCGCGGCCGAAGCGCTGGAGTACAATCTCCCGCAGGCGTCTTGCTTAACGACGACAGGCGAACGCGGCCGCGCCGTCCGGTCGCGGCGGGCACCAAGCCGGCCGGCGTTCGCCCGGCGACCGCAGCAGACGGGATGTGTGCGCCCTGCGCTGGCCTGAAGTTGGGTGAGTCCATGACCGAGATCGCGATCCACGGACGGGGCGGGCAGGGCGGGGTCACGCTCGCGAAGCTCATCGCGTCGGCCTATTTCCTGCGTGGCCGCTACGTGCAAGCGTTCGGGGTGTACGCGGCCGAGCGTTCCGGCGCCCCGGTACAGGCCTTTGTGCGGATTGATGACGAGGAAATCACGAATCACAACCAGATTCGCGAGCCGGATCACGTCATCGTCCTCGACCGCACGCTGATCGGGCCGCAGATCGTCAGCGGGCTCAAGCCGGCGGGTTGGCTGATTGTCAATTCTCCGGAGCCGCCGGAGACCTACGCCGAGCAGTTCCCCGGGCGGCGGGTAGTCACGGTGGACGCGACCGGGATCGCCGTCGCCAATGGGTTGGGGACGCGAGCGGTGCCGATCGTCAATACGACGATGCTCGGTGCCGTTGCCAAGGTGTTGGGGCTGGCACTCCGGGATGTCGAGGCGGCCATGGACCACGTCGGATTCGGCGGACCGAACCTGCGCTCCGGGCAGCAGGCGTTCGAAGGCGTCCGCGCGAAGCAGCTCGCCGGGAAGGTTGAGCCCGCGGCGTGCGTCCGCGTGTCCGGACGGGTCGCGAGCATCCTGGACCGCGACCTGGGCGGGCTGCCGACGATTCACACCGGCGATTGGGCGAGCCGCCAGCCAAAGCGCCACCAGCTCACGCCGCCCTGCAACGACGGCTGCCCCGCGGGGAACGACGTGCGGGGTTTCGTGCAGGCGACCGGGAAGAAGGAATTCGACGAAGCCCTGCGCATCATCCTGCAAACGTCGCCGCTGCCCGGCATCTGCGGGCGCGTGTGTCCGGCGCCGTGCATGGAGGCGTGCAACCGCCGGGAGCATGACGAAGCGGTCAACGTTCGCGATATCGAGCGCTACCTGGCCGATCATGCCCGCTGGCCGGACGTGACGAAGCCGCAGCGCGCCGAGCCGCTCGCCGTGATCGGCTCGGGGCCGGCGGGTCTGAGCGCGACGTATCACCTGGCGCGGCTCGGCTATCGGGTGACGCTGTTCGAGCTGGGCGCGGAGCTCGGCGGCGTGCTGCGGACGGGGATTCCGAGCTACCGCCTCCCCCGGGACGTGCTCGACCGCGAGATCAGCTTCATCGTTCGCCACGGCGTCGAGGTCAAGACGGGCCAGACCATCGACCGCAAGCGGCTGCTGGAGATGTCGCACCAGTTCGCGGCGATCTTCGTCGCGACGGGGTTGCAGGAGTCGCGGGCGCTGCGTCTGGGACATGACGCGCCGGGGATCGCCGTGCAAGGCATCGACTTCCTCGACCGCGCCCGGCACGGGCAGGAGAACCTGATCGCGCAACGCGTCGCGGTTATCGGCGGCGGAAACACCGCCATGGATGCCGCCCGCTCGGCCCGCCGGCTCGGCGCACGCAGCGTGCACATCCTCTATCGCAGGACGCGCGCGGAAATGCCCGCGATCAAGGAGGAGATCGACGAGGCGCTGGAAGAGGGCATCGAGCTGTCGGAGCTGGTCGCTCCGCTGCGGCTGCACGAGGACGCGCTGGGGCCGGTGCTGACCTGCCAACGCATGAGACTGGGCGAGCCCGATGCCTCTGGACGGCGGGCGCCGGTCCCCATCGAGAGCGAAGATTCGCAATTCGAGGTCCGGTGCGACAAGGTCATCCTCGCGCTCGGACAAACGCCGGACTTGTCGATCTTTCCCGAAGGCTCCGAGGTGCGCGACAGTCAGAAGCTGGCCGGGCTGACCGGTGCGCCGATCTTCGCCGGGGGCGATTTCGCGACGAACGACGGGACGGTGACGGCGGCGATCGGCGGCGGGCGTCGCGCGGCGCTGCACATCCACCGCACCCTGACGGGCGAGGACTTGTTCCCCCCGCCGCCGCCCGAGGTCGCCGGCCCCGACCGCATCACGATGCACGTGTTCGCCCATGCACCCCGCGAGCGCGGCGTCGTCCTGCCGCCCGACGTGCGGCGCGGCAGCTTCACCGAGGTCCGGCTGGGCCTGCTCGACGAGCCGGGGCGACCGGCGGCGACGATCGAGGCCGGCCGCTGCCTGAGCTGCGGCGTGTGCAACGAATGCGACCGCTGCCTGTCCTACTGCCCGGAAGGCATCATGGTGCATCGCGGGTCCGGCAATTACGAATTCGACTACGAGTACTGCAAGGGCTGCGGGATCTGCGCGTCGCAGTGCCCCCGCGGCGTCGTGTATATGGCGGAGTTATAGAGGCTGATCGTGAGCCGCGGCATTCATGCCGCGCGGTGCGACCGTGTGGAGCGGCCCGCCGTTACGACTGCGCGGGCTGAAGCCCGCGGCTCGCCGGTTGGAGATCCACGTGGCACGCGAACTCGTTACCGGGAACAACGCGGCCGGGTACACGCTCGCGCTGGCGGGCGAAGCCAACCGCAAGGCGCGCGGGGCCATCTGCGGCGCGTACCCCATTACGCCGCAAACCGAAATCGTCGAGTTCCTGCGCGACTTCAAGTTCACCAAGGGCCGCGTCGTGGCGGTCGAGTCCGAGCACAGCGCAATGGGCGTGTGCATCGGCGGCGCGCTTGCGGGCGCCCGCTCTTTCACCGCCAGCTCGTCCAACGGCCTCGCCTACATGACCGAGAACGTCTTCGCCGCCGGCTACTACCGCCTGCCGATTGTCATGATCGGCGTCAACCGCACCCTCGGCCCGCCGTGGAATATCTGGACCGACCAGGGCGACACGCTGGCCCTGCGGGACGCGGCGTGGCTCCAGTTCTACACCGAATCGCACCAGGACCTGGTGGATACGATCCTGCTGGCGTTCCGCGTGAGCGAGGACCCGCGCGTGCTACTGCCCTCGCTTGTCGCGGAGGACGGCTTCGTCGTGTCGCACACGCAGACGGTCGTCGACTTGCCCGAGCAGGAGCAGGTGGACCGCTACCTGCCGCCGCTCGATCTGCCGCACCGCTTGCGCGGCAAGGGCGTGACCGTGGGCGGCATGATCGTTCCGCACGACACCGAGCGACATCGCATGGAGATTCAGGCCGCGATGGACCGCGTGCCGCAGGTGCTCGCCGAGGCGATCGACGAATTCGAGCGGGTCTTCGGCCGCCGGCCGCACGGCACGCTGTCGGCCGAGCACACCGAGGACGCCGAAACCGTGCTGATTGCCTGCAACACGATGGTGCGGACGCTCCGTACCGTCGTGAAGCGGCGGCGCGAGCGCGGGCAGAAGATCGGCCTCATCAAAGCCAAGCTGTTCCGCCCCTTCCCGCGCCAGGACTATGTGCGCGCGATCGGGTCAGCCAAACGCGTCGGCGTCCTCGACCGCAACCATTCGCCCGGCTCCGGCGGCATCTTCTGGACCGAGATTGCCACCAGCCTGCGCGAGAAGCCCGGCCTCCTGCTCCAGGACTACCTGGTGGGGCTCGGCGGCGGCGATGTCACCCCGGCCATCCTCGACGAGATTCTCGACGACCTCAACGCGCGCACCGTTGCGAGCGAGCCCGTCTGGAAAGAGGTGCTCTCATGACTACCGCGCCGGTCACACCCCATGAGGCGCGCTGCGACGGGATTCTGCGGCCCGGCAACACGAACTGCGCCGGCTGCGGCATGTCGATCGGGCTTCAGTGGCTCGAGCAGGCGCTCGAAGGCGAGCGCCCGACCCTATGCATCCCCGCCTGTTGCGGCATCGTCACCGCCGGCACGTTCCCAACCAGTGCCTACGGCGTGCCGACCGTGGCGTGCACGTTCGCCAGCGCCGCGTCGGTCGCGACCGGCGTCTCCTCCGTCTACGCGATGAACGGCGAGGACGAGTTGACCGTCTGCTGGACCGGCGACGGCGGGACCTACGACATCGGCGTCGCCACCTGGTCCGCGGCCGCCGAACGCAACGAAGACCTCCTCTACATCTGCTACGACAACGAGATCTACGGCAACACCGGCGGGCAGCGCAGCAGCGCCACGCCGCAGGGCGTCAAGACCAGCACCACCAGCGAAGGCAAGCTGGAGCCGAAGAAGGACATCATGGCGCTCGTCGCGGCGCACCGCGTGCCGTACGCGGCGACGCTGTCGGTGGCCCACCGCGACGACTTCATGCGGAAGGTGAAGACCGCGCGGCAGATGAAGGGCTTCCGGTTTTTGCTCATGCTCTCGCCGTGCCCCACCGGGTGGAAGTCGGAGCCGGGCGATAGCGTGGACCTGATCGACACGGCGGTGCGCTGCGGGCTGTTCCCGCTGTACGAGGTGTACGGCGGCCGACGTTATCGGATCAACGCGCGCCCCGATGGCACGCCGCTCGAGGACTACATCAAGCGGCAACGCCGCTACCGCTCCGCGACGCTGGACCTGGACGCGCTGCAGGCGCAGATTCGCGAGAACTGGGCCCACCTGGAGACGATGGCCCGCGCCTTCCCGGCTCCCGAGCTGTAGCGCCAGACTGCGCCCGGTGCCACGGCCGTCTCGTCGCCGGTAGGGCCGGTAGGGCCGGTAGGGCGAAGTTGTACTTCGCCTTCCCGTGCCACGGTCGTGAAGCCAGCAAGCGATTCAATTCCGCCCCAGAATCCACACCCGCCACCCGGCCCCGCCGATGTATAGTGGTGTCTGAGGGGGAGTGAGGCGCTGGCGATGCGTATTGGGCTCATTCTTGCGGCGTTGACCATCGGGGGAATCTGCCAAGCGTTGGATCTCCAGGATGGCGGCGTCCCAGAGACGCCGCTGCCCATCGCAGCGATCGTCAGCCCGCATCAGCAGGAGCTGGAGGCGCACCGCGACACACCCACGTCGCCGGACCTGCTCGGTCGCCCGGGCGAGCCGATCCTGCCGCTGCAGTCGCCGCGCACGGCGCGGCCCTGTCGGACCATCTTCGGCTACCTGCCCTATTGGGAAAGCTCCGCCAACATCCACTGGAATCTGATCACGCACGTCGCGTGCTTCTCGGTCGAGGGCGCCGCCGACGGCTCGCTCACCAACCTGCACGGCTGGCCGTGGACGAGCACAATCAATTCCGCGCACGCCAATGGCGTCAAGGTGATCCTCGTTGCGACGATCTTCACCGACTCCACCATCACGACGCTCATCAACAACGCGACCTACAAAGCCAATTTCTTCGCCAACATGAAGGCCAAGATGCTCCAGGGCAGCGCCGACGGCATCAATATCGATTTTGAAGGCACCGGCACGTGGCGCTCGACCGTCCACCTCTTCATGGCCGAGCTGACCGCGTACATGCACACGCAGATCCCCGGCAGCGAGGTGACCTTCGCCGGCCCCGCGCTCGCCTCGGGCTGGGATCTGGCGGCGCTCGCCAATAGTTGCGACGGCATCTTCATCATGGGCTATGCGTTCGCCGGGAGCTGGAGCACCTATACCGGCCCAAACTCCCCGCTGACCGCCAGCGGCGGCGGCATCTGCATTACCAACACGGTCCTGAGCCAGTACTACCCCGTCACGCAGGTGCACCCCGAGAAGATCATCCTCGGCCTGCCGTACTACGGCGGCCATTGGACGACCGCGTCGTCGTCGCCGCGGGTGGCCGTCGTCAGTTGGGTCGGCGCGACGTTCTTCCGCAACGACCAACCGAACTCGCAGACCTACGGGCGGCAGTGGGACACGATCTCGCAGACGCCGTGGTATTACTACCAGGTGTCGGGCGTCTGGCACCAGGTCTGGTACGACGACGCGCAGAGCCTGGGGCTGAAATACCAGCTCGCGCAGGACCAGAATCTGCAGGGTGTGGGCATGTGGGCCCTCAATTACGATGGGACGCGGGCGGAGCTTTGGAATGAGCTGCAGACCCGCTTCGTAAACGGGTGCTGCACCGCCGCGGACCCGAATGTCGAGGTCGTCGTCTTCCAGGACGATTTCGACGGCGGCACGTCGGCTTCCAACTGGCACCTTTACACCTCGTCGAGCGACTACACCGCCAACTTCGCCTTCGACTACAGCACGCGCGGCATCCCGCCGGCCCCGAATTCGCAGGGCGCCACGACCGTCGGCGTGAAGTTCACCGT
>CAIWOY010000149.1 GCA_903914415.1 uncultured Phycisphaerales bacterium | reverse complement strand
AGTGCTCATGTGGAGACACGTCAAGGGTGGAGTCTGCGCGAGGTCCGTGCGTTGCAGGGCACTGGCGGGGCCCGAGGAGGGTCATCGATCGACCAGACGCGTGATCGTCGCGGTGGTTTGGGGCGGCGGCGGAGCTTTCGACTCGCGCGGGAACCGAGACCGGGTTCGGGGTCTGCGCTCGGGAACCTGGGTAAACATCGTCCCGGGGTGGAGTTCGACGGTGGGAGGAGCGCGCATGAATGCGAAGACAGCCAGCGTAGCGCACGCTGACGGCCTCCGCCAACGGGCCGAAAGGCTGGTGCGGCTGACCCGCCACGACATCGCCACAATGCCGGTCGAGGATGTCCAGAAGCTGGTCCACGAGCTGCAGGTGTACCAGATCGAGCTGGACATGCAGAACGAGCAATTGCGGCAGACCCAGCGGAAGCTCGAGGAGTCGCGCGACCAGTACTCCGATCTCTACGACTTCGCGCCCGTGGGGTATCTCACGCTCGATCCGCAAGGGGTCATCCAGGAAGCCAATCTCACCGCAGCCGCCATGACCGGCATCGAGCGCGGTTTCTTGGCCGGCAGGAGCCTCTCGCGCTCGGTCGCCACCTGCGATCGCGATCGGTTTCGCTCGCACATGAAAGCGGTCTTCGCGGGCCACACGCGCCTGGCCTGCGAGCTGGAACTGGTGCGAAAGGACGGCACGTCGCTCTGCGCCCGGTTGGACAGCATTCAGGCTCCGAGCAGGAACGGCCAAACGCCGGGTTGCCGCATGACGATCAGCGACGTCACCGAGCGCAAGCACGCGGAGCTGGAGCGGCACCGGCTGGAAGCGAAGATTCAGGAGGCCCAAAAGCTGGAAAGCCTCGGCGTGCTCGCGGGCGGGATCGCACACGACTTCAACAACCTGTTGACCGGGATTCTGGGATTCGCTAGTCTGGCGCAGATGCAGGTTCCAACTGAGTCACCTGCTCAGGAGGGACTGCAACATGTCGTGCACGCGGCGCAGCGCGCAGCGGAGTTGGTTAGGCAAATGCTGGCTTACGCTGGGAAGGGTAGATCCGCTGTTGCGCCAGTTGATCTCTCCCGGCTCGCAAACGAGATGCTCGACCTCTTGCAGGCCTCGCTCTCGAAGAAGGCGGAGTTACGGCTCGACCTGCCCACCGGGCTGCCCGTGATCGAGGCGGACGCCGCCCAAGTCCGCCAGGTGTTCATGAATCTGCTCACCAATGCGGCCGAAGCGCTCGGCGACCACGAGGGGGCGATTACCGTGCGCACCGGGGCGATCGAGGCCGACCAGACCTATCTGGCCAAGACGTCCCTTCAGGACAACCCGCCGGAGGGGACCTACGTTTTCGTCGAAGTCGCCGACACGGGCTGCGGCATGACGGAGGATACGGCGCTACGGATCTTCGAGCCGTTTTTCACGACCAAGTTCACGGGGCGCGGACTGGGCTTGGCGTCCGTCCTCGGCATTGTGCGCGCCCATCACGGCGCGATCGTGCTACAGAGCCAGCCCGCGCACGGAACGACCTTCCGAGTCCTGTTTCCGGCGACCCAGCGGACCAGTGTGCCCATTATGCCCGCGAGGTTTCCGTCGATACCGCTGTCCGCCGGGCACCGGCAAGAGACGGCGACCGTGCTCGTGGCCGACGACGAAGAGCCGGTGCGCGCCGTCGCCCAGGCGGTCCTGGCCCGGTCCGGCTTCACGGTCTTGACCGCCAGTGACGGGTGGGAAGCGCTGGAGGTATTCCGTGCCCACCGAGACACGATCGACGCTGTATTGCTCGACCTGACCATGCCGCGCCTGGGCGGCGAAGAGGTACTCCGTGACATTCGTCGCGAGCGGGCCGACCTACCCGTGATCCTGTCGAGCGGCTATGATGAGCAGGATGCCCTCGCCCGTTTCACGGGAGCCGGGCTGGCGGGGTTCATCCAGAAACCGTACGGCCCCGACGATCTGCTGGCGAAAGTCCGACAGGCACTGGATAGGTAGGCCTCATTGGGATCGCGCGCCTGAACCTCAGCGCCGCCCGGCGGCGGGAGCTTCGTGACATGCCGACCCGAATAAGCACGCCGAAACGCAAACCGCCGCCGAAGAAGACAAGCAAGTCGCGCGGAAGCCAGGGCGCGGGTTCTTCGGCCCAGCCGGTGACGCCCGTTGTGGCGCCGGACGTCGCGCAGCGTTTTCCGATCGTGGGGATCGGTGCGTCGGCCGGCGGGCTCGAGGCGCTACAGAGCTTCTTGGCGCACGTGCCGAGCGAGCCGGGCATCGCGTTCGTCATCGTCACGCACCTGGCCCCCGACCAAGTCAGCCTCTTGCCCGAACTGCTGCAACGGCACACGCGCATGCCTGTGCAAAAGGCCCAGGACGGGATGAAGGTCGAGCCCAACTGTGTCTACGTCAACACGCCCTCCCACGATCTGGCCATTCTGAACGGGACTCTGCGACTGTTTCAATCCACGGTGCCGCACCACATACCGCTCCCGATCGACTTTTTCTTGCGCTCGCTGGCGGAGGATCAGCGCGAGCACGCCATCGGCGTCATCCTCTCCGGCACCGGGTCGGATGGGACCGTGGGCGTAAAGGCGATCAAAGGCGAATCCGGGATGATGATGGCGCAGGCCCCGGCGTCCGCCTCGTTCGCGGGCATGCCCGACAGTGCCATCGCCACCGGCTTAGTGGACTACGTTCTACCGCCCCACGAGATGGCCGCGCGGATCGTCGAGTACGCGCGGGGCTCGTATCTGGCGGGTCGTACGGCCAGCGACGACAGCACGGCTGCTCTGGATGGGGCCCTGCAGCAGGCATTTATCCTGATCCGTAGTCGCACGGGCCACGACTTCTCGTCCTACAAGCTCAGCACGATCCGTCGCCGGGTCGAGCGGCGCATGAGCGTGCATCGGATCGAGACGCTGGAGGGCTACGTCCGCTTCCTGCGCGAGAATGCCCAGGAAATCGACATTCTCTTCCGCGAGCTGCTGATTGGCGTGACCAGCTTCTTCCGGGATCCGGAGGCTTTCGACGTTCTCCGCCGGACGGCGCTGCCGGCGCTCCTCCGGCTGATCCCGGAGAACCAGGCGGTGCGCGTCTGGGTGCCGGGCTGTTCGACGGGGGAAGAAGCCTACTCGCTCGCCATTCTGCTGCACGAGTGCATGAATGACCTGAAAGTGCGTTTCAACGTGCAGGTGTTCGGAACCGACTTGGACGGCCACGCGATCGAGAGCGCCCGCAATGGCTTGTATCCGCACGGCATCGCCGCCGACGTGGGCCCGGAACGCCTGCGGCGGTACTTTTCCGAAGAGGACGGCCATTACCGCGTCAACCACGACATCCGGGAGACATTGGTCTTCGCGCCGCACAACCTCACGAAGGACCCGCCCTTCACGAAGCTGAACCTCATCGCCTGCCGCAACCTGTTGATTTACCTGAAAAGCAACCTCCAGCAGCGGCTCCTGGCCGTCTTTCGGTACGCCCTGAAGCCGCACGGGCTGCTGCTCCTCGGATCTTCCGAGACGATCGGGGGCTGCGCCGACGACTTCGAGACGCTCGATCACAAGTGGAAGGTATACGTGCGCAAGGACACCGCCCCTCCGCCCGGAATCGCTACAGAGCTTTGGGCCACGCGCCGTGGTGATGCAGCCGGCCCTCCGCCAGCCCCGGAAGCAACCGGAGCGCTCCGGAACACGCCGGCCGCCGCGCTGGTCGAGAAGATGTTGCTCCATCGCTATGCGCCGCCCACGGTGGTCATTAACGATCGCGCGGACATCATTCACATTCATGGGCACACGGGCGCTTACTTGGAAATGCCCTCCGGCCAGCCGCGCCTGAACATCCTGGCCATGGCGCGCGAGGGCCTGCGCATGCCGCTCGCGACGGCGATTCGCAAGGTGCTCTCTTCCGACACCGAGGTCGTGCAGGATGGGATCGTGATCGCCACGGGGGACACTCGGCAGGTGGTAAAACTCACCGTCCGGAAGCTCGCGGAACCAGAAGCTCTCCAGGGACTGCTGACGGTGGTCCTGGAGCAGCCCCGGCGGCGCCGGCGGTCGGTACACGGAACGAAGGCGACGACCGCCAAGCGGGAGGGCCCCAGCACGGAGGAACTGGAGCTGGAACTCCAGCTCACGCGGGAGGGCCTCCAGAGCACGATCGAGGAGCTCCGGTCGGCCAACGAGGAGGTCGAGTCCACGAATGAGGAGCTGCAGAGCAGCAACGAGGAGCTGGAAACTTCCCGGGAGGAGATGCAATCGCTGAACGAAGAGCTGCAAACCGTCAACGCGGAGCTGCAGTGCAAGATTGAGAGCCTGTCACGCGCCAACGACGACTTGGGCAATCTGCTGAATAGCACGGAGATCGCGACCATCTTCCTGGACACCAACCTGAATATCCGCCGGTTCACCGCATACGCCAAGCGCGTGATCAAGCTGATCGATTCGGACTTGGGCCGCCCGGTCGGCGACATCGTGAGCAAGTTGCAGTACGACGGGCTCGAAGCCGATGCACGGGGCGTGCTCGAGACGCTGGCGCCCAAAGAGCAGGAAGTCGAGACGATCGACGGGCACCACTACCTGATGCGGACCTTGCCCTATCGCACGGCGGACAATGTCGTCGATGGGCTCGTCATCACGTTCGTCGACATCAACGCGATCAAGGAAGCCGAGCGCAACAAGGGCGTGGAGAAGGCCCACGCGCTGGCGGCGGGCATCGTCGAGACGATCCGGGAGCCCCTGCTCGTCCTCGATGCGGACATGCACGTCGTGTCCGCCAACAAGTCCTTCTACCGGACCTTTCAAACGCGAGCCGAGGAAACCACGCAGCGGGTCATCTTCGAGTTGGGCGCCGGACAATGGGATATCCCCGAGCTCCGGAGAATGCTGGAGCAGGTGCTGCCGCGGCAACGCCTGTTCGAGGATTTCGAAGTCCAGAAGGAGTTCCCGTTGATCGGACACCGGGTGATGCTGCTGAATGCCCGCCGCTTGGAGCTGGCGCCGGAGCAGCCCGGCCTGATCCTACTGGCCATGGAGGATGTCACAGACCAACAGAGAGCCCCAGTCGCACTACAGGACGTTAGGGCGCGCACACAATAGACCACGGAACGCCGTGAGGCGGGAGCGAAAGCGATGAGCGCGAGAGACCGAATAGCAGCACCGGATAGCGACATGCGGCAGCGCGCGGAAGAGCAGCTAGGCCAGACGACGCGGGACGCGGAGAGTCTGCCCGCCGACGCCCCGTCTGTGCTGCACGAGCTCCAGGTGCACGAAATCGAGCTGCAGATGCAGAACGAGGAGCTGCGGGCCGCGCAGTTGGCGCTCGAGGCGTCCAGCGCCCGGTACAGCGACCTGTTCGATTTTGCACCGGTCGGCTACCTGGTGCTCGACCCGGACGGCGTGATCGTCGAGGCCAACCTGACGGCCGCCGGCCTGTTCGGCATCGCGCGCAGCCCGTTGCTGAAGCAGCGGCTGAGCCATTTTGTCCTGCCTGAGGATCAGGACATCTTCCATTTGCACCGACAACGACTGGGCGCGGACAGCGGGCGACAGACCTGCGAGTTGCGCCTCCGGAAGGCCGACGGCCAGCACTTCTTTGCCCGCCTGGAGACCATTCTGTCGCCAGATCGGGCCGGGGATCGGCAGTGCTGTCGAATCGCTGTCGTGGACATCACGGATCGTAAGCTCGCCGAGGATGCCCTGGTTCGCCGCACGCGGGAACTCGAAACCCTGATGGACAACGCGCCGGACATCATCGTCCGTTTTGATCGCCAGTTCCGGCATGTCT